>DASWTM010000130.1:0-14334 GCA_036402115.1 Chryseosolibacter sp.
ACATAGAGATAAAGTAACGGCCCCGCGAGGTAAGGCAGATCGTAAGACAGGAAATACGCGAGCTTCGTGTTTTCCATCAGCCATGCTTTCGTAATAAATTTGAAAGTCAACTGCAGACCAACCACGATCAGAAACAACGCGAAATATAGATTGGCAATTTTCTTTTTTTGATTTTTAAGGAACCACAGGCTGAGTAACCAGCCCTGAAGCGCACCGAACAATAGCAGGAAAATATTGATCTGATGGGTCATAATCTAAGTTTACCGATTTACCCGCAGATTGTTTCATCCTTGTAGATGAGTGGTTAAAATCCGAAATCCGATGGTGAATAAAAGAGAATTATCCACCAATTAGCGGTATCTCCTGCGCCACACTTTGAACCAGTGCTTGTTTCGCGGATAGCTTCGATTGGGCGTCATATTATTAAAGATGAGCGCCACAATTAGCAGAATCATCACGCCAGAAAGAATTGGACTGATCACATACCAGTAGCCCATCGCTTTCACTTTGTCAGAACCGATGATGGCGATCAATGCAGTGGCGCCTCCGGGAGGGTGTAATGTTTTCGTGATCTGCATTACAACTATTGAAACCGATACTGCGATTGCAGCCGCGAGCCACAGTTCTTTAATCAACATGGCAACGGTCACGCCAATGATCGCGCTGAGCACATGACCACCGATGAGGTTTCTTGGCTGAGCGAGTGGGCTATTGATCACACCATAAATCAAAACAGACGTTGCGCCAAAAGATCCGACTAGAAAAAGATTGTCAGAAACGCTAAGGATTTCGCGGTTGAGAAATCCGATCAAACCAATGCCGACAAAGGATCCGATGAACGTCCAGATGTGTTCATGATAATCGATGAGTGTTTCCTTATAGATAACGTATCGCGCCATTCGCATCGTACGTTTGATTTTTTTGGTCATGCCTTAGATTGGATCGGACGTGAAATTATCAAAACCGCTCAGAACTGAAAATAAATGAATGGCTGAACTCCTGCTGATTTCGTTTGCATAACTAAAATAATTATGACGATCATCCACGCAGCCTTATAAACAAACGGCAGTGAGGTAAGTTTCTCCTGGAAAGACACTTCCACTTCGCGTGGAATGAAGTGCAGCACATATCCGATCATCATCAACATGACCACACCTTTATATCCAGCGATAAACTGGAAAAGGATTTGAATGTTGAATTGCGTGAAGATCTGCGTCAGCATCTGCCCGACAATCTCCATGGATGAAGCGCGGAAAAAGATCCAGCAGAAGCAAACAAAATGAAAGGTGTACAGGATATTCCGAATTTTTCGCCATCGTGTTTTCGGCTTCGGCTCAGCACTTCTGAACCTTCGGAAATATTTGTGCACGCTGAGTGACAAACCGTGCAAGGCTCCCCAAATAATAAATCGCCACGATGCTCCGTGCCACAATCCACCGAGCAACATTGTTATCATTTGATTTAGGAATGTGCGGACTTCGCCTTTTCGATTTCCACCCAGCGAAATGTACAGGTAATCTCTCAGCCATGTCGAAAGCGAGATGTGCCAGCGTCTCCAGAACTCTGTGATGTTTTGCGACTGGTAGGGCGAATCGAAGTTTATTGGAAAGTGGAATCCCAGTAGCAAGGCGATGCCTATCGCCATATCTGAATACCCACTAAAGTCACAGTAGATCTGAAGCGCATATCCGTACACAGCAAAAAGGTTTTCGAGTCCGGAGTAAAGTGTCGGAGCATCGAACACACGGTCGACAAAATTGGTGCTGATATAATCGGAGATGACGGCTTTCTTGAACAGACCGCATCCAATCAAAAAGACAGCGCGGCCGAACATTTCTTTTGTGATGAAGGTTGGCTTATCGATCTGTGGAAGGAAATCGGCCGCCCGCACAATCGGCCCCGCTACAAGCTGAGGGAAGAACGAAACAAAGAAGGCGTAGTCAATAATGTTCTCGACAGGCTTAATGTTTCCACGGTAGACATCAAGCGTGTAGCTTAAGGATTGAAATGTAAAGAACGAAACACCTACAGGAAGGAAGATATCAAACGGTTCAAACTCGCGGCCATATAGCCAGTAAAAGCTATCGAAGAGAAAATTTGTGTACTTAAAATAGGCCAGCAGCCCGAGATTGACCACCAACGTCAACGCGATGAATAGTTTCTTGAGCGATTTTTCGCGGGCATAGTAAATCAATTGCGCCAGCGTGAAATCAATTATCGCGGCAAGGATCAGCAAGACGAAATATTGTCCGCTGGATTTGTAATAAAAGTACCACGAGAAGAGAATGACAAAAATAAGCTTCGGCTTTTGTGTCGGGCTTAGCGCGATGTAGAGCCAGAGAAATCCTGTAAAGAGAAAAAGAAATAATCCACTGTTGAAGAGCAGCGGCTCATCAGGATTGTATTTCAACAACTCGGCAATCTTATGGATGTCGAACGGGAACATAGTCGTTGTATCCTTTTATGATTGCGTGAAACAATAGATTTCCCTGATAGTCGTAGCCGTCTTTAGTGAAGTGAACACCATCTGACCGTAATAACTGCGCTTCTTTCCACTTTAATGCTGCGTCATCGCCACCTACGGCCTGGTACATATCATAGAATGCGTAGCCGTTTTCTACTGCGAATTGAAGCAATGCCTCGCGCACTTTCAAGACACCAGGATTTTTTCTCGTTCGTTTGATAAAACAATCCGGTGGAGTAACGATGATAAATTTCGCAAGCGGATTATTAGCTTTCAATGATGAGACGAGATCTTCGATGTGCGTCAAAAGCCGCTTGTCTACGTACGGGTGATCAAGGGCCTCATTAGTTCCCAATGAGATAATGAACAATGCGGGATCGAGCTTGTGCGTCTGTTCCGCAAAATATTTAGCGACCTTATAGTGGACATACTTTGCTCCATTTACACCGATGACGTGATAGAGAATTCCCGGCTTCCCGTTTTCCAATGAAACACCAAAGATTGTTGTGTGATTCTGAACTGAGTCTGTTTTCCATGATTCAATGACCACGCTGGTCTGTAATGAAGGAAGTTCGAAGGCAGTGAAGTTGCGTGTTGAGTCATTTATCGGTTTTGCATCGATCAGCTTTACTTCACTGTTTTTGAGTCGGAGTGAAAAACTACTTGCGTTTTTCTGATGGAATACTCTCACACGGTTGAATGCGTAATCCTGTGTTGCATCGTTCATGTATACGTACAGCTTACTTTCCGGAACGCCAGAGCGAATCGTAATACCTCCGATACCAATTGGCAAGAGCTGGTCTGGATAAACACATCGTTTCGACTCCCAGCTCACGTTTGATGAAGTCTGAATATTAAAAGGCTCATTGGTTCCTGCCACGCGGCCCGGTACAATGAGTCCTCTTCCTGCATTTCCAAAATTGTTCTGGAAGTTATTTCGCACCGCTTTGGTGAGAAAGTCAGCTTGTATGTGCGAATCGCCAAGGTGAATGATGCTTATCTTTTTATCTCCGCCTTTCTTCAACTGATACAGTTGTTCATAAAATTCATCCAGATGCTGCTTGTTCTGAATAACGTTGAGCGAATCGATAGCCAAACCAAACGATTTATAGTCGAAGGCAATGGTATCCTGTGCAACGGCAAGTGTATGCGCAGCGAACCATGCAACGATGGTTAGAATCCACCTATTTCTTTCTGCGCTTATCATATTTCGCTTTTTCGAACAACAAACTCTTAGCGAGTGATCCCGCCAATTTTTTTCCACCTTTGAATGTCAGGTGAGTATAGTCGCGTGCCCCGAGCGGAGGATCCGACTCTGTGAATTTAACCATACTGTTTTCACCTCCCATTGCTTCGTACATGTCCCAGAATGCAATACCGGTTCGTTGCGCGATCAGACGCTGTGCATCACGCATCGCTGGAATGGAACGCATGGTTCTGAACTCACCCGTTGCGTTAGAGCTGCGATCACTCACACTCAGCAATAGAAAACTTGCCTGTGGATAACTCTTCTTCATGGATTTAATCACGTCTACCATTTTTTCTGCGTAAGCCCGATAGTCGAATCCATCTTCCGTGACCATATTCAAACCAAACTGAAGGATAACCAATCGATACTCGCGAAATTTATTGAAGTCGCGGTACGTGCGAGACGCTACGGCCGACAGGTTCATTCCTGAATTCCCACGGATTGAAAAGTTATCGACATAGATACCGGTATTGCTTTCGAAACTCGCGCCATAAATGAACAGGCTATCATAAGGATCGAATTCAAACTCAACAAGCTTTGCGTTCTTGGTTTTATATTTCCATTCCTCCAGCTTACCAGAAGCTTCCAACACATCTGACCATTCGAGGGTATCGAACGTATAGTGGATGATGGCGTCTTTGTAAGCCTTGTAATACAATCTAACGGTATGGAACTCACGAAGGAAGCGCTGCTTTGATGGCTTGTATTGAACCCAGTTTCCCTCCAGTGGAACATAGCAGAAACCGGAAGGACCCACTTTGATCATCGAGTCGCGTTTATTCATCATCGACTTCGTTTTCCAATTTCGAAATTTGTGCTTGATGGTATTTCGAAATCCTGCAACCTCGGAAGTAATGGGAACGAAACCTACGCCTCTTCCACCGAACACTGATTGGAGCGTGTCACGGAAACTTCCGCAGAACACATCGCCTTCGATAAACGAATCGCCATAGAACGCAACACGGACGGGGTTTTTGTTTTTCTCGGAACGAGCCAGCGCGCGTAGGAAGCTTCGAAGTGCTGTGCTGTCCGAACTATAATCCTCAATGCATGAAACTCCGGGAGGACATTTCTCAATGGCATGCGCCACTACAGAATCCAATTTTGCGCGTTCCTCCGGTTTCGCGATGCTGTCAAGGGGAGAAGCGGCTGTTAACGAATCGGAGTCAACACGAATCGCTGCAACGGGGTCAAGCTTGCGAAAGCTAAAGGAACCAATCGAACAACTCTTAAATTGCGAGAGAACAAGCAGCACACCGATGATGGTGAGACAGAGCAGGAAAGAATAATGCAGCTGGTTCTTCATTCAACCGGCAAAAATAATTAATTCTTTCCGCTATTCGGTTTCGCCTGACGAGACTAAAAACGGATAGTAGTCAAATTAGAAGATTACAGCGCTCCGTTTTTGATTTCGTCTACTACGGCCGGATCAAGAAGCGTTGATGTATCACCAAGGTTTGTTGTATCCCCTTCGGCAACCTTTCTCAAAATTCTTCTCATGATCTTGCCGGAACGCGTTTTCGGCAGGCCGCTTACAAATTGAATTTTGTCCGGCTTCGCGATCGGTCCAATGATTTTTGAAACCTTCTCGCGGATTTCAGCACGCAGCTTTTCCTCCTCGGTCGGCTTGTCGTAGCATATTACAAACGCGTAGATGCCCTGTCCTTTGATATCGTGCGGGAAACCGACAACAGCAGTTTCACATACAGCGCTGTGTTCATCCACAGCGCTTTCAATTTCTGCAGTTCCAAGATTGTGACCGGAGACGATGATAATGTCATCCACGCGCCCTGTAATACGATAGTATCCATCCGCATCGCGTTTACATCCATCGCCTGTAAAATATTTTCCGGGGAAACTTGAGAAGTACGTTTCCCTGAAACGATTGTGGTCACCATAAATTGTTCGCGCCATCGAGGGCCATGGAAATTTAATGGTCAGTCGTCCTTCAACGTTGTTGCCTTCAATTTCAAGTCCGCTTTCGTTCATCACTGCGACTTGAACGCCAGGTAGTGGTAACGTTGCGTGTGCGGGTTTTAATTTTGTAACATGCGCGATCGGGGAAATCATGAAACCACCCGTCTCAGTCTGCCACCAGGTGTCAACGATCGGGCATTTCCCTTTGCCAATATTTTTATCGTACCATTCCCACGCTTCTTCATTGATCGGCTCACCAACACTTCCCAATATGCGTAATGAAGAAAGATCGTGACGCTGAACAAAACTAAGCGGAGCTTTTTCCAGTGAACGAATTGCCGTAGGTGCAGTATAAAAAATATTCACCTTGTGTCGTTCAACAGCTTGCCAGAATCTACCCCAGTCTGGCCATGATGGAACGCCCTCGAACATTACGGACGTTGCCCCTGTAGAAAGTGGCCCGTACAATATATAAGAGTGGCCGGTAATCCAGCCAATGTCAGCGGTGCACCAATATACCTGACCTTCGGTATACTGGAATACAGTCCGAAAAGTATAATTTACATACACCATATATCCTCCGCACGTGTGGACCATTCCTTTTGGCTTCCCGGTGGAACCGGAGGTGTATAATATAAAGAGCAGGTCTTCAGCATCCATTTCTTCGGCAACACACTTGTCACTCATGCCTTTGACGGCATCGCTCCACCAAACGTCACGGCCTGACTTCATGTTAATATTCGTTTGCGTGTGCTTATAAACAATCGTTCTTTCAACACCCGGGCATTGTTCAAGCGCTTCATCAATTATGCCTTTGAGGTTTATTGTTTTATCACCGCGGAATCCACCGTCAGAAGTAACAACGATTTTGCAACCGGCATCCGTAATGCGATCGACAAGTGATTTAGCGGAGAAGCCTGCGAAGACAACAGAATGAACGGCACCGATGCGCGCGCAAGCCAGGATGGTGTACGCAAGGGCCGGAACCATCGGAAGGTAAATACAAACGCGATCGCCTTTCTTCACACCATTTGCTTTAAGCATGTTTGCAGTGCGGCATACTTCGTCATGCAATTGCTGATAGGTGATGTGCTGAGCCGCATCCGCTGGATTGTTGGGTTCCCAAATGATAGCGGTTTGATTCGCTCGTTTAGGCAGATGTCGGTCAATACAATTTTCAGTGATGTTCAATTTGCCTCCGATAAACCATTTCACTTCCGGTTTATTGAAGTCCCATTCGAGCACTTTGTTCCACTTCTTACGCCAGACAAATTCGCCCGCGACCTCTTCCCAGAATAATTCCGGTTGTTTCACACTTTTCTCATATGCTTCCTGATACTGCTGGAAAGATCGGATGGTCGTCATTTCGGTTGTCTCGGTTTATGTTACTTACACGCGTGTTAAAATTCTATTCTTTTTCCAGAAAATCAAACAAAAATTGAAGTGTGTTGAAGACACATTACAGAATTATTATCAATAACTTGATGTATGGAGCTTCCAGGGTTTGTTGAGAAAGTACTCTTCGTAGTGGTGTTATATAGACAATGCTTCCGCGAGACAAAGGCGTTTGAAAGTCTGCGTCCGCTGATCGAGAAGAACCCAGGAGCAGTGAATGTTTATGTATACGACAATAGCCCGGAAGCAGATCATCGGCTGCAGTTTGCTACACACTACGTCCATGACCCGAAAAATTCAGGTGTCGGCAGGGCGTACAATTTCGCTTATGTTTTCGCAAAAGAAAAAAGTTTTCGATTCATGCTCCTGATGGATCAGGATTCATTCTTTTCTGAAGAGGCGTTTTTTTCGTATAGTCAGGCCGTTGCAACGCATGCAACAGTCCAGGTATTCGCGCCAGTGGTAAAAGGTGAAAAGAAGGTTTACTCACCGTTTCGGCTTCGAAGGGGAAGGGGAATATCGTTGCCAAAACCTAAGGTAGGTATCCATTCCTTAGAAAACATTAAACTGATCAACAGTGGCATGCTCGTCACCGTTGATGCTTTCGAAAAAGCCGGGGGCTACGATGAAAGATTCCCGCTTGACTTCAGTGATATTGTTTTCTGTGATCGGCTGGCAGCCTGTAACACGGATGTCTGTATACTTGATACTATTATTCATCACGCGCATTCAAGCGCGACTACCTCAGCGGATCCAAAAAAACGTTTTGAAACTTACTTGCGCGCTTTAAGAATGTACAAACACTGCTATAAAAAAGACGTTTCCTTTTGGCTCGGTGGTTTTCCCACAGCCGCGAGGCTTTCGACCCAATATCGCGACCGTTGGTTCATCGAAAAATTTCTGGATCTGCGGATATGAAGAACATCAGTCGAATTCTCTTTTTTGTGATCATCGTTGAGTTGATTCTTGGCGGTGGTGGTAGATTAACAGCTTTTGGTCCAGTCACTCTACGAATGATTTTGTTTGCAGCCGCGATGTTGCTGACCGTTGTCTATTTCATTCAAGGACGCAGGCTTCCATCCGTGTTCAGCTATTTCCTTGCAGCATTTATTGCATCAATGTTTTTCGCAGCCATCATTGGCATCGTGTCGGGCGCTGAGATGACACTCCTATTTGAAGATGTGAAGCCCCTTGCGTACGTTCTCATACTTCCGTTCTTCGTGTTTATAATAGAAGACACCACCGTTGTCCGAAGAGTTCCTTCGCTAATCATTTCGGGTGCAGCTATTTTGGCGGTCACCTTCTTTGTGATCCTTGTGATGATTCACACTGAATTAGTTTCATTCCTTTCCTTCTATGATTTGGTCATTCCTACAGGCGAATTTTTCTTCCGAGCGGAGACCACCTTCTTCTACAAAGGATTTATTTACGTCTGCATCGCCTTGATCTTTGCATTTTTCATTCAAAGGAAACATAAGGTCATAATGATGTTACTTCTAGCAACGGCCATAATTCTAACCTTCACACGAGGCTTCCTGTTTGCGCTGACACTTACCTACCTTCTGTATGCCGTTCTTGAAAAGAAATTCATACATGCATCCGTGACGCTGATGTTCGCCATCATAGTCGTTTTCTTCAGCAAACCTATAATTTACGGAGCGAGCATTCTGTTGCACGAGGTAAAAGGCCTGGACGAGCGTGTTCCTAAAGAGCAATTGTTAGGCAATCGCGATGCCTCAGACGCGGGAAGGTTCATGCAAGCTAGCGAAGTCTTAGCGAAGATCACTCCGTTGTCATTTGCCGTTGGACATGGCTTTGGCAATGGTGTACCATCCAGACCAGTACACATGGAGATTTCATATCTTGAAATATTTCACAAACAAGGCGTGGTAGGCTTAGGAGTCTGGGCATACCTGCTTTACTTGTTGTTAGCGGCTTATCGAGCGGCAGTGCGTGATGCGGTATCGAAGGCTTTTTTCTTTTCTGCTTTATTTATCTTCCTTCAATCGATTACCAATCAATTTGTCAATAATCCGATTGGTCTTTCCTTTGTGCTATTGTCGCTCACCTATCTTCATTCGCGGCAATCCAGCAAGGATATTGTAGGAAGCCCTCTGCCGCGTCACCAAAAAGGTGATGGAATTGCCAGCACAAGTTTTTAACTTATGGGTAGTTTTCACAAATGATTTCAGTTTGTCTCGCGACCAGGAACGGATCACGCTATGTAGGGGAGCAGCTCACCTCTATACTCCCTCAACTATCTGTCGATGACGAAGTCATCATTTCAGACGATGCATCCACAGATGATACGCTGGGAATCGTGCGCAGCCTAGATGATTCTCGCGTAAAAATTCTACAGCACAAACACGCGATAGGAATTGTTTCAAATTTCGAGGCGGCTCTCAAGCAAAGTTCAGGAGATGTCATATTTCTGGCCGACCAGGATGACGTGTGGTTGCCTGGAAAGGTTGAGATTACCCTTTCCTACCTCCGTCACTTTGATTTGGTATTAAGTGATTGTGAGTTTGTTGACGATCGACTACACCCGATCCATTCGCCTGAAGACAAAAAATTGAAAACGCAGAAAGGTATTGTTAAGAACTTAATCAGAAATTCTTACATGGGATGCTGCATGGCGTTTAGAAGATCTGTCATTGAAAAAGCACTACCCTTTCCGCCTGACATTCCAATGCACGACATCTGGATTGGGTTGGTTGCTGAAATGTATTTCAACGTGTCGGTGATCCCTGATAAGCTCGTGTTGCATCGCAGACACGCACACAATGCATCGACTACGGGAATGTCAAGCCGTCTTACTCTTGGAAGGCAGCTTGTTAATCGTTATAAAATCGTAAAGAACCTTATCCTTCACCAGCGCTATGCAGTATAAAATTTCTGCCTCTATCGTGATCTATAAAAACGACCCAGCGCTGTTAAGCCGGGCCGTAGAAAGTTTTCTTGCAAGCACACTGGATTCGGTTCTTTACCTGATCGACAACTCGCCAACTGACTACTTTCGTCACTCGTTTATTCACCCTCGTGTCAGCTATATTTTCAACGACAGGAACGTAGGCTTTGGCGCGGGGCATAATATCGCTCTGCGTAAGGCCCTGAGTGAAAACATCGAATATCACATCATCCTTAACCCTGACGTTTACTTTGAGAAAGAAGTGATCGAAAAGCTCGCTCGGTATATGCAGACAGACACACGTGTTGGATTGATCATGCCGAAAGTATTGTATCCAGATGGGAGGCTTCAACCCCTGTGTAAGCTATTGCCGTCCCCCGTGACGCTTTTTTCAAGACGATTCCTCAAGTTCAACCCTGGTCTGTTGAACAGTATGAATCACTTATACGAAATGCATTTCACAGGATACAACCAGGTGATGGACGTTCCATTTCTTTCGGGCTGCTTTATGTTCCTTCGAATGGAGACACTAAAAAAAGTTGGACTGTTCGATGAAACAATTTTCTTGTACACCGAAGATACAGACCTCACCCGAAGAATTCACAAGCATTACCGAACTGTCTTCTATCCAGAAGCTACCATCTATCATCATAACCAGCGTGCCTCGTATAAGAATTTTACAATTCTGATTCGACACGTCTTCAGTGCTATTCGGTATTTCAACAAATGGGGGTGGTTCAATGACAGCGAGCGAAAAACAATAAACCAGCGAATTCTTTTAAACTTCGCAAGTGAATAACGGATGGGATATACGCATCATATGGCTGAGCCGCTGCAGTTTGTATGTGGCCGCTGCCGCAATGCCTTTCTCGGTTCTCGTTACTCACATCGCAATACTTACGTTTATCATTTGTTGGTTTTTCGAACCAGCACTCCTCCAACGTCTGAGCCGATTAAAAGATAATTATCAGCTTCTTGCGCTGATTGCGTTTGGGCTGTGGATGTGCGCTGGCATCAGTTACAGTGAAAAAACTTCGGAAGCGTGGTTTGCTCTGGAACGGAAAGCCTTCTTTTTTTTATTACCCGTTGCATTTGGGACGTCAACTATACAATCGGGCCGAATAACGAAGAACATTCAACACATCTTTTGTTACAGTTGCGCATTGGCCCTCCTCATGTGCTATAGCTATGCGGGGTACCAATTACATTTATTCAACGATGGCGTGATTGGAAGTGAGTCACTCAATTATTTATCGTCAAGTGGATTTGTGGCGGGTGATTCAAAAAAGCCCTGGATGTTTTTCTCCTATGTCCGTCTTGCGGCTGCAATAAACATGCATCCGACCTACCTGGCGCTCTATGCAGCATTTTGCTGCATCATCCTCGTGTGCCGGAACTTTTCGGGTGCCATCTCGACACCAAAACAAGTTTTCAACGGTGCGCTGATCATTTTTTTTTCGATTTCGATCATTTTCCTCGCCTCGCGAATTATCGTCTTAATGCTATCGTTGTTTTATTTATGCCTGCTCGTTCATCAGGTTTTCATTGCGGAAAGGAAAAGGTCATTGAAGTTTTTATTGTGCATCCTGCTGATGGCCATCATCGCGGGCGTTTTCTTAAATCCAGTGACGCGTTATCGTCAAGTAGATGAAATCGTGTCAAACGGAATCACGATCACATCGAATAAACACTATACGAACTCAACCGAGATCCGTGCATCCCTGTGGTGGCTCGCGGCAAAGACATATGCTACTACGAATTGGTTTCTGGGCGTGGGGCCTGGTGATGTGAAGGATGCAGTTCAACAATCCGGCAAAACGCTCCGCGTCACAAACGTTCTGGACTCGTACGATCCACATAACCAATATTTGTTTATCCTGTTGTCATCAGGACTTTTCGGAATCCTGTTCTTCATGATATATATAGGCATGGGGCTCGCAAGCGCAATACGAAATCACGATATTATCTTTCTAAGTTTTCTAGTGCTGTTTCTAATCGTCAGTCTTACGGAAAGTGTCCTTGAATTACAGAAAGGGATTGTGTTTTTCACTTTGTTTTTCGCCACTATGAATTTCCAGAAGGCGCAACCAGCCACTATCACACAACTAAAGCTTGCCGGTGCCGACAAATAATTATCATATTGATCTCGACCATGCGATTCTTCGCACCCTACTGTACTTCGACATTTTCGGCTACCCGTTGAAGGCTGTGGAAATCCTAAATTTTCTTCCTGTAAAAGCGGATTCCCGCCACTTGCAGTTAACGTTGGATGCGTTGGCCTTCGAAAACCAGATCACGTGTGTGGACGATTTGTACGCTGTTCAACCGGAGACAGATGTGTTCACACGCAGGTTGAAAGGAAATGCATTGGCCGATGCGTTGCTGCCAACTGTTGAAAAGCAAGCGGAGGTCATTTCCAGATTTCCGTTTGTTCGCGCGGTGATGGCTTCTGGATCGTTCTCGAAAAACTTCATGGACAAAAATTCGGACTTTGATTTTTTCATTGTCTGTGCTCCGCAGCGCGTATGGGTCAGCCGAATGTTGCTGGTATTGTACAAAAAGTTATTTCTCAAAAATTCTCATCGGCATTTCTGCGTGAACTACTTCGTTGATGAAAACCACCTGGAAATTGATGAAAAAAACATTTTCACAGCAACGGAACTCGCGACCGTTCTTCCATTAACCGGATCAGCGGGGTATAAAAGGCTGATGGCCGCAAACGAAAAGTGGTTGAAGAATTACTTTCCAAATTATCTGGAAAGAATTCCGCCTGATGAAAAACATGAGCCGTTAGCCAAAAGAATTGTAGAGAAATGTATCGACTGGACGATTGGCGATTCACTGAATCGAATTTTTAAAAACATTACACTCCATCGATGGAAAAAGATGTATGGAAATTCTTATTCACCTGAAGATTTTAGCCTCGCGTTTAAAAGCACAGATCATGTGTCGAAAAATCATCCGAGAAATTTTCAAAAGCGGGTGCTCGATGAATTTCAATTCCGTATCGACAAAGCGACTAAACGTGCTGAAGTATTATGAGTAATGTCTTGTTTGCCCATTCTTTCTTCTATCACTTCGATTCCAAGCAGTGGCGGTTTAAGCAACCCTATCCACCACTTGCAACAATCATTGCCGCTGCGGTTGTGAGAAACGCAGGCTTCAACGTGTCGTTGTTCGATACCAATCTTCGAAAACACCCTGGTGACCTGATTGGATTTCTCCAGCGTGAGCATCCGCAGTATTTTGTCATCTATGATGACTCGTTCAATTACTTAACGAAAATGTGTCTCACCAAAATGCGTGAGGCCGCTTTCGATATGGCAAAAGCTGCGAGCAAATTCGGTTGTACTGTCATTGTCGCTACCTCGGACGCTGCCGATCAGTATGAAAAATATTTTCTACACAGTGTCGACTATGTGGTGAAAGGCGAAGGGGAGGAAACACTTCGTGAACTATTACAGGCACTCGACAAACGTCAGGATGTTGCTCTGATTCGGGGGCTGGTGTATCGAAGAACGGGCAAGACCATTATAAATCCTCCTCGCGGTGTGATGAAAAATCTGGATGAACTGCCGCTGCCTGCCTGGGATCTTGTTGATATTGATGCCTATCGTAAGATCTGGAAAAAACATCACGGCTATTTCTCACTGAACATAGCCACAACGCGTGGGTGCCCGTTCAAATGCAATTGGTGCGCAAAACCCATTTATGGTAATCGATATACTTCACGATCACCGATCAGCGTTGTGGATGAAATCGAGTACTTAATAAAAGCATATGAGCCCGACCATCTCTGGTTTTGCGATGATATCTTCGGTCTCAAGCCGGGATGGATACAGCAGTTCGCTTTGTTAATGAATGACCGAAAGCTAAAGATCCGGTATAAAATACAATCGCGTGTTGATTTGCTATGCGATGAGGGGGTTGTGGATGCACTGGGAGATTCGGGAGCCGAGACGGTTTGGGTTGGTGCTGAATCGGGATCGCAGCGCATCCTTGATGCTATGGACAAAGGGACTACTGTTGATCAGATCTATGACGCAAGTAAACGTTTGCGAAAGCGGAGCATAAAAGTCGCCTACTTCCTTCAGTTTGGTTACTCGGGAGAACAAAAAGAAGACATCGACAAGACCATTGAATTGGTATTAAGAGCGTTACCGGATGAAGTTGGAATATCCGTGTCGTATCCCTTACCCGGCACAAATTTTTATGAAAATGTGAAAGATCAGCTAAAAGAGAAGAGGAATTGGAGCGATTCAGATGATTTAGCGATGATGTTTGAGAGTACGTTCAACACAGCATATTATCGGCAATTACACCGCTACGTTCATAGCCTTTACCGAAAACACAAAGGTTATTCCGCATTAAAGAAACTTATGGCCGATCCTTTGCGTCTTA
>DASWTM010000131.1:0-43069 GCA_036402115.1 Chryseosolibacter sp.
CCTCACAACGCCTTGCCAATCCACCGAACATATCGGTTGTTTTTAGTAGTATACATGATGAGCTTTTTGCCTTTGAACAGCATACAATCTTTCGGACGAATGGTCACCTCGGCATCTTTGGTCGAAAACATAACCTCGCGCGTTTGTTTTCCGTCAGGGGATATTTTGACGAGCACATTCTCGTGAAGATTCGGTTTGCCAAGGTTGGAAAAGGCAATGTACTTGTCACCGTTGACTTCGGTGAAAAAATAAGAAGCGTTGAAGATCTCCATATCAACTGCCTGTTGACTTTTGGTCACTCTATGTACGTTGGAAATTGCACCGCTGGCCGATACGTCAACGATGGCAAGATCATCCAGGTGGTTAACAGTGTAGAAAACTTGTCCGTTGCGTTTTGTCTGCGTTACGTTTCGTTCGCCAATCAGCGTGTAACCACCTGACTTGTTGTGACGGATATCACTTAGAATAAACCGATAACTCAAATATTGGTCCTTACCCGCAGTCAGGCCGTTATTTTTAATCGAGATGTCACTCGGCATTTCAAATTCGTTGCCCAGGTGTTTCGTTCCTGCCTCACTTACGACTCCGGTTTTTGCATTCACTTTCAGGCACACCACTCCGTTGGGAATGTTATCTTCATTATCAGAGGTGAATCCGATCAGCACTACATTACCATCGGCCGCGATGGTTATATCCAGCGCGTTGTAAAATGCTTTGCCGGCAGGGATCGGAATAATTTTCGTGTTTCCGTTGCTTTCAAACTTTACTACGCGGTGGTCATAGTTTGCTTTATATTCCATCGAGCGCGTAGAACTTACAAAATTCGATTTCTTGAGCTTGGTTCCTTTCGTATAATCCTTTTTGTTGTCGAAAAATCGCGTGAGCAAAACAACTTCACCTTTGTCGCTGATGCGGAACTGGTCGAAAAGATAAATGCCATCCGACATATCAAGATTTCCCGCCCAGGAAAAAATCTGTTTGAGGCTGGCGTCTAATACCACGTAGCCGAATGTCAGCAGCTCGTTTTTGTCGTTGACCAGGCTGTAAGAGATCAGCATCTTCGATTTGTCGCGTGACAGCTCGGAGCTGAAGCTGGCGCGTTCATAATCACGCTTCAGTTTGTCGAATGAAAGCTGCACAACTTTTTTCGGAGTAGACAATGAAAGGTTTTTGCGGTCGAGCTCTTGCGCATAGAACGTCACGGTACGGGCTTTCTTTTCCTCCACGGAAGTGAACACCATAATCTTTCCGCTGATCTCCCGCGTAAACTCATAGTCTGATTCGCGACCATCGATTTCAAACAACACTTCCTTTTTCTGAACGAGTTCCGCCTTTTCGCTGATGTGAGCAAAGTAAAAACTTTTGTCACCCGCCACCGGTCCTGCGATCACTTCCGAGTACGGAATCATCAGGTAGTATGCACCCTGATCGTCCTGACCCAGCGGTTCCACATCCGCCCAGCTTTCACGCATGGTTTGTTTTACAAATTGCCCGACATCGAGATTGGATTGTGCAAACGAAGAAAAGGAAAACGTTGCCAGGAGGCATGTGAGGGTCAATACACGGAATAGCATGAGCGGATAGTCTTTGTGCAAAGATATCTGCAAATGTGGTGTCGAAATCAGCAGACTTACCGAAAACCTTACAAGCCGGTAGGGTCCGGGATGAGGAAATCTTCGTCACGGATGTTATAGAACCAAAGCTATCAAACATGTTTCGCTGAGTTATGCATGTGACAGGCGAGGAGTTGGTTGTTAAAAAAAGCCAACTCAACTGAGCAAACAATTACGTTCGAAAAAACCGGTCAGAATCCGACAAGCCTAAGGCGTATAAGGTGAACACCTATATTGTATTCTTCAATTAGTCCTTTTATCTTGGTAGGATCCACTGATAAGATCCCTATGCTGAAAACTAAAACACTGTTTTTCGCCTGCATGTTGTTCTTTTGTTGTTCCAAAGAAGAGAGCGTTCCAAAGCCTTATTTCAAAATAATCATTGATGCAAAGTACGAAACCAGTGAATCGGAAAACTGGATTGTGCTGCACGATAAGGACAATAACTTGCTTGCGGCAAAACCATTTGAGGCGGGTGAAAACTTCGTGTTCGATTCCACGGTCGTCATCGATCAGCCCTTCGTTGTCTCACTCTTTAGGTTTTCACAGGGACCTAACAACGTTCACTTCAACATCGAAACGTATTCTGGTGTAGCGCCCAAAGCAGAGTGGAAAGTGTTGCCAGTCTATCCAACCGCAGGCGATTACGGAACAGGCCTCGGTGAGCATGAGGTCACGCTGAGCGATGCAGACCTGGGGTACTTCTACAACTCGGGTATTTCAAACAAGTTCACTTCGTATTCTCACACTAAGCTGACCGATGAATCGTTCCGGTACAATGCACGCATCACATCAACCCTTAACGATTACTTTCTGTTTGCCACGGGTACAGATGGTGTTCCAAAATATGCATTCCTTGAAGATCTTGCGGCCGGAGGAAAGCAGACAATTTCACTCGCTAACCTGAAGCCGTTTGATAAAACTGTGAAAGTAACGTTTCCGGGTCTGTCTGATTTCAGTTATGTGGTGGTCAGGGCGCTGGAAGAAAATCAACCCTATGTGCGGAATGCAGGATACTATTTGAACCTTTACCTGGAGGGCATCTCGGGTGGGTCCTACTCATCGTATCAGGTAGGATACCTCAATCGCTTCAACCGCTATCAAACTGTTATATCTGCAGATATTACAAGCGAGTATGGTGTAAGCTATGAGGCGTACGGTGCGGCACCCGCAGCAGACATTACACTGAAAAAAGCTGACGTGTCGCTTACGAATAAAACGTTTCAGAATTTTGCGATTGCGGGAACTGATTTCGAATGGCGTTCAACGCAGTTTTACGATTACCCGTCTCTGACAGCACCATGGGTTACCTGGACATTCTTCTCCGGCAATAATGACCTTACGAATTATACGCTTCCGACTGAATTTACGAAACGCTATCCGCAGTTAAGCACCAGCAATCTGAAGCACTCCTCTTCCAATTTCAGAAAAGGAATTTCGTTCGAGCAGTTTTTGGAAGAGAAATTCTCCTCTGCCGAACCCAAAAATTCGATAGTCACTGGCACGATGCTGAAGTGAGGAAACGATAAGAAAAAAAGAATTATAAAGCCCGGGTTTATTTTAGGCTAGAAAACCCAGGTGCTCCATGTCTCGCATTGTCTCTCGTTTCGAGGACGATGCGCTTCGACTCCATTACTTCGTCCTGCCACATTGCAATATCTCATACTTCGCTCCATCAAACGCAATCAGCACCTCAAAATAGCCATCGGTTTCATTTGGGATGATCGCACTCAGGAAAACCGGTCGATCATGATAACTGAAATGAACAGGCTGAAGCTTGCTGAGCGAATACCCTTCGTCAAGCTTCATCAGCGCGACAGATTTACCATCTTTCGTTCCAACAAGCATCGAGGGGGCACCGCTATGCGCTGATACGCTCGAGGTCGTGCATGCACTGACGAGTGCGGTGCAGAGCAGAAATTGTAGAGTCAGGCGCAGGGTCACGCCCAAAGATAGTCAGGATGCTGATGGGTTCCGAGGTACTGTGATACTTTTC
This sequence comes from Chryseosolibacter sp., assembly GCA_036402115.1. Taxonomy (GTDB): domain Bacteria; phylum Bacteroidota; class Bacteroidia; order Cytophagales; family Cyclobacteriaceae; genus Chryseosolibacter. Next base: position 3,610 of record DASWTM010000131.1, read on the forward strand.
GATGGCGATGTTCCCTGGCCTTTCGACCTGGATTCATAGGAACGACAAGCTAGTTGAGTGGCGTTGCCTTCGGCCCGGGCTGTCCAGGGCTTCGCTTCGCTACGGCCCCGCGAAGCGCGGGGCGCCCGATAGCCATCGGGCCCCTTACCATCCCTAACGCGACAACGTCTCCGCTATACGTTTTGTCCGCGAATTACAGATCCGACATGCAAAGACGCACAAAGTTTTCTGCGATGACGTCATTCCAGGCTTGCGTCATCACTCCGAAGCACACTATGCAGCTGAGCGGAACTCGTTGCTCGCAAATTATCTACCAAGCCCCGGCAACCTGAACCTGGCAGCAGGAAGGATTTTCAAACTGCTCTTCCTTCATTGCCTAAACTCTTTTCATACTCCAAGAACTCTTCCGGAGTCGAGTATACTCTTCTATATTCCAGGTCCAGCGCTTTCCACGTCTCGGGATTTGCTCGATCGGCCAAAATAAAAACGAGGCACCGGGTCTTTCCACCACGTCATCTTTTTCATATCTTCATTTACCTAACCTAGACCTATGTCTGAAAATCTCACGGCCACACTCCAGGCACCATCAAAGACCACCGGCCTGGCTCGATATCGTTCCCTTCACCTGTGGATGCTGCTTCCGATGGCGTTGATGCAGCTTGGCATCTTCCGCGATTACTGGGGCGACTTCACTGATAATGCCTGGTCTGTTCATGTTCACTACTGGACCGGAACGATCTGGTATCTGTATCTCATCGTTCAACCCTACCTGGCAACACACGGACAGTTGCCTTCACACCGCACCAATGGAATTATTGGAATGTTTCTGGCAGGTGGCGTGTCTCTTACCGCGTTCAGCATGTTGCAGCGCGACCTCATGAACGCAACAAACGCTGACGCTATGCGCGATCGGTTCGGACCATTTGAAAGTTGGTTCTTCACCGGAGTCGCGGCTGTGGAAGTAGTAATGATGACGGCCTTTGGCTATGCAGTGATCAAGAGTATCATGCACAGGAAAAATCTCGAAGACCATGCGTGGTGGCTGATCTCCAGTGTATTCATTATCATGATGCCGGCACTCGGCCGCGGAATTCAAAACGTCTATGTAGGCATGCACCGTGCGCAGTGGCCAGCGGTAGATATCATGGCGCCAATTTATCTAACACAATTTATCATTATCGCGTTGGTTGTCGCTGCAGCGTTCAGGTATGAAAAACTAAAACATCCTGCAACGTTTCTTGCCATCGCAGTGAACCTGTTCAATGTATTTCTGGAACCCCTTGGCAGGTCCGAAACAATCCGCAGCTTCCTGAATGCCGTAATAAAGGCGTGACGTTAACAGGCCTGTTGCGTCAAGGCGTTTCACAAATTAAAAGCCGACTTCCCTTCCAATAGCACGCTGTGCTATGCCACCAATCTTTGCAATGTTTACATTCATGGGACGAAGCTCGCGCATGTAATCGCTGAAGCCCGAAAACTTGCGCCAGAAGGGGATACATGAAGCTCCGAAACTTTTTTTGAGATAACGCTATGCTTTTTTGGTTCTGGATGCATCTTCATTGAAAATCCATTCCTATGAAAACCTCCATAGTTGCCTTACTTGTTGTGTTTGGTTTGGTGCTTAGCGTTTATGGCGATGATTACCCGATCAGTCCTAGGCCTTTGCGCATGTTGGTTGAAGAGAGTCAATACATCATTACCGGGCGCGTCACCGAAATAATTGAATTGCAGCGGAAAGAAAAGAAGATAACCTATACTGACCATTACGCAGTGATTTCGGTTGTGGATGTGTTGCAGGGTGACATCAGTGCCAATGAAGTAAGGGTTGCCTTTGAACCAAACATGATTTGTCCCTCCCCACCCACTTATATCCCAGGCACAACGGTTATTGCATTTCTCGACAAGCATAAAGAGGAATATGTGACTCACGCGTTGTCGTATGGGGCGAAAATTGTTTCGGACAGCGCGCTTAAAGTCTATAAAGTGCGGATTGCAGAGATCCAACGGATCAATAAAATGACTGATGGCCTTGACAAATTTATGGCTACGGTCGAGTGGCTTGTCAGGTGTGCCGAAAATCCTGATACACGTTGGGAAGGCACCTATGAACTCTCACCACAAAGCGATTTCATGTCATACTATTCGCGCACCGAGCACCTACCTTTCAGCTCGATGCTGTCGGCAGAGCAGCGCGGGCGTCTCAAGACTGCTTTGTTTGCAGCAAAGAATGCTGAATCTGTCGATCTGGGCCTGGCCGATCTCGTCTATGTTGGAAATGAAAAAGAAGTGCACAGCTACCTACTTACAGCGTTAAAGAATATTTCAGGCAGCGGCTACTATTTCGTGGGTGCCTTGATGGACAGATTGAAGCTACTGACCAACGATCCTCACCTTGACAAATTAATGAAACGATACGATGCCATATGCTGGGAACACGGGAAAGAGGCAGAAAAGAAAAAGATCATTGCCGAGTTTGTGGCGGTGCTGGAGAAGCCAATGACACAGCGGTAAAATCGGTCACGACAGTTCGAAGACTGCGAGCATGTTTGCCGAACTGTCGCGCCTGTAATCGCTCGAGACTTGCGCCACTCAAGCGGACTCTCACTCCTCCACATAGTAGTGCATCGTTCTACGAAAAAGGCAAGTCACATGTATTCACACCCGCACATTACGATGACGTGTGAGCTGCGAAGACGCGGGGTCCCGAAGCGGAGACCCCGCTGAGACGGCAAAGTTCGATCCCCGGAATGCTATAGTATTTTTGGACAACAAGAGAAATCAGATAGGTAATATCGAGGTCTGTTTCGAGCGCATGGAGTTATCATTTCCAAATCTCCTCCCAATGACTAATGACTCATTATCCTGCCATCGTGCATTTACTAATGCCTAATTCCCTAATGCCTAATCCCTAATGCCCAATGCCTGATTTCCCAATTCCTAATGACTAATGACTTCCCGATGCTCCGCTTACGCTACGATCGGGATCTTCGAAATGACTAGTGACTAGTGACTAGTGACTACTTCAACTTACTCAACTTGTCCTTCGTATAATCCAGTGGCTGGATGGCTAACGCCTTGTTGAAATACTCCTTTGCGTGGACGGTATCTTTTACCGACAGATAATAATCGCCCATCGAGTCATGCGCATTTGCACTCTTCGGATAGTTCTGGAGGTTCAGGTCAAAACATGCAAACGCTCTCTCCGGCATCTTGTTAAACATGAAGCCATAACCCATGCTGTTCATGCTTCCTTCCGCGGGGAGTTGAGTATAGCCATAGTGTTTCGAGATGTTTTCGTAGTGTTGCTTAATGTGGGTGATCATTTCTTGCGGAGTCGCTGTCGAGGCCTTGTCGTAATATTTGTTGAATGCTTTCATGTTGTACCAGTGGAAGAAGCCACGTAATCCATCGTAGGTCGCAATGAGCGGAACACTGGAATGGTCGTCATCACCATAATATTTTGAACTGAAGCCCAGGCCGGTTTTGAGTTTCTGAACCTGCTCGTTGAAGTGCATGATCGAACGAATGTGGAAAGTGGCTTCTGCTGTGTCGTTTTTCACCGATTCAACGGTCTGACCTTCGTTCATCGTGTTCGCCACAGCCACAAACAAATGCTTATTCGTGTAATCATTTTTTGAAAATGCTTCAAGCGCTTGTGTCGTCAGTTTGCGTTCGTCCCACCACATGCTTGGGTCGATCGCCAGGTAATTGTTGAACATCTCGGGATGGTGTACGAGCGTGTTGATCACAAACAGTCCCCCAAACGAGTGCCCGATCAGCGTACGGTAAGAGGTAACCGGATATTTCTTTTCAACATACGGAAACAGCTCGTCTCGCATGAACATCGCAAAATTCTCTGCACCACCGGACGTCTTGACAAACGTGGAGTCGCCAAACGCAGCATCTACGTGCGTAGGTGTAAGATCGCGTGTGCGGTCTGTGTTTGGGATGGCTACGATTACCATCTCCGGCAAAATCGTATTGCCATTCACGGTGCTAAGTTGCTGGATCATGCCCACCACAGACGAATAATGACCATCACCATCGAGAAGCACCACGAGTGGATATTTTCGGGTTGTGTCCGGTGGCGTGTAGACCCAGATTTTTCGTTGCTCCTTCAGAATTTTCGACTCCAGGCTGTCGATGCTGCCAAGCGTTACCTTACTTTTATCAGGCGTTGATTTCGTTTCTTTCTGCGCGCAACCTGAGATGATCAGCGCGGCAAGGATGATTGCGGGGAATGTTTTCATGCACATGGGGATAATAGGATTGTTAAGATAATTAAAATGTTGAAGAGATGTAGGAGGCTGCAAGCTGCAAGCTGCAAGCTGCAAGCTGCAAGCAGAGAATGTATAAGTGGAATGATAAACTAACCCTCGCGATGGTTCTCGGCCCAGGTTGTCTTGTTCTCCCGCGTGTTGGTGTTATTTGAGGACACCCAACAGCGGCATTAAGAATCATTGAGCCTGTACATAGAGCCTTCCTCGTTCAGCCCGTAAGCGGTAGCAATCTGACGATGCTTGAGAAATTTCTCTAAAAGTAAATTCTGTTTCGCGCATTGGGCCTGTATGCTCCATCTGAAAACGTAAGCAGCGACACCCAAATTGCGTCACTCTCTGCTACACCCATTTCGGCAAGAAGAACCGGATGATCATTTATTTTGAAATGCACAGGGTAAAGATTCAGATCACAATGTTCTCCGTGCGCTTTAAGACTTCCCGGGAAGTTTCTCCTGTTGTTTCAACCATGCGTGAACCATCGCGAGTTGTAATTATTGAATAGGTTGCAGGTTCTGGATTCAGGATGAAATGCTTTATGCTTTCCAGCTCATCAGTGTTGATTTCAAAGGTCTTGGTTAATCTTTTTGACAAGTCGTCATCGTTTTTTTCTTCCAGGTTGTAGTGGAACTCTTTCAATGCATGTCGCCCCTGCGATACGCAGTAGCTGACATCTTCCCTGAACTGTATCTTTCCGATCGGCTTATACACGGCAATAAACTCTCCTTCAATCGATGTATCGAAGTATTCCACGCGCTCAAGGCGCGCACGAAAAAGTTTTACACCCTGGTTGTCGAAAATGGAAATGGTATCCAGCCCGGCCAGGTAAAAATTTTTCTGCGCTACATCGCGTTTCACGCGGCTTCGTTGTTCATCCGTTTCCTCATAGATCAATGAATCCAACGACTCTCGCAGGTTCTCAAGTGATATGGTGGCGGAGTCGGTTACAAAATACAGTGGTGTATAATATTCCTGAGTAAGGACGAACGGATAGACCGGACCGATATAAACGCTTGAATCACCCGAAGTCGATAGTGACGGATTGGTTGTAGGTTCATTTGTGTTGCTGGATTGAACACCAATGGAGTCTCCTATGATATTGTGTTGATCAGGCTTTTCGGCAGCACATGCCAGAAGCAAAACCAGAAGCAGGCAGGACAGGTAACGCATCCACTAAAATAGGCATTAGAACGAAAACGCTAAACGTTAGCGCATCATATTCATTTTGATGCATAATTGACGTTCATGCCCCAACTTTTCCCAGGACGACTCGGCATTTCCTAATGCCTAATGCCCAATGCCTAATGCCAATTTCCAATTTCCTCCTAATGACTAATGACCAGTGACTATTCACCAACTCCACCGAAGTCAGAATCATCCGTCAATGTGTTTCAGAAATTCAAAGGAGAAACTTCCTTTAAAAGTTTGTCACAACCTTGGTGCTGCAGGTTTTAGTGGACGATCCCAATTATTCGCTCCCTTCACTTTTACTTTTCTCCGGAAAACTTTATCATGAACGGATACATACATGATGTCGAAATTTGCTCCACCGAAACACAGGTTTGAGACCTGCCCTTTGGTCTTCGGTGCAGGAATTATGGCATTAACTCTGCCCAGTTGATCGAGTACCTGGATACCGCTCAGGGAAGTTACATACACCCTTCCATCGCGATCACACTTGAGTCCATCACTCCAGGCATTGTCATCGCTGTCGCGAACATGAAGCCATCCATATTTTTGTTTATGTTTCAACGTCCCATCGGGTTGAACCTGATAAACCCACACCCAGTGAGAGGCAGATTCTGTTACATACAATTGCGTCTGATCTGGCGAAAGACAAAGCCCGTTAGCAAATTTTAATCCTTCATCGACCACAACTCGTTCGCCATTGGGCCTGATGAGATATAATTTGCTTGGCTTCTCGCGACCATCCGGTGAAGTGATATAAATATTGCCGGTGTGTGAGATGGTGATGTCATTACCGGGCGTTGCATCGGCAACTACTTCATAATTCGTGGAATTACTGTAACGATGCACTTGTTTCGTTGGTGGCTCAGACCACCCACCGGTGATCGTGATCATTTCACCATTCGTTGAGAAGGTCGTTCCGCTGGCTTTTTTTGAATCAGGATTGTATTGCTCAAGTTTTCCATCGAGCGTGATTTTATAGGTCTTCGCGTTTGGAATATCCTGAAAGAAAACTTCGCCTTTTGAATTCACGGCTGTACCTTCTGTAAATCCGAAACCTTCCCCTACAAGCTCCCATCCTTCACCGGGGATCAGTATATCATTGAGGAAAACATTTTTTGTTTGGCCAGGTGAAATTGATTTTGGATGATCACGCCACAGCCAACGCATGGCTTCGGGAAAAACTGCCGTGCCATGCGATCCGTTGTGAGCACCCTCTCCCCAAACATGCTTTACATCGTAGCCCGCAAAGGTAAGTGCGCGTTCCATCGTTTCGTTTGCTTTCCACCAGTCTCCCGCATAAATGTTGAGATCGTTGGTGCCATCTTGCAAAAAGATGCGAATGGGTTTCGGCTCGTGCTTGCGAATCAATGTATGATAGTGATCGGCACCGCGTAAACCAATGTATGTACCGATAGCGCTAAAGACCCTGGAGAATTCTTCGGGTCGCTCCCAGGCTGCCGTAAACGCGCACACGGCACCACTGCTCGATCCACCAATAGCCCTGTCGTTACCATTTTTTGAAAGTTTGATGGCGCGACCGTCACTTGTTTTCTGCGCCTCCACAAACGGAAAAATTTCCTCCAAAAGAAATCGCGCATAGTTTCCGTTCACACCATCATACTCGTAACTTCTGTTATAACGGTCAAGACCTGACTCCTTATTTGGCGCAGGTACAACACCCGGTGTTACGAAAATTCCGATCGTAACCGGCATTTCTTTTTTGTGGATAAGATTATTGAACACCGTTGGCGCTTTCCACTGAACACCGTCCTGGTTAACATAAACGCAGGCGGGTTGATCTCCCTTATATTGCGCGGGAACATAGACGCTGACCTCACGCGTGGTGCCTGGAAATATTTTCGAATCGTTGAAGGTCCATTTCAGTATCTCGCCTTTTGGCACACCAGCCTGCTCTTCCGAAGCGGGATCAATAGGATAACTTTCGGCTGGTGTTTGCGCAATGATGCGCGCGGCAGTCGAGAGAATAATAAAGGACAGGAGGAGCGTTTTCATGCTGTACAGCTTTGTAAGACTAATGTACGAGATCAAAGGTCCAAAAGGCAAATGACCAAAGAGAATGATGCCTTTAGTTGACGCTATAAATTCTGTTAAGACAACAACCATCCGATTGAGTTGGAACAACATCAACCCTTTAACATTTGAGGACACGAACATCATTGACGTAGTCATTGGTGTCGCGTATCGTGTCAAGGGGACGATGCGCCTGACGTCAGGTGCACCCCAGCGAATGAGCATCGTGCCTGCGGAAGGTCATAGTTCTGCACCACTACATTACGATGATGTGTAAGCTCGGGAGGACGCGGGGTCCGAAGCGGAGACCTCGCTGAGACATCATATGATTGACAGTGTGAGGCGTGTTGGTGAAGAAGACCAACGGACGGAAACTTACGAATTGCCCAACAGGCGAGGGGATGCTAAACCTAGAATTGAACGTACCGTCACCAAGGTCTGGTCTGGCTTGCGAGTAGTTGGGAGAACATCAACCTCATTCAAAATGGATTTGCATCAATTCGTAACTCGTTGATTCCAGCGTTCCTGACAAAACAAGGATATCACCGTTCGAATGCTCGCGTAGGTCATAACCTGAATAATTACCAGATAACATTTCTGGCCTGGTTGGAACATATTTATGTTCAGTCAGATCATAAACCCTGAAGTAATCGTGCAATGGGCTGCTAACCCACGCATAATTTCTTGAATCAACGAATTCTATCAACCCCATCGATTTTAAGTCTGCCGGTTCAAACTTACTCCAGGTCCCGTCCTTAAAGATTGCATATTGATCCGTGATGAACCCAGCTCTGGATAAACTAAGGAGAACATCCCCGCCCTGCGTCTTCACCAATGACCATCCATGCTCCGTTTGCATTTCACGAAGTTCGTCATTAAACTTCTGCACCTGAAAGGTTGCTTTGTCGATGCGGATCACCGCTGTTTTGCTACTGACTACGAAAAAATAGGAATCATCGGTTTCAACGAAGTCATTTCTTCGGACTCCGATGTCTGGATCGACATATAAAGTTCTTACAGTCTTGTTTACCTCATCGACCAACCGGACCTCACCATATATAGTTTTAAGAATGGTTCCATTCGCAGTCCTAAAAATTCCTCCGCTCGAAGAAGTATAGATTGAGTCTGATGTATATAGTATCGACTGAATAGCGTAATCCAATTCCACGTTTCGTAGTAGGTTGAATTTTTCATCTCTGACTTCATACCTTTTATTATAGCCTAGTACGTAAACCTTGTCCGTTGCACTATAATCGTAACATAAAATCTTACCAAGTTTGTGATCCGCTGAAAGGTTCTGCCAGCTGACTTTGATTCCAGGATCAACTTTATCATTGTTACAAGAGCAGATCGCTAAAAAAACTAAAAAGGAGAAATATGAAGAAGGTCGCATAAGATGGGCTGCAATTTACCAAAAATAAAATTGCACCCAACCTTCAAGCTTGTTGGAATTTTTGTTGTAAGCGACAAGATCCTCAAACCCAAGAAGCGAGTTCGGCTGGAGCCCGGTGGCTGGCGCAAGTCTTCCTGCGTTGGAACGAGCGCGGGCACTTGCGCTCGCCAAGGGGCCGCACCGGGGATGAATCGCGATGACTTCAAAGTTGAGCTCGACAATAACTTCCTCACGATTTCATCGGAAGTTGAACAGAAGAATGAAAACACTGACGAACGTGACGGCTACACGCGCAGGGAGTTCAGCTACCAGTCATTTCAGCGCTTGCCTCTACTGAGATCCACGCTACAAAAGTTGTCAATAATTCATCGAAGTTCAATGCGGGTTAACGCATCTCCTGAGTTCAGGAGGGAGCTAGGTTGATAGTGGGTAAGAAAGGAGAGAAGCGTTCTCATGGTGTGCACAGTTTTGTAAGACTAATGTACGAGATGAATGATCCAAAACGCAAATGACAAAAAACAATGATCTTTAACTTTTGATGCTTACGCTATTTTGATGCGAACAAGGTTGCGCAGTATCAATAATTATTTGCCGCGATGATCATCGAACCTTTACTTTAGAACTGTTAACTTAGAGGCATGTTCTACCTGGGTGGTGTTGGTCTTGCATTGTTCCTCGCCATTTTATTACTGGCCAAACAAAGGAAGAGCGCGGCAGATTGGACCCTTGCCGCGTGGCTACTCATCATTGCAGTCCATCTTTTAATGGTGACGATCATCGGTGCGGACTTGTGTACTATGCTGTGGGGTATTGACATGCCGCTCCCGCTTTTTCATGGACCCCTGCTGTATTTATATACAAGAGCACTGACGGGAAAGAGCATGCGTTGGCAACATTGGCTGACTCATCTTGCAGTGCCACTCTTGTTCTACCTTTACCTTATTCCGTTTCTTTCGAGACCGGCATCTGAAAAAATGTTTGTTTATGAACATGAAGGTGTTGGTTATGAGTCTTTCCTCTTCATCCGCGGTATATTTATTCCGGTGTCGGGCATCCTTTATATTGCCTTGTCACTCTTCGCGCTTCGTCAGCATCGCCTGAAAATCGTTGAGGAATTTTCTTCCCTTGATAAAATCGATCTTACCTGGTTACGGAATCTGATACTGTGGCTTTCAGTGATCTGGGTCTTTGTTCTGTTTGGCAACGATGATTGGATCTTTAGCAGCGTTGTCGTCTTCATCTTCCTCATCGGATTCTTTGGGATTCGACAAGGCGTGATTTTTAGTCATCATGCAATGCCTCCCAAAGAAGAAGTGAAAGAAGACGCGATTGAAGATGATGAACCTGTTCAGCTGAACACAAGAACTGAAACAGTCAAATACGTGAAATCCGGATTGTCTCAGGCGACATCGGAAGCTTTGCATGCGCGTCTCACCATATTGATGCGCACAGAAAAAATTTATCGCAATAGTGAATGTTCCCTGATGGACCTTGCCACAAAACTTCAGGCGCCAGCCAATTATGTATCGCAGGTGATCAACGAGCGCGAAGGGAAAAACTTTTATGATTACATCAATGGCTTAAGGATCCACGAATTCCTTGAGATCGCGCGAACGCCTGACAGCCGGAAGCTTACCTTGTTCGCGATCGCCCAACAGTGCGGCTTTAATTCAAAGTCTTCTTTTAATAGATATTTCAAAAAGATAACTGGTCAATTACCTTCTCAATTTCTCCAGCAGACAGTTCAGGAATAAGGACGGCCTGGTTCGGTAATCATCAAGCCACAGCTAAGCACGACAGATTCATCAGTCGAGAAGAAAAAAGAAGTATCAGCCTTCACGGAAGTGCGTTTTTGGGCCGATTTCAATGGTTTTGTCAGTCCAATAATTCGTTAAGTCCGACCGAGTAAGCAACCTAAACCCGGGTTGTGATAAAAAAACGAATTATGAAAATGCTAAAACTGACTTTTATCCTGGTTGCAATGTTGGCAATCAATGTATCATTTGCACAACAAGTTATTCTGCATGCCGGTCATGGAAACCATACCGGAGGCGATACCGATCCAAAGCTTCATGTCAATCCACGCTGGCGGGAGTGCTCATTCCAGCTCGACCCGGGACTCACCCAGAGTGAGTGGCGCGAGTTCACCAAAGAGGCAGGCGCTGTTGTAACTTTTCGCCCGCTGACGGATGCGCGGCCAATGGGCAAACGGAATTTTGAAGTGTCGATCCTTCAATGGTCAACCGCCATTGATGAAAGTAAAGACGCATGGAACGATACATTTGTTCATCCGGATTCTGCACACTGGCTTGTTGGTGGGCCACGTCTTCCGATCCTGGGCATCACCGCAAGGGCTGGAATAACCGAGCGACTCGATGTCGGCATTTATCTGACAAAGAGTCCAGGTGCGAATTATGGATTCTATGGTGCACAGGCTCAGTACAATCTCCTTAACAAGGAACAGAAAAAATTCAACACATCCGTTCGCGGAAGCTTCGTAAAAATGTACGGACCTGAAGACGTGAATCTGAATGTTTATTCGGCTGATGTCGTAGCAAGCAAAGCGTTTGTTGTGCACGAAAAGTGGTTGACCTTGTCACCGTACGCCCTGGTAACTACTTCTCTTTCTACATCACATGAAAAATCTGATGTAGTGAGTCTGAAGAACGAACGCGTTGCAGCCTTGCAAGCGGGTGCAGGTGTGGTAGCACGAATCGCACTGGCAACTTTAGCAATCGAATACAATCAAGCTTCAGTAAATACCGTCTCTATGAAGGTTGGTGCAACGTTCTGACTTTTCTGAACTGAATTCTACTCTCAGGTCATGGGTTAGGTACGCCCATGACTTTTTACATGACCATTTGTCTTTAGCCTGTACTTGGGACGGGCACTTTCCTTTTCCAGGAATGACTGTCAACCTGCCTAATGCCCAACTTCCAATTTCCTCCTAATGACAAATGACTCGTGACTAGTTACCAAACCCAGAAACCCATCCTTACCGTCATTTCAGTTGGCCCTTCCATTTCCCCTTTCCACTTTCCCCCCTCTTGAGCGTTGGTGCTGTGCCTAAGCTCACGCGAACGACTCCATTACTTCGTCCTGCCACATTGCAACACCTCATACTTCGCTCCATCAAACGCAATCAGCACCTCAAAATAGCCATCAGTTTCATTTGGCATAATCGCACTCAGGAAAACCGGTCGGTCATGATAACTGAAATGAACAGGCTGAAGCTTGCTTAGCGAATATCCTTCGTCAAGTTTCATCAGCGCGACAGATTTACCATCTTTAGTTTCAACAAGCATCGAAGAGGCACCGCTATGCGCTGATACACTCGAGTAAGTAGTGTTGTCATCTTTGAACTGCAGGTGTGAAATTTTCGAAACCTGTTCTGAGCTAAGTGCAAATATCTTTAAGAGTTGCTGGTCAGCTTCTGCACCAATGACCTCTTGCCACTGCCGCGCGCGTTCAGTAAATGATGTCTTCCCTTGCGAGGTGCAGTATAAAGGCTCGTCTTGAATTACAATTTTCGTCTCCGGTTTGAACACTGCGGTGTAACTCCCCTCAACCAGGTCATTCAGGTACTCCACACGGGTGAGAACCGCAGTACAGATTTTATGTCCCTTGGCATTAAATACGGTTATGGTATCAAGGCCAGCCAGGTTGAAATTCGCTTTTGCTACATCCATTCTCAGGCGTGTTCGTGTGAGGTCATCACTTTCGAAGACGGTGGAGTCGTGTTCTAGCATCATGTCTTCGAAGAACGTTTCATCCACGCTGTCGGCTATGTAGTATACCTGCCCATAAAATTCGTTCGTCTCAGCGTGGTATCCTGTCTCACCAATAAACATGGTGGAGCCTTCTTTGCGCAGAATGGGATCAAATACGGATGCATCGGCAAGAACGCTTCCAACCAACGAGGTATCAGTACGAATCGAAGATCCTGGCAGCTCTTGTTTGGAAGTGGAGCAGGATAGAAGCGATAACAAAAACAAACAGTATAAATACTTCATAGAATAAGAAGGCGATCTCCATCACTCAAAAACTGTAGCCCGGCTTTGACTCCAGTGAAGGCGCGTTAGTGATAATCTCGTTTATCCATTTTGGTCTGGCGGGGCCCTTGCCGGACAGTATCATGTCTTGCCATTCCTGGTCTGTCAGCGGTTTGTCTTGGAGAAACTCGTAGTAGCTAAACACCGCTCCCTTCGTGAGATAGGGTTTGCCATTGATCTCGGCAATCACGTAGATGTCATCGATCTTACCGACTGCTTCTTCGAGGTATTGACCATTGTTATTGTAAACGTCAGCCACCAGCGCAACGAGTCTTTCTTTTTCAGGGAGATGGTCAGAACCAAAGATCTTGAACGTGAGATATTCAACCTGTCCGCCAATGTAACTGAGCGCACGAAACTCTTCTGCAGTAATATTTTCTTTTGCGAGCTCCTTGCGACTGATGGCTAACAACTGGGTGGCTATCTGCTGCAGTTCGCGACTGGTACCGGCTACGTCATCCGTAAGCAGATCCATCGATGCGAGCTTTTGTTCCTGGAACTTCAGGAGCTCGATCGACTTCTCCCAGAAGGCAATGTTGGGCTCTACGTAGCTGATGTGCATAGGCGGTGGCGGGCCTCCCCCTTCACCTGCCTGCGCTGCGTAAGGTTGTTCGGCATAGAGCAGCATGTCGTGTTTGAGTTCAGTCCACGCTGCGAGTGACGTGCTAAGGTTCCTCTTCGCCCACTGTGGAGTTTTCATGAACGAAGGATACTTCGCGTTCTCCGTGCCGAGTGTCTTGATGGTCTCAAATGTTTTGGTGTAGATGTTTTTGTTCCATTCGTTGAAGCGTGAAAACTTATTCTGCAAGGTCTTGAGTGTATCCGGGAAGGCACGCCACACGTTCTGCTCATTGTATTCTGTCAGCAAAATATTTTTAGCGGCTCCGTTGCCAAGGGAGGCAAACACGTCAAGACCTTTGGGAAACGGACGCAGCGGTTCAGGGCTAAGAACATGGGTGAGTCTGCTTAGGATTTCGGCATCGAAGGTGTATCGTCCTGCGGTGAATAGAATAGACTCTTCCGACAGTTTATCTTGCGTTGCGTGATCGGCTCCCTTCGGCCGGATCTTGTTCGATCCCACCCGCGCAAGTTGCTCGCGGATCTTCTTTAGTTTCTGGTCGCCACTAAGCGCAGTCACATCGTCACTGGAAATAATATTGACCAGGTTGCCGATCGAGAGATTATCCTCTTCTCCCACGATAAATTTAATGGCATCGTTGTAGCGTTGAAATGCCTGGAGGTTCTCCGGAGAATTCTTGATCAACCAGGCAATCATCACGGCTGACAGAAGTTTCTCGTCACGGGTAATTAGGATCGGGGCGCTGTTCAACCACTTCACGCATCGGAAATAATTTTCCAGCTCCTTGGAGTTCGTGTAATTCGAACGCGGTGTAAACTGCGAATATTGAAGGTAAGGCCAATCCAGGAAGCGCGATCCCTGCCCTTCTGCCGAAGTGACCTTCTGAAATTCCTCCGCCACCATTTCATTATCGGGCGACTGGTTTTCATTCGTGATAAGACTATACGCGATAGCGATATACGTATGCGCAAAGTTTGCCGGGCCTTGCATGTCGGCATCCGTCATATGCTTAGCAAGCTTACCTGACTGCTCATGAAGACGTCTCAGCAGGTCAGTCAGCAGCGGAATGAATTTCTCCTCTTCGATTTTCTGCAACGTGGTGCTGAAATGTTTGTGCAGCACCTGCAGGTATAGATCGGTAGTAATGAAGTTGGGAATGTATTGATAGTGATTACGATCATACACGTGGAACAACTGGTCGTGCGTGCCGGGGATGATCGAGAAATTACGGACTTTCAGCGTCTCCATGAGGTTGCCGTCTATTTCTTTAAACTGATCAAGATTATAAACATGATCGAGGTTAACCATGTCATATCCGTTCCTGGCCGAGTAACGAGTTTTCAAAAGTGCTTCTTCACGCGCCAGCACTTTATCCACGAACTGTTGTTCCTGTTCGCTTAGCTGGACTTTGAAATCAGGCGCATCAAAGATCGGTTGATACCAGTTGAACTGATTGAAATGCCCGCGCAGAACCGCATCGTCAAACAGGTATCCGTTGCGCGCGAAGATCTCGTTCCGCAGCAACCACAACTCAACGATGCTCTTTTCCGTGATGTCGACATTGAAATCAAATAGGGGTGGAAGAACCCGTTCCGGATACCAATCTCTGATATGATCCAGGGCGTAGAACGCTGCCATGTGCGGCTTGTCGGGCGCGGGCTCATAGTTCACCGAAGCCGTAGGCACCGATGCGTCTGCAGTCTTTTGCTCGTCAGGCTTCTTTGTCTCACATGACGAAAGACTAAAGAGCAGTATGCAGCTTACTGTGAAATAAACTAACGGCTTCATCGTAGGGTTTTTCATTACTGGCGTATTCTAGTAGTGTGAGTCCGAAACCCTGCCATTCATAATGTCCGATAGCATAGTTTCCGGTCTTTGTTTTTTCAAGTGTTCGCACCACTCCGTTTGTCATGGCCTTGAAGTCGATGAGTTGCTGGCAAACCTTCGAGCCCAGCCACAGTGGACGCAGTTGACCTTCATCGATCTGCAAAATGAACAAGCGCTTTTTCTCCTCCGGATCAAACTCCGTTGATTTGATCAATCCAACGATAACATCCGTGCGCCCATCGCGATTGACGTCAGCGGTATCGAACTGATAGGGTTGATAATTAAAAATCGTTTGATCTGATTTCTCTCCACGCGCATTCAGCAGCACGATTTTGAATCCTCTTGACGTGCGAGTAAGCGCGGCCTTTCCGTCAAAATAATTATCGTGAATGGCAATGCTTGTGTCGTAAGGAAAGTGATCACCCGAAGTAGTGCACGCAGCAAAGAGCGCGATACAGAGTAGGAAGCTTAGCGTCAGGCGTAGGGTCACGCACAAAGATAGTCAGGATGCGAATGCCTTCCGAGATCCTCCGCTACTTTTCGAATTGTTCCGTGGCGTTCCCACCTGGATTTCATATGGTTCACCCTCAAGCTGCAACATTGGAACTGAAAGCTAGTGGATGATGGCGTTGCCTGCGGCCCGGGCTCTTCACTGCAACTCCAGCACCCCGCGATGCCTGCGCAGTTGGAGTTTCCGTTGCGATCCCTAACGCAAGTACAGCAAATAATCGGGATCTGTGATCCCCTTACGCTTGATCCGGATCTGCGAAATGCCTTCGCTCTACTTTCCACCTCCCGCGGAATGATCAATGACCCCTTATCCTGACACCCGCATTTTCTAATGCCTAATGCCCAATGCCTAATTCCTTAACCATTCCCTTCGAATTACCTCCTAATTACTAGTGACCAGTGACCAGTGCCTTCCCGATGCTCCGCTTACGCTACGATCGGGATCTTCGAAATGACCAGTTCCCCCAAACCCACCCTCACTGGTCAATTCAGTTGGGCTTCCAAGACAAAGACAAGATCGTGGCGATCAATGGTGAAGAGTACGACAACATTTTTCAACTTATAGGTCACAGGGTGTTGATCGATTCAAACACTACGTACACTGTAGAACGCAATGGAAAACAGCTTGACCTCAGGATCGGCAAACCACCGGGACGCCTAAACCTTTACGAGGAACCTTTTTTGTCCGTGTACGTCCCGTTTGAAGTCGCGTTTGTCCAACAACACTCTCGCGCAGAAGAAGCGGGTCTGCAAAAAGGCGACCGCATCGTGAAAGTCAACGACACACCGATCGTTACACGAATGGAGATGATCAGGCTGTTCGATGCAGACGCAGACGGAATGGTAACGTTGCGAGTAATCCGCCCGGGTAATGAAGGTGATACGCTCGCCATCACAGCAACGCTCAACGAGGAGAAGCGCCTCGGCTTTGCTGCGCGTGAGCTGTTTGAAATCACCGAGTATCGATACTCGTTTGGCGAGAGTATTAAAAAGGGCATCTCGCGTGCGAGTGCACAAATCCGCGGCTTTGCAAAAGTTGTTGCAGGAGACCTTGCGCCACGCACCGCTACACCTGTAGGAGGACCCATTGCCATAAACTCAGCTTTCGAAAGAAGCTTCATCGCGCCACTCGCTGCCACAGCCGTGTGGTACGGATTCTATAACCTGCTTCCCCTTCCCATCGCAGCCTTCTGGGAAATTATTCCGTTGGGATACGAAGCCGTTACACGCAGAAAACTTCCCTACCGGTTTTTCAAGGCCTGCCTCACGGTGGCATGGTGTGTAGTGATTGGGCTTGTTCTTTGGGTGTTTGTAATGGATTTGATGAAATTGTTTGCGTAGTCCGAATTACGAGTGACGAATGACGAATGTCGAATGATCAAATAATTGGAAATTGGGGAAAGCAGTAGGCAAAGGGTTGGTTCATTTGTGAATCCGGGCCGATCGCGGTTTCCACAACCACCGGATGGCTATTGCCAGCAAGATGATCACTACCAGGCTGCACACGTGAATTGTCAGGAAATCGGCCGCGTGATGGTGAGATAAGTTTTGAGCGGTGTAGCCCCAGGTGATAAAGGCATCGGCAATGGGCAGTTTACCGAAGAGAAAATTCTTTTTGCCATCGGACGTGAATGGAAATCCGAAGGCTTCAACCTGGTTGCGGATTTTGGCGGCACTGTAGCTGTCGTTATACAGCGCAAGTGTGTGCATGCCAGCAAGGGTGGCTGCTGAACCGATCCCGAAAAACACAGGACCGGAATCAATATCTCCGCTGCCGGAAGATCCTTTCGGATACTCACGGATGAAAGCGAGATCAAAGTGCTCGTCAACAAAATGTGCGCGATAATCTTTGTACTGCTCAAGAGCCAGTGCCTGATCGATGTCGTTGAGGAAGATCAGCATCAGGCTCATGGATGAACCTCGTGCCTCCTCCGTCACTTTACCAGTAACCGACTCGGCAGCATGAGGAATAAATCCGCGCGAGTCGCAGTTCTTTCTCACCTTGCTGATCCAACGATTGATGTGTCGTGTATACAAGGGCTCGAACATTTTATCGTACAACGCCAGCGATGCCATGCACACCACTGCATCCGCAGGCCACGCACTGCCGGGATAGGAAACAGGATAGACACTCTTTTCAAAGGAGGCGGCAATGTTCTCGCTCTGCTTGAGAAAGCGCAGAACATCCGCGGGATCTCTTTCGCTGTTGTCGAGCAGACTCAGTTTCTTCGCCAGCACATAATTATTCCACCCGGAATAGAACGCTCCAAAGTTTGCCGAATCGATTTCAATAAATGTTGAGCGCCCACCACGGGAATTGATCCTGTGCGAAGCATTGCTGATCTCGAAATATCCCTCTTTAAAATATTCCGAGTCTTTCGGCAGGTGCGCAATGAAGTTCGTCCACGCCAGCGCATAGAGCGCGTTCATAAAGACATAACCTTCGGGATAAACGCGCTGCATATCAGCATCCGCACCATTGCCAAGCGCATTTTTCAATCCACGCAGTTGCGTAAGAACCTCAACGTTGATTGTATCATTACGTTCCACTTTGATTTCTGGTTGCGAACGAAGCCTCACGTTGATAACGACCACGGAGATAAGGATGATCAGCAAAAAAGCGGAGCGAACAAGTTTGAGGTCCTTGCGGGTCACGGAGTCAGGTGGTTAATGTGCCAATGTCCAATTAGCCAATGTGCCAATTGGGATGCGGTGGTTTGTATATCGACAATCAGCCACGTTAGTGATCGAAAGATCTGTAAAAAGATTAAAGGAACCATCATCGGCTAATCGGCACATTGGCTAATTGACTAATTGACCATTAAAACTAATCGCCCGGCCAACCCCCTTAACACATTAACACATTAACACATTAACACATTAACACCTTAACACATAACACCATCAAAATGACCTTGAATACGTGGTGCGATCAAAGGGTTTCTCTACATCGAACAATCTTTCGTTCAGGAAATCACTATACGTAAAGGTGCCGTGGCCATCGATAACTGCGGCATAGCCAAAATCAAAGTTTTCCTTTTTCACCCACGCACCATACTTTTTGAGTTCCTGTGGAAAGTCCCACCGGAGGCTGGCGGAAGAAGCTGCATCTGCGTGAACCGTCCACTGCAGGTAATTTTTCTGCAAGCTCGCGTTGAATCGTATGGATTGATAATCAAAATCAGCTGTGGTGGATAATTGAAAATCATCGGGAGTCTCGGACAGCACTGCGAGGTCACGCACGCTGACTGTCGGATCTTCGAGCGGTGCGCCATATTTAATACGCCACGTAAGGACAGGATTGGTGGCCGTTCCACTGATCCACTGCTCGGTGAGGTAGTTAGGGAAACCAGGAACATACCCAACTTGCCTGCTGTTGGCAGCATCGTTTGCATCGATCCGGGATAATACCACTTGATTGCGCTCTTTGATGCTGTTCAATCCATGCACTACGGTGTAAACATTATCGGGCACGGATAGTATTCCTTCCTGTGGAACAAAGTCGCTGACGTTTAACTCGGTCACCACGCCTATTTGTGGAGCACCTTTCCAGTAGACCGGATTTCCATCGCGGTAAGCACTCACAATGACATATTGCGCAGCGCGTGGGATTTGGCCTCGCAAGATATAATGGTCAGGTTCGATGATGTGTTCGTAGCCCGGATTATAGATGTGAGGCAATACGCTCAGCCTAGGCGCAGAAAGTGCATCGGCAGGGTCTGATATTCGAAGCTCGAATTGGGTTACTTCAATAGGAGGAAGAACTGGAAGAGGCTGATGCAGTTTTATCGTTGCTCCTGCAGGAACATTGGTAAAGGTTTCAAGAATCATCGTCTTGCCTTCTTCACGGTTGCCAATGCTTGCCAGCGTCAGATCGATCTGGGTAATGTTCTGCTGGCTTGAGCGAATATGGATGGGTGTGTTCCGATCGATGTCTTGGATGTCTAGAAGTTGTCCATTCTGATCGGTGACAAAAGCGAAATGTTCCTCACCTTCCCAATACACTCCTCCGTTTTCAATGGTAAGAAGTGTTGACCTGATGTCGTCATCAGCGCATGCCGATAACAACGCAAAAGCGATGGCAAGAGAGAGGAATCGTTTCATATAGGTAATATAAGCAACCGTTCGGGGTTTTACAACTGTGTGGCTACGGGACCTAGAATTCTACCGCGAGCAACCAAACTCTTTGTTCAGAGGTTGCCTGATAGCACCGTTTCTTTTACCGCAATGGCGCAGGGGGGCGCTATGGTACGCTACGATGTCCTGCTTAAGCATACAATTATACTGGGGCTGCATGGTCACCGCGAAGATTCACGCATACCAAAACATTGCGTGCATCGCGACTCTGCGGTGAATATCATGTTGTTATCAGAGAAATGTGGTTACGGCTAATGCTCGATCACGTATGATGCACAATCTTTACCGCATCGTTTTGCGCTTTCACCGCAGCGCCAAACTCATCGGCTGCCTTGCCTCCCATGACGTCCCAGAAATATTGATCGTCAATTCCCACCTCGGATGCAAAGACAATCCGATACTTCCAGGTAGAGAAGCCCAGTATTCTGCGTCTATGTGACGTCAGCTGGATGCGCGTGACATGACGGAATGCAATCTTCCGTTTCCTGAAACAGCCTTTCAGGTAGACAAACTTGTCATCGTAGAACAGGTCGTAGGTTTTGTTCAGTGCTCCGAATAGCCAATGGGTCGACCATATGTATCCGATGCTGATCCACGTGATCGCAAAAGTTGACAATACCTCCTCATTAAGTACTAGAAATCCGGTGATCGCTGCAGCAATAGCAAGCGGAGGCAGCAACGCATTGAGTAGTGCAGTTGCATTGAGGATCTTCGGCATGGAAACATTGGATTGCTCATCACATGAGTGTAGCAGTAAGATACCTACCGCCAGAGAAGTTTCAAAGTTTTTCTATTTTTGATGTGTATGGAAGTGCACGAAGAAGACCCTGTCGAAGCATACAACAGAGAATTTCAGCGGAAGCGCTGGGAAAAAGAACAAGCTGCCGAAGCGCGTAAGATGCATTGGGAACAAAAAGCGTTTCGCATCGCCCGATTTCTTGCCTATCCGATTGCGGTGTTTGCTTTTGTGCTCGTAGCCGACCGGTATCTCCCGCGGGATCTGTATCACGAAGTAGGCGTAATAGGATGGCAAGAGCGCGGCCATGCGAAGCGGAAGCCACCGCTCCATAGCTACATGCAAACAAAATCATTTGCTTTTGCGGCTCCTCATGAAGCCCATCTAAACTATCCCTATTATGAAGCCGACAAACCCGTCATCACCATCAGCGTAACACCAATATTCAAGGTTCCGCTACACGCCACCTTCACACTGAAAGATCGCGTCTATTCATTTCCTCTCCGCGACTTTCTTCCCATCATCATCTACTGGCTGCTGCTCATCAGCTCGATGTTCACGATCCTCCGGAAGAAATACTCAATGCTCACCTACGCACTATGTTACGTGCCGATCATGCTCCTGGCGTTCGCACTGATGACGCTGTATTTTTAGTGATTCCCTTCCGGATGTGAATCTGAGGTGCCCCGCGAAGCGTGCGACCTTTGGAAAGAGACGAATGATCACGAAGCTGAACATGCTTTCATTGTTATTCAATGTACCCGCTAAGCTTTACAATGTAGACAGGGACGGGCGGGTAGCCGGGAGGTTGTATTTGGTGACGGATAATAGACGAACGCTGAGATGACTGCGAGGTTGCTTTTTCCGCTCGGGTCACAGTGTCAATTGCCTGCCGACTTTCGCTCGGGTTGTCAGGCGCCCATCAACGAAGCGCAGATCCCTCCGCCAATAATCAACCACGCTGCGGATAAAATGAAATAGAGTACAGCGGAGTCTTTTTGCCGATGTCGCTTCACAAGGCCGATCACGAAAAATAGTACTGGCGGACCAAACGTAATGAAGAAGCAGATAGCGATGAAAAGTCCGATTCCATTCATATGAACATGTTTAGGTGATCAATTGATTCAGGTATTCCCGTTTGCCATCCCGATAAAATAAATTCATCGTTTCAAAGGGGATAATTTTGTAGTCCTTGTTAACAATGTGTACGCACGATTTTTTCACTGACCGAACATCGAAGTTGTACGCATCGATAAATTGCATAACAATCACCCGAAATAAGTTATTATAACTGAGCGATGGTGCATGGATCTGTGGCAGGCAACATAACAACGAGTGCAACTTTTCCGTAGCCCCCGTGATGGAGTTTCCGGTGCTGAACAACGTAATCATCCTGGAATGCAGTTGCTCATCTTGTTCGTACACGATGGTGTTGCGGCTATTGTCCAATAACTCAGCAGGATTGACATAGCGCGTCAAGGGAAACACGTCATCGCCTAACTTGAGCGCGTAACCCATGACAAGCGCATCGGGATTACACGGCACCGGTATCAGGTCATCAGCATTGAAGACGCTGGTTTGTTCCAAAATTTTTCTGCGCACTTCGGTGAGTGTGATCCGATCGGCCAGTATGTCGAAATTTTCAAGTCGTCCAGCAATTTGCGTAGGCTGTAACGTGACGCCTCGAACACAGCGTTGCTTCAGCGCGAACTCAATGATCTTACCTATCTCATCGTCATTCACATTCTGTTGCACCGTGACCACCAACGTTGTCGACAGGTTTAGTGCATTCAAGTGGTCTAACGCTTCCTGGCGGATGGTTGCAAGACTTGCGCCACGCATCTGCTGCAGTGCATCGTTTTTAAAGGAGTCAAACTGAAGATAGATTTCGAAGTCGGGCGCATAGGTGGCAAGGCGTTCTGCGAAAGCAAAGTTCTTCGCGATCTCAATACCATTGGTATTCAACATGAGATGTTTGATCGGCAATGATTTTGCATAATCAAGGATCTCAAACAACTGAGGATGTAACGTGGGTTCGCCCCCACTGATCTGGACGACATCCGGTTCCCGTTCATTGGCCACAACGGCATCGAGCATTTTCTTCACTTCCTCCACAGTACGATGCCTGCCGTAGTTTGGTGAGGATCCGGCATAGCAAGTCGGACAAGTAAGGTTGCATCGATCCGTAATTTCCACCACCGTCAGGCAAGAATGTTGTTCGTGGTCGGGACATAATCCACAATCGTAGGGACATCCGTAATGAGTTTTCGTGTTGAACGTGTAGGGCGTTTCTGAAGGTTTGTTATAATTCCTGATGCTCTTGTAATAGTTGACATCATCTGCGATCAAGACTTTTGAAGCACCATGATCGGGACAACGCTTGAGCATGTAAACTTTTTCATCTTCGAATACAATTTTTGCGTCAATGCGCTTCAGGCATTCATGACACAGACTTAATGTAAAGTCATAGTAGGTGTATTTTCGCGTAGGCACGGGGCAGCCGGAGTAAGGTTTTATAGTAATATACAAAACATGCAATACATAACCATTGAATGGTGCTCAAGCCCAGCGGCAGAAATGTATTGGGTTTGATGAACTCAATAAAGAATCTGAAACCAAAATAGGTGAGCATAAAAATTTTGAAAAGTAAGCCATTCTCCAGTTTTTGCTGATCGTAGAGATTCTTTAAAAGAAAAAATAACAACGCGAGGAACACCAACTCATATAGCATGATGGGATGACGTCTGAGCCCGTCACCAAGGTCAATGCCGGTAATA
The DNA here is from genome assembly GCA_036402115.1 of Chryseosolibacter sp. Lineage (GTDB taxonomy): Bacteria > Bacteroidota > Bacteroidia > Cytophagales > Cyclobacteriaceae > Chryseosolibacter. The sequence continues at coordinate 27,121 of DASWTM010000131.1, forward strand.
AACGTGGTAGTTGCACCGTAGGTAAATTCATTCACACCCGATAGAAAACATCCTATCCTTCCGATAAAAATTCCAAGGATAATCGGCAGCGTGAACAAGTCGCCTGATGATTGGCGTTCACCGATAATTGCCTTGGAAATCTCCACGCCAAGCAAGCCACCAAAAAGTCCGCCCATGATCGTTTTCACGTTGTAGAGCTGCCACCAATCTGTCGTTACGTCAGGCAAAACAGGATTTTCCAGAAAACCGATGACGCGCGATCCGAGTAATGCACCGATCGCAGCACCAAGAATAATAGCCAGTCGGTTAGACGCCTGAATTGAGTCACCTTTCTTACGCTTGAGGAAAAGATAGTAGCGATAAGCACAAAAAAAAGCGAGGTACTCGAAAATGAGGTGCAGAGATGCTGAAGACGTAAACATCGATCACAAGATAAAAAAAATAGGACAAGATTATCGTGCATAGCGAAAAGCCATGATGTCGTTTCCAGGCAGCACCCTTCGTTACTGAGTTCTAAAGCGAACATCTCTCCGCCTACAGCGTGTCCGTGAAACACGCTTCGTGGAACACCATACATAACAATGTGTTAACACAACAACACAACCTACTGAAACCAAATTCGTTTCTATGAATAGATGAGAACAACAGTCAAATAACAGCTATCACGCGCAGCGCTTCAGATGCTGCGCCTTTCTCTTCTTCTCTTTCTTCTTTTCGTTTCCTTTTCTTTCTGCTTAAAAAAACACAGGTGTTCGCCATGAACATCAGCATGGAAAAAATTTATATAACCAAAACGAAAATGAATTACAAAGAACAAAAACTCTGGGATGCGATCCGGGAATTCGAGCTCGATGACGATGAAGCGGTGTATACCTTCAGCGACAGGCTGGCGAAAGAAAACAACTGGTCAAAAGGATTTGCCTTGCGGGCGATCGAGGAGTACAAAAAATTTATCTTTCTGATTTGCACCTCGAGTCAGTCGCGCACACCTTCTGATGAAGTGGACCAGGTGTGGCACCTGCACTTGCTCTACACACGCTCCTACTGGAACGAGTTCTGTCGTGACGTACTGAAGCGTGAGATCCATCACGGTCCAACACGCGGAGGTCCGCAAGAGCACGACAAGTTTAAGAACGCCTACGCGGAAACGCTACAACACTACCGGGATACTTTCCTTATCGAACCTCCGCCCGATCTCTGGCCTCCTGATCATCTTTCCTCCTCTCCTTCGACTTTCTCCCGGCTCATGAAAACATGGAAGACATTATTATGAAACAACTAATACAAACGCTGACTGCGGCAGAAAGTCTGCTGCTCAGAAAAGGCGATAGCACGCCTAAACAAGAGATGCTAAAAGTAACCTTGATGGATCTGCTGCTCAAGCAGGTGCTGATGATTGAAACGACAGAAGCGCAATCCAACAGTCGCGACCCGGTTAGAACCTTGCAAAAGGTGAGGCGAGGCGAAGCGTTCCTGCGTTATGATGCGTTACCACACGAACTCGTATACCTGCACGACTTTCGTCACAGCCGTGACCTGGAGATGTCGTTCAGGGATTGTGTCCGAGTGGGATTTGAAAACGCAAACTCAGAGAGAAAGCTTCAGCATGCGGTCCGGTTATCACCTGCGTTGAAAGATTCGTTCCGGCAGTTATGGATCCAGAAAATCATTGGCGGATTCGATTATACGGACGTGGGGTTTTCAAAACGCCTCCAACTGGAAGAGGAAATCAAAGTGTGGGAGGAAAGAATTCCAAAACTCCTGGAATCAAACCGCGAGCAGGCGATGGCCGAGCTAAAGACACTGGGAGGAAACGTGTTTCTCCTCAAAGGACTCGGGATCGTGCTGCTCGCCAACATTGAAAACGAATTCTTCAAGAACATCCCGGTACCCGAGAAGTCGCAAGGCTGTGGTGGATGCGGAACATTCACTTCCTACTCAGGCGACTTCGATGGCTCGTATCCCACCGACTCGGGTGGCAGTGACAGTAGCTGCTCAGGCGATGGAGGCTGCAGCAGCGGATGCGGTGGCTGTGGCGACTAACCCGCACGTCACTCTCCCGCCCACGCCCTGTCGCGTTCCAAATATCCTCCCTCCCACTCTGAATTCAACATTAATACTCTCCGCGGTTCCTCCGCGCTCCTTCGTGTTCTCCGCGGTATGGATTTCTGCATTCATGCATTTTGCCTACCACCTCGCACTCACGTTATCCTCGCACGCATTTTCAAACCAACATTAATATGCTCCGCGATTCCTCCGCGCTACCTCCGCGGTGTGGATTTCTGCATTTATCTGCATTTTACGCATTATACGCTGCCTCCAACTCCGCCACCACCAGCTTCTTCATCTTCATCAACGCCTGCATCATCTGCCCCGTGCGCTTAGGGTCTCCGTTGGTTAATTTTTCAGAAAGAAACTTCGGAACAATCTGCCACGACAACCCGAATTTGTCTTTCAACCAACCACACATGCTTTCTTCGCCACCATCGGAGGTAAGTTTGTTCCAGTACTTGTCTACTTCCTGCTGGTCTTTGCAATGCACGAAGAAGGAAAAGGCTTCCGTGAACTTGAACTGCGGCCCTGCATCGAACATGTATACGCGCAGGCCATCGATCTCGATCTCACCCATCATAATGTTGTCGGCACCGAAGGGCGAGCCCGGTCCCCACTTCTTCTGTAAAATAATTTTCGAGTTAGGAAACAAAGAGGTGTAGAGCTTCATGGCTTCAGCAGCTTTGTTGTCGTACCAAAGGAAAGGAACGATGTTTTGAGACGTGGATACAATGCTCATAGGAAGTGTTGTTTTTGTTTGTGTAATACAAAGGTGGTGAGATCGGACGTAAATGAAAGAGCCTGTTCGCGACTATTAAACGGGGTGGATGCGACAACGCTTTAAAAGCACCAAAAAACAATAACCAAAAAACAAAAAAATACAGGGTGCGATTTCACATCAATACTTTCTTAACGAGCACGGCATACCTTACGTCTGAAGTTGGCTGACAGGCTTGTGGTGATCAGCGGGGGAGGATAGAGGAACCGCGGTTTGTCGAAAATTGATGTTGGAAATGGAGACTCCCTTTAAAGGGTAGTGAATTCGTTCGAACGCTGGAATCGAAGAGTGACGACACAGGGTCAGAAATTTCGCAGCAGAAATCGGTTAATGGATTTTGCGAGGAATTCTTACACGGATTAATGCGGGTAAAACAGGGTGAATTGGCAGCTCATCCGCACCTGTATGACTAACATTTTGTAAAAACAACGTCATGAAAAAGAATCAGTTTTTTGGTTTAATGGTAGCGCTTGTGATCGGTGCGCTGTGCTTCTTCTTCTCCGCATGCGATGACAACGAACCGCTTGGAGTGAACAGTGCCGCACCCGTGTTCAACATCGAAGTGTTTGAACAACTCGTTGCCGACCGCATCAACGGACTCGGCAACGGAAATGTGCCGATCGGCTGGGCCTACGTCATCAACAAAGACGGTCAGTATTATTCATCAGACGCATTCGGCAAAGCGCGTACGGCAGCGGACCCTGCCGCGATCGACTTCTCTGAGAACAAAACCCTGAACGTGGCCAGTGTTTCCAAGTTTTTTACCGCCATCGCAGTGATGCAACTCCTTGAAGAGCGTAATCTGTCGCTCAATGCATTCGTATCGCCATGGCTTCCCCCGTCATTCATCCAGGGTGCTGGTCCGGGCATTGTCAACGGTAACACACCTGGTCTTACCTTCCGCGATCTGCTCACCCATAAAAGTGGATTGCAAAGTGTCAATACGAATTTCCCGGGAACACTCTGCTATACGTGTATGGATAACGTCATCGCTACTGGCGCAACGGGTGACAAGAGCCAGCGCAACTACCTGAACGTAAACTTCTCCCTTTTCCGTGTGATCATTCCTGCGCTCTGGCGTGGTCTTCCAGGAGGTCCACCTGCAAACGAAGAGCTCACGGACGCCAACACGCAGGCGCGCTACCTTGAGTACATGCAGAAAAATGTTTTCACTCCATCCGGTGTAAGCAGTGCGGATTGTATCGGTGAAAGTCCATCGGTAGCCACGATATATTACAATGCCAACGATGTGAACGCTACAGGCATGCCTTATGGCGACTGGACTGCGCTCGCAGGTGGCGGTGGCTATTATCTTTCTGCCATTGAAATCGCGAAAGTGCTGGCTCACTTCGAGAACACCGAAACGCTCGTCAGCAACGAAACGAGAACACTGATGCGCGAGAACCGCATCGGCTTCGATATGCCAAACTCCGAACGGGAACGCCATGGCGAATACTTTGGCAAGAACGGTTCGATCGTCAACAACGGCAAAGGTGTGTTGTTGCAAACGCTCAGCTACCCGATCAATCACGTAGAACTTGTTGTGGTGATGAACACACAGGGTATAAATTTTCCAAATGGGAATTCATTAAGCGACCTGATGCATCGCGCGTACAATGACGCATGGCAGGCACCGAAGGCGAAGTGACCGGCAATCTCCTGCACAGATGCTTGTGGTGAACACGTAAGAAGGAACCTTAGCGGGTTCCTTTTTTAATTCCAACCGGTGAGTTGAAAAACCATCGGCTTCACAAATTTAGACTCAAATCCGCGAAGAACGTTAGCGATGAAACACCGCAGATCGTTTAATCAATCCGCTTTCCACCTCAAGCATTTCACCAACGTACAAATCTTCTTCACCCAAAACGTTGCGGATGTATTCCAGGAACACACGGTCTTCGAACGGTGTGAGGCGCACCACCCGATAGTGCAGTGTTGGCAGCCGATGGAAGGCATCCAGCCACCAGTCCCGCATCGCATCTTTCCCACGGATAAGTCCGTTTGTTTCGGGTTGCCGCACTTTCAACTTCGGACTGTAATGCTCCGCGTTATCATGATAAAGATTTAACAATGCGTCAATGTCTTTGCGGTTGAACGCATCAAACCATTGGTTGGCAATCGAATTAAGTTGGTCGCTGGTCATACGGTAAAGGTACGGCTCAATTCACCAGCCAGCAAGGCACGCGTGGGACTGGAAATGCTCGTCACTTCTTTCGGCACATTCGTCACATTTAGTTTCATGTGCTTTGGGTGGGCGGTATTCTTGCTACACAAAAGAAATCACACATGGAAACAAAAAAAAACAATCACAAAAGATGAATCAGGCAATATTAGGTGTAGGCATACTCGTCCTTTGCCTCATAACCCAGCTATGTACGGGTGAAAGAAACCAGTCGAACGTAACAAGCATGCTGAGCATTGCCGCGAACATGTTGCAGGCGGATACCCTGACGAAGAAAATTTCAAAAGCCGAGCTGAAGAAATATGAAGGGGAGTATCTGCTGCAGGGCGAAACCAAAACACTACCGGTAAAGATCTTTCTTGAAAATGGAGAATTGAAGGCACACCCTGCAGGCCAGACCGCAGGCACCATGAAATATGTCGGGAATCACACTTTCATTCACACCACGAACGCTGACATCAGCGTGAAATTCACCGTTGAGAAAGGAAAAGCAGTAATGATGACGTTGTATCAGCGAGGAAAGCAGGTGGATGGAAAAAGGGTTGCGACAAAGTGAAAGCATCAAGAGGGTCCGGGCGTGAGATCTAAACGTGCATGAGCCACGAAGACTCAACCCTGACCTACTTCATCAATCCTCCTTTGTGAATCGCTGGCTTACCACGTGGTTGCCCTGGCGCATGCGCACGATGTATAAACCTCGTTCGAGTTCACCCGTTGGAATAATGGCCTCGTCCCTGTCGTTGGATTGCAAGACACCCACTTTCAAACCTGCTGAATTAAAAATCTCAACATCCACCGGATTTTCTTTTGAGAACTGCTGCAGGTTGACCGTGATGGAAGTAGTGGCCGGAACCGGATAAAGTAGTGAACCCATTTCGGGATCCGTACCTGCGGCAGTGACAAGCACACTGTAGAATGCCTGGGTGAAACATACTGCATCCGTAATGCGCACTTCATATGTGCCAGGGTCGCTTACGAGAAGGGTATTCTGCGTTGCTCCCGGGATCTGCTGATCATCGAGGAACCATTGATTACCTTGGGTTTTACTTGACACCAGAAGAAATCCGTTAATGTCGGGTGAGCCTGAGATTGCAAGGTCAGGTATTTTCACACAGATCGGCTCCGGGCTTGTCAGTGTAAAGCCACCCGAGGTTAATGTGATCGGTCCGCTTGTTGCGCCAGCCGGGATTTTAAAGACAATCAGTGATCCGCTTGCTAATGAAATTTCTGCTTTGACTCCGTTCACATCAACCTGGTTTGACTGAAAGTCCGGGCTGAGATGTTTGCCAGCGATTGCAATGAGATCACCAGGCTTTCCTTCCGAAGGACTAAACGATAAAAACTGTAGTTTCAAGGCGCTCAACGGCATTGCGTATACACCTTCCGTTGTTCCAGCGTAAAGATGGTCGTCTTTTATTGTTAAGGACTGCACGACCACACCGGCCATTCGCGTATCGTTGCCGGATAGCCAGCTTTTACCCATATCCCGCGAATAGTACAGTCCGTTGAATGTCCCGGCAAACAAAAAATCCCCATGGCCATAAAGAGACATGACGCTTGATCCGGGCGTAGGATGAGTACTACTTACCCAGGTTTTGCCAGCGTCTGAACTTCTGAAGACACCTTCGTTCATGGAGACAAATATGTTGTTTTTATAGATTGTCAAACCATACACTGCGGACGACTCTGGTAATCCTGTACCGTGTAGCTCCCAGTTTATACCGTCATTAACGGAAATATAAATTCTTCCATTCCATGTTGCAGACACGAGTGTGTCACCGGAACCCCGCACGATGTGGTGATAATCAAAACCATTGCTAGCGGGAATCGCAACTTGCCATACCGTCTTTCCTTGGTACAACCTATACAGTCCCTCTTGGGTAGTTGCGTATATCGCTTTATTATGGCGTACCTTAAGCTGCGCACCAGCTGCCAATCCGTACGAAGGAAAATACGTCCAGCTATTTCCTCCATCGGTGGATAGGTGTATCTGATTATAATTTGATGCGAACAACGAGTCCCCAACGGACGCCATTTCATACAGTGGCGTTACATCGAAAGCCAATGCTGCAGGCTCCCATTCTGCACCACTTGCAGTTGCTCGGTATATACCATTGTATGTACCTGCGTAAAGCCGGCCCTTGTGCTCAACAAAATTCTCTGCGATCAATGCAGTGAGGCCGTTCGAGGACTGAGTCCAGTCCGTCCCATCGGTGCTCCTGCGAATTCCCTGTTCACGTGTTCCGATCAACAGTCCATCAGTAGTCTTCAGGATACACGTGGCGGATGGAGATGGCGCACTCATTGGAACGTTGCTCCAAACGGATCCGTTATTTTCCGATACGAAGAGGCCAGAGTAGGTGCTGGCATACATTCGATCACCCACGACAGCAAATCCCGTAATTCCAACGTTCGGCAACGTATTCTCCAACGCATTCCAAGTTGCCCCTTCATCGGCTGAGACATATACGCCAAGGTTGTACGTTCCAACGAAGAGCAGGCCGTCTTTTTCAACAAATGCAGAAACATACGTGTCTGCTGGAATGGAGGTGACTGATGTCCAAGTTGCTCCATTGTCGGAGGATGTAACCAGCCCCTTGTAAGAAGTCCCGGCAAAGAGTTTATGCTTATAAGCTTTGATAAACGTCATCCAGGGATAGTGAAATGGTAAATTGCCAGCCGGAAGTCCCTGGCTCATCGACTGCCACGTCTTGCCGACATCCGAGGATCTAAACACACCATCGACAGTTCCAGCATACATGTGCTTCCCTGATTTTTCAAGCGTAACCACCTGGATATTGGCGAGGCCATTGCCTATTCCGCTCCATGTTTTCCCGTCATCCAGGGAAAGAAAAATTCCCGCGAAGTGAGTTGCCGCAAAAATTGAATCACCCGAGGAAAGGAAATTGTTGATGGTTTTGTTCGTCAACCCATTGTTCGCGATTGCCCACGTTACACCTCCATCGGTTGATCGGAAGATCCCAGCCCGTTCAGTGCCGGCAAGAACCAAATCACCCTCTGACCACAATGCGGTTATATGACCTCCATAAAATCCATTGTTTTTCGGCAACCAGTCCTGCTGCGCAAATGCGCCTATCGAACTAACTAGTAGGCAAAAAGCAACAACGATAACTTTCGTGGATCGGAAGCGCATAACCGAGACGTTGCGCTTCTCCGAGAGAGGTCCTTCAGGTCTTTTCAGCATGAGAATTGCGATGACATCAAATATAATTTTTTTTCACGAAACACGCCCTTCCTTAAATGATGGGCTTCGGAAACAGCTCTAAAAAGAGTCAGTATACGTCACGCTCAATGTCCTGAAGACAAGTAGTGGAATTGGATGCGTTTCAGAAACGCGTTCATGAACATCACTGCACCAGACATCTGCAAAGTGCCTTCGAGTGACTTGACGAGAAGCAAGTAAATATCTCCTTTCGGATGAAGTACAGCATAATAAGTTCCGATTGCTTCCATGCCAACGGCACCGGTTAAAAACACGGTCGCGGCCAGGGTTAGTTCATACCGGATCGTTTTTTCGAGGGCGGATGCATGCCTGATCATGATAAACATTAATGAACCGAACAGGGCGATATACGGGATGACCCACAGGTAGTGCGACCACGATGCGCGATCGTAGCTTGCAATGCGGCCAAAGGTGCTCATCTTAAAATGCTGGTGGATGTAAAATGCCTCATCCAGCGTGAAAAGAAAAAATGCCGTGCACAACGCAACCCAAAAAATATTCTCGGAACGTGCCAGAGATCTGTAGCCCACTATGAGAAACAGCAAACCAAGATTCGCAATGGACAACAGAAGCGAAAAGAAGAACGGAACGTTTAATCTGCGATCGAAATAGAACTGTGCCGCAACCGCATAGTGTCGATGCAACACCATTTCGCTGTATATGAAAAACAGATTTGCGGCAAGCAAAACCCCTATACAGAGAAAGAGCGTATTAACGATGACTTTACGAGACACAACGGGATGTGATGGACGTGGACAATTTTACTACGAAAAAAAATAGCTAAAAAAATTAAGCCAAGCTTACACAAACGTTGTTTCGGGGTATCTATCTGTAAACATCATAAACCTCTCTTGGAATACGCATTTCAGCTGTTTCCGTGTGCTCTCCGCCATAATTAACAACTTCTTGTATGCGAAGTACCAGCCACTCTTCTCCATCTTCTACGATTTCTGCCTCCCGGATAAAAGATGAAATATCTCCGAGGTCATCGTTGAAGCTTTGATGGAGCCCGGCACTGTATGCATTATCGAGGATCGTCACGATATCATCACCTTCGCTTTCGTTATGCTCTACGCGTACGCCTCCGACCTCTCTGCACCATTTTTCTGAAGTCGAATTTTCTGCCATCGACACACACACGACCTGGTTCTCTTTGATAATTCTTTCGGTCATACCCTCACTACCTTCTGACGACCACCTTTCATAATAGTATACTGGATTCATTGCTGAATCAAAATACCAGGTGACATCCGAACTCGCCTCGTATTGATCGGAAGAAATGTTTACTTCCAGGTAACGATTCCTCAATGTTTCTATTGAATCTTTCAGCAGTGAAAAAAGTTGCCCGGCCGAACTCGTATCATCTGATGCCATAAAATAATCCTCGGGAAGATATGATGCCCTCGCTGTGCTGTCCTGCTGAACTACCTTTGCAGTGTCAGAGAGAAGTGCTGTGGAATCCTGCTGCCCATCCGATTTGTTTTCGATGGCAGTGCAACTGAAGAGTGCGAGAAAAAGAAGCGGGACGATAAGTTTCATATCCAGGAGATTTAGTTAGTAAGCAAAGGTAACTAGCAGCCCGACCCTCGTAATTGCCATGCAGGCCAAAAGATGTAGTGACGTGTTCAGTATTCGGCAAATCAACTGAATTAAAAAGACTACTTATATTTAGTTCATGAAAGAAAAAGTCCACACAACCAACTATAAAAACACATTCATACAAGTGGCAGAAGATTGCCCGGTGAAAGCTGCTGAAATCCCTCCGGTGAAAGAAAAGAAAACATTGGCTAATATTCAGTACGAGATGATCAGCGATAAACCTTATCGATTCACATCAGACGATGTCTTATTTCATTGCTTCGCTGTCAAGAATGATATCCCCAAATCTGAATTAAAAGAAGCACGTGAAGTTTTCTTCTCGAAAGGCCAAGCCTGCTTCCGCTCATCACCGCTTACAAAACGCTACGGCTTTGGCGTGCACAGCAACGAAGATGAAAAAATTGCCCTCTACCCGATGGAATCGAAGGAGTATAAAGCGTTCTCGAAAGACAAATCGTTGAAGGTGGTCAAGGCGATGAAATCCAAGCGGTGAAATGTGCTCATGTAGGAATGTGCTCATGTGCTCATGACAAATGCATGACGGCATGTTGAGTCGTTTACGACCCACATGAGCACGTGGGCACACGAACACCTGCGAACAAATCAAGACGCAATGTGAATCTTATACTCATCATAGCGATCGAGGATGTCGCGGACGTAGTTGACGGGTTCTTCGCATTTGCAGTACCCTGCAAGAACAACCGGGTCACGGTAGAATTTAGGATCTGATTTTTTTATCAGATAATATTCAACGTTATCAAACCAGACGTTGGGATCCTTCCCGTGCTTCTCAGCAAGCTTACGGGCATCGATAATGTGTGTGAGTCCTGCGTTATAAGAGGCGAGAATAAATTTCAATCGTTCGTCTGGATCTGTGACGCGTTTGCTCCAATAATTTTCGAGGTATTTTAAATAGCCAACGCCTGCTTTCAGACTTTGACGCGGATCGTCAAGGTTGATGGCTCCGAAACGTTTTGCCGTGCTTGGCATCAATTGCATCAGCCCACGCGCACCGGCCCACGATTCACCTTGTGGCATAAAGTGCGACTCCTGATAAACGAGAGAAGCGAGCAATCTCCAATCCCAGTTCAACTCTTTTGCACCAAGCTTGATCAACGAATCAAAAGGTGAAAGTTTGTTTCCACCGATGGATGAATAATCACTTTTCATCCTGCTCAGGGAAGTGCGCGGACTTTTGTAGTAGCGATTATAAATCACCATAAACGTTGCTTCCTTCTTGATCTTTCCAAGCCAGGTGTTGATGGATTCGAGAAGTTTCGGAGAATTCTGGCGTGTCGCCCACGCTACCTGCTGCATCACACCGAGTGGAGTGTTTATGTCAAGGTTCGGATAATACGAAGCGTTCACACTGGCGATCATGTGATCGGCAACGGTATACGGAATTTCCCCCAGCGCAACTTTCCGGATCAACGACTCACTTTCAGCAGAGGTTGTGTCCAGGTGAATGTTGATATCACCACCAATCTCTTCTGAAAGGTTTTTCAGTCGCAATTCAAAACTTGTTCCGGGAAGTACATACACATCTTTACCAACAAGTTCAACAGGATTTCGAATCAGCTCCCTTTCGATGTCATCGATGCCCATCCGTCTCCAGTTCTCCGGCTTACGTTGAACTAAAACCTGATAGGTATTGAAGTGAGCGCGTGTAAAAGAAAGGTATTTTGTCCGGTCCTTTGTTGTTGTTAAAGGAAACGCGAGAATATCTCCTTCACCGGTGTTCAGCTGATCGATCGCCCGTTCAACACCAGAAGTAACTTTGATCTTGAGCGTCACCCCCAGTTCTTTTGCCAGGTTCGTAAGCAACTCATACTCATATCCCATCGGCTGGCCTTTGTAGATGAAGTAGCTGATGGAATTGTTGTCGACCAGCACATTGATGTAGCCTCTCTTCCGGATGGCATCGAGGTCGATCTCAACTTCTGGATTTGTGGTGAAATTTACCTGACGGGGTTGATTGCAAGAAACTAAAGCCGCGAAAATCAGGCTAAAAACAAGATAATTTCGAATTTTTTCCAACATCACAATCCGAAATTAAAGATTCCTGAGTTAAAATAAAAAAGGCTCCACACGGGAGCCTTTTTCGTAAAGTCGGTTGACTGTTAATTGAAGATGTAGCGCAAACCGATCTGTGCCTGCCACACGTTGTCGATGTTGATCGACTTCGAGAATGAATTCTGCAGAAGTACAGTCTGTGTAGAGCCGTCTTCCTGTCGAATGTTCTGCGTGCCCAGTCTGTAGGTTGGATTCGGATTGTTTGTTGCCGCTACCGACAATGGTTGAGTCGATGTGCTCACGTAACCAACGCCCCACTTATCATTGAGCAGGTTACCGAAGTTGAGAATATCCGCGCGCACCTGGATGGTGTTTCGCTTTCCTTTCACATTGATATAAAAATCCTGTGTTACAGTAAGATCAAGGCGCGTGAGCCATGGCAACTCGTCACCATTTCTTTCAGCATACTGACCTTTGCGTGAACGCAGGTACTCGTTGTTTTCAATGTACGCCATGAAAGCATCCGCCTGTTGCTGAGGAGTTGCTGTAAAGGTGCTTGAACCTGATGGAGTGATTGGAGCAAACACAATTTCAGATGCATCTCTTGGAACATAGATCAAGTCGTTGGTCTGGCCGTCACCGTTCAGGTCATTTGAATAGGTGTACGACAGTTTCGATCCGCTGTTGGCAACAAGACCTAACGTTAACATCGTTGCGCCACCAAACTGTCTGCCGTATTCAAAGCGGTAATTTACGTAACCAACAATTCGGTGACGGAGGTCATTATCGGCATACGCCAGGTCGAGATAGTTCTGACCGCGAACCGTTGGTGCATTTGCCTGCACGGTACTTCCTACCGACTGAACATCGCGTGCCTGACCATACGTATAGGCAAACATTCCACCCAGACCTTTGATGGTTGGTCTCTCGAACTTACCCGTGATGGAATAAGCATCACCCTCTGTGGTGTTCTTCAACACAAACACGTTGGTAACTGCGGTGTTGTGAAAACGTGCAACGTTAACAGGGTTAGTTGGTGTATTTCCGTTTGAGCCGTAAGCAGGGTAACGATCGCGGGGATCAGAACCGCTGAATACTCTGTCCGGAGCCTTGAGGTTTGCATCAATGTAACGCAAGCCTTGCAGGGTTTTGTTATAAATGAACTCGGCCGTTGCAATAATTCCGAAAGGAAGTTTCTGATCCACAGCAATGCTCGACTTCCATAGTGACGGATACTTCAGGTTTGGATCGGTAGCGTTCACAACGTATGGCGGAAGCGTTGTAATATCGAAGCTTGTCGGAACGATTCCCGGAGGAAGATCAGCCGGACTCAGACGGAACGGGATGCCTGTTCCGCTAGTCGAAATAAGCGCAGTATTCACACCGTTGTTACCCAACTGGTTGGACACCAATACTTGAGGAATACGCGACACGAAGATACCGGTACCACCGCGGATCTGCGTTGTCTTATCTCCTTTCAGATCGTAGTTAAATCCTAAACGAGGAGAAAGGAGTAGTCTGTTCTTTGGGAACGCTCCTGTATTCACACCATAATCTGCTCCATCTTCATCCTTAAAGGTAAGGCCACCCACCACCGGGTTGTAGAAATCAGACGCAGTGGAATTATCATACGCGAACACTTCTGCGCGAACGCCACCGGTGATCTTCAGGTAATCGTTGAGCTGGTATTCATCCTGCACATAGAACGCATACGTTGTGGCCTTCAGGATCTGCCATGGGTCTTCACCATTTGGCAACAACGAGATTCTAAGGTTGTAACGGTCAACCGTTGTGGGTGACGTTGTGTTATTCGGGTTGTTCACGTAGTCAAGCGCTGCAGCTTTGAAGTCAGCGATGGAATTGTAAACGTATAAGCCGTTAGACACCGGGAAGAACAAGTTGTCTGACTTGTACTTTTCGAATGAAATACCTGCCGTGATGGTGTGATCACCTGCGAAATAGGTAAAGTTATCCGTGATGTTGAACGTTGAGTAACGAAGCCTGTTACTTGGTGTAAACGGATCAAATCCCAAAGTCGTATAGGTTGAGTTCGAACCCGGTGCTCCATCCTGAATTTCGATCGTAGGGAACAATGCTGTTCGGTACTTGCGATCTTCGTTCTGGTAGTTATAGGTCGCGATAAACTTGTTCGAGAATTTGCTCTTGAAATTGGAGTTCAATTCAAGTGCAATTGAACGCGTGTTGTCAGCAATGATGTACCCTGTATTTTCAGGAGATAGTGCCAAGTTACCTGCGTAGCTTCCGGTTGGATAACCCTGGCGGTTACCGAAACCTGCGGTGTTACTACTGTTACTGTTACTGATCGACTGGCCTGATTCAGAATCGTGATGTGAGTAACGCAATGCGATCTTGTGATTCTGGTTCAGGTTGTAATCAAGACGGATCAATGCTTTTTTAGAGGTGATCTCGTTGTTGAACTGATCGATCTTTCCTGCATCCCAGTTGAAGTTTGTCAACATGAATTGCTTGAGATCATTGAGGTCGGCAGCGGTAACGCGCGAAACGTTTCCTTGCGCTCCTGGCTGATCCGCCACCCACGTCAGGGCTGGCGTGCTGCTGTTGAACGTCTCACCATTAATAAAGAAGAAAAGTTTGTTCTTGATGATTGGACCACCGATTCTGAAACCGGTTGTCTTTTCGTCAACGTTCACACCCGTCAACTCCTGGCCAAACACTTTGTCTCCGACAAGACCGTTTCCACGGAAAAGGTGATACACTGATCCCGACACATCGTTTGTACCAGAGCGTGTTACTGCGTTGATGCTTGCACCGGCAAAGCCAGACTGACGAACATCATAAGGGGCGATGTTCAACTGAATTTCGTCAAAAGCATCGAGGGATACCGGTGTTGTTCCTGTGCGACCACCAGCCTGTGCTGATGAACCCAAACCGAAACCATTGTTGAACACAGAACCATCAATCGTAAAGTTGTTGAAACGACTATCCTGACCTGCGAACGAACGGCCATTGCTATATGCGTTGTACTTCACGATATCGTTCACAGTACGACCGATGGTTGGAAGGCCGTTGATGCTGGATCTGTCGAACGAACTAGCTGCTCCCGTGCGGTCACCGCTGAAGATGTCGTTGCGGTCTGCGGTTACAGTGACTTCATCAAGTTGCGTGCTTTCATCCGCCAGCGTCACGTTGAGTGTTGCCGCGGTTCCGAGGCTCAGGAACACATCGCTGAAAGTCTGTTCTTTGTAGCCGACAAAAGTAACTTTGATCTGGTAAGGACCACCGACACGCATGCCCGGGATATTAAAACGCCCGTTGGCCTGAGTTGTGGTCCCATATTCCGTGCCCGAAGGCTGATGCACGGCTACGATTGTTGCACCTGGCAAACTTTGTCCTGACGCATCAGTTATCACACCCGTAATGGACGAGGTGGTAACCTGCGCAAACAAATTCGCTGAGGCTGCTAGCATCACTGCTAAAGTCAGTTGTAGAAATTTCCTCATAAAATTAGGTTTGATTTGGGGTTAAATGAGCGAGGCAAAAATATCCCTTTGCGGACAGATTACCTTTATCGTACCTTTAATTCTATCCACATTTTTTTTACAATATGTTAACATCGTTCATGTTGCACTCGAAATAAACCGTCTAATCATTTGATCCATACGATTTTAATTTAAAGCATTCATATCGTCTTCCGTTTATGTCGAAAAAACTACTGTTACTCTGCCTGATTTGGTGGTCTCTATCATCGCACACGTTGGCACAAGCTGATCTCACCTATTACCTTCCTGATGGTGTTTCATACAACCCGGATATCCCCACACCGAAGTCCGTTATCGGTCATGAAGTTGGTGAATTCCATGTGAGTCATGATCGCCTGGTGAGTTACATGTATGCTCTCGACAAGGCTTCGGACCGCATTACGTTGGAAGTAACTGGATATACACACGAAGCTCGTCCCCTTCTGTTACTGACGATCACATCGCCCACGAACCACCAGAAAATAGAAAGCATCCGCACACAACATGTTCAACTGACGGATCCTTCTAAATCCGGAAGTTTAGACACGCGCGCAATGCCTGCAGTTTTTTACCTCGGCTGC
>DASWTM010000132.1:0-8265 GCA_036402115.1 Chryseosolibacter sp.
AACCTGGCAAAAAATTAAAGGGTTCATTTCACTCCCCCTCCCGTACATTTTCGACATAAAAAAACCTTCAAGTGTTTATACTTGAAGGCATTAGAGCTTGTTCCAATCGTGAGGGACTGGAACCCTGCAGAGGAGGAGGGATTCGAACCCCCGGACCCCGTAAAGGGTCTCCGGTTTTCAAGACCGGTGCAATAAACCGCTCTACCACTCCTCTGTGTTTCGGTTTTACACTCATCCAGCCCATTTCTGGCCTTGGATTCCCGTTTGGGATTGCAAATGTATATGTTTTCAGTATTTCAGCAAATGGTGGACCCGAAAAAAGCTTATCAGGAGCCTGAAATTGAACTGCTATCGCAAAATCTTGACAATCAGCATAAGTTGGTAGAGCCGGAAAGTTTTTGTCGTGTTTCTTTGAAAACAGCTCCATCTTTTTAGTCGGCCCACTCTATATTGCTGGTTATGAAAAAACTTTTGACCCTCATTTTTTTATTCCTCAGCATCTGGTTGACCGCTGCAGGACAGGCAGGCTTCCGGGACGGTTACGTCATCACGCTTACGAACGACTCAATTAAAACGCAGGTTGAAATCGGAGCATCCCACGCCAACTACACCGTATGCACCACCAAACAGAATGACGTAATCAAAGGGTATCGGCCGTCCGAAATAAAAGCATATGGGGTTTACGGTGGGAGGTCATTTCAATCAGGCATTCTCGATGATGTTTTTGTCGAAGTGTTAATCAGCGGAGAGCTAGCGGTGTACAAATACAATTCATCTTTCCATATTAAAAAAGCTGACAGAATATTCTCTCCTGAGGAGAAAGAAATTGAGGCAACCCGCACCGATGCTGCAGGAAATGTAATTGCATCCGGCACTGTGATCGATACGCGCTGGAAGGGACAGTTGGCGTCACTGATAAACGACTGTAAGATTTCCGAAAACACCCTCCGCAATATCCAGTTAACGGAAAGAAAACTGGTAGCTCTGGCGTTGGAATATAATGCTTGTCGGGGCGAAACGTCAGTCGTGCACAAGAGCAGCGAACCATGGACACGGGTTGCTCTAGGATTAAATGTTGGCATCACAAACACAACGCTAACACCGGTATCCGGAGCATCCTATGAATATGAATATTTCCCTGACTCGTATAACTCGTGGAATCCAACGTTTGGAGCGTTCCTAAGCTTGAGTGCGCCTAAGATCGATGGACGTCTTGCTTTTCATATTGGCGCAAATGTGACGGGAGCATCCTTCAATTCATATGTTGTACGAAACAATCCATACGATAACGTTACCGAATACACCACGCGTATTCGCATGACCGTGCTTTCATTCCCAATCTCGATGCATTATGAATTTACCAATGGAAAATTTTCTCCGTTTGTAGAAGCCGGATTCTCCTACGACCGCATTCTGAGCGGCCATTCGGATGTCACAGCGCTTGTCAGACGACAGGCAGGCATCGAGCGGGAATATCGCGATGCGTTGACCTTTCGGAAATCTCAGTTTGGCCTGGGTGTGGGTGCCGGTATCGTGATGAATACGCTGAAGAAATACCGCCCTTCGCTTACGCTGAATTACTACAGCACCAGTCAGATGAATGATGATCCGGCATTGCGAGTTCGCGGGTCTCGTATGGCGGCATCCATCATCGTCATGAAGCGTTGATCAATAGTCGCTTGCACGCGAGGTGACGAAAATAAAAATCCACTTCACACCTGCTATTCGAAAATTCTTGCGATGGTACACCATTGACACGGCACGAATTATTTACATGTTCGTCTGAAGCAACGAGCATACTATGACTTTCGATGGCATTGGAAAAAAAATCTGGGCAATTGCAGAGGGATACATTCCTTCAAAAAGCACAGGTCCGGATCCGGAATTTACGTCTCACGAAACCGCCTGTATACTAAATACGTCTCATCACGCTGCGCACGTTGAAATCATGGTGTATTTCACCGATCGTGACCCGGCAGGACCCTATCGCATTACTGTCGATGCTAAACGCACGAAGCATGTGCGCTTTAATGATTTAAAGGATCCGGAGATTATACCACGTGATACCGACTATGCAAGCGTGATCTCATCCAATGTGCCAATTGTTGTCCAGCACACACGTCTCGACTCGCGCCAGGCAGAAAATGCCTTGTTGTCTACCATCGCTTATCCAGGAAATCTCTAGTGCATGAAAAGCAGCTGGTATAAAAACGCAATCTTCTATTCGCTCAATGTTGAAACCTACTTTGATTCCAACGGGGACGGTACTGGTGATTTCCAGGGATTGATTCAAAAACTTGATTATATATCAGGGCTTGGTGCTACGTGCATCTGGCTCATTCCGTTTTACAAGTCATCCAACAGAGACAACGGGTATGACGTGGTTGATTATTATAGTGTCGACCCGCGTTACGGTACGCTCGGTGATTTTGCGGAATTTGTTTCCAAGGCTGACGATCTGGGAGTAAAAGTGATCATTGATCTTGTGGTCAACCATACGTCCGTTCATCACCCATGGTTCCAGGACGCCCGCAAGAATCGAAATAGCTCGTACCGGGATTTTTACGTATGGTCGGATAAACCACTTCCGTTTAAAAAAGAAGATCTGATGTTTACAGGCGAAGAAGAAACGATGTGGACGTATGATGATCTCGCGGGTCAGTACTATCTGCATCGCTTTTATAAAGAGCAACCTGATCTCAATGTCGGTAACCCGAAAGTGCAGGATGAAATTCTCAAGATCATTGGCTTTTGGTTGAAGCTCGGCATACATGGTTTCCGGGTTGACGCGGCCGAGCTGTTAGTTGAAAACTACGGTATGCAGGAAGTCGATCGTGAGCAGTTGATCCGCTTCATCAATGACATGCGAAAACACACCGTACACGAAAAGGGCGATGCAATTTTGCTTGCCGAAGTTAACGGGAACCCTGACAAGATCAGGTCCTTCCTTACCGAAGAGCGCATGCACATGATGTTCAACTTCTACATCAACCAATACTTTTTCTTATCACTGGCGCTCGAAGATGCTGCGCCACTGGAAAAAGCGCTTGGGCAGATGCCCGAGATCCGCCATGACCAGCAGTGGCTTAATTTTCTTCGCCACCACGATGAGTTGACCCTCTCGCTGCTATCACATGACGATCGGCAAAAAGTCTTTCAAAAATTTGCTCCGGATGCGGACATGCAAATTTATGGACGGGGAATCCGCAGGCGTCTCGCTCCGATGCTCAACAACAACACCGAGTATCTTGAAATGTGTTATAGCCTGATGTTTAGTTTGCCTGGAACACCGCTGATCCGCTATGGTGATGAAATTCTGATGGGCGATGACCTGAGTCTTCCCGGAAGGGCAAGTGTACGCACACCGATGCAGTGGTCTGACGGGAAACATGGAGGGTTCTCAACTGCAGAGGCCGAAGACCTCGTTCACAATCCGGTGACAAAAGGAGAGTTCAGTTATAAGAAAGTGAACGTTGTCAACGCGCAACGCGATCGTGAATCATTTCTCAACTGGACAGAGAGTCTGATTAGTACCCGCAAGCAGTGTCCTGAAATAGGGACAGGAACATTGAAAGTACTAGCGTGTGATGTTCCGAGCGTTATGGCACATTGTTATCATTATAAAGACGAAAAAATGTTCTTCCTGCATCACCTGTCAAAGGACAGGGTGACCGTTTTCAAGAAAGATCTCGGACTGGAGAACCTTCGGCTGTTTGATGTCTTTGGTTGTAAAGAAGTTAAGCAATTTGATGACCGTTTTGAAATAAATGGTTATGGATACCAATGGTACAGACTCGTTAAATGACCAATAACCAATATCAAAGAACAAGCGGAGTCTTGTCTTTCCACCAACTGCCTAAAAATCTTAAATCTTAAATCTTAAATCTTAAATTTTTAATCCCGTTATGTCGCTCATAGGATACCACGCCTCCCACGAACAATTCCCGCCATCAGCACTACTGAAGTATACGGTGATGGCGGAGCAAGCCGGCTTTGAGGCAATCAACTGCTCCGATCATTTTCATCCATGGAGCGAACGCCAGGGACACAGTGGTTATTCGTTTGCATGGCTCGGTGCTGCGATGCAGGCGACAAAACTTCCATTTGGTGTTGTGTGTGCTCCTGGTCAGCGTAACAATGTTGTTATCGTGGCGCAGGCTGCTGCTACACTTTCCGAGATGTTCCCCGGTAGATTCTGGATTTCACTCGGGAGTGGCGAAGCGCTCAATGAAAATATCACAGGCGAACGGTGGATGCCAAAGGCAAAACGAAATCAACGCCTGCAGGAATGCGCGGAGATTATCCGGAAATTGTTCCGCGGCAAATGCGTGAACCACGAGGGACTGGTTACCGTGCAGGATGCGAAGTTGTATACGCTGCCACAAATTTTCCCTCCACTGATGGGTGCTGCTGTAAGCAAGAAGACTGCGGGGTGGCTGGGCAGTTGGGCCGATGGACTGATCACGGTCAGTAAACCGTTGGAGGAATTGAAAGAGGTGGTTGATGCATTCCGCAACGGTGGCGGTATGGGCAAACCGATGTATTTGAAAGTCCAGCTCTCATACGATGTGTCCGAAGAAAAAGCGCTGGAAGGAGCCTGGGATCAGTGGCGCACAAACGTGTTGCCCCCGGAGATCCTGGACGACCTCTGGACGGTCAAACAATTTGACGTAACGGGGGAGTATGTTAAGAAGGAGGACATGCGCAAGTTTGTCAATGTGTCGGCTGACGTGAACAAACACATCGAATGGATTCGCAGTTATATTGACCTGGGTTTTGAAACAATTATTTTGCATAACGTGAACCGCGAACAAGAGCGATTTATCCAGGACTTTGGGGTGAAGGTGATTCCCCAATTGAAAATGTAAAACAGCAGCGGGCGCTGAGAAAGGCGCAACGAACGTAGCAAAAACTTTAACCACGGTCACAGTCTAAAAAAGGCTGTTCGATTCCGAACGCTTGCAAAACCTTTTATTTTCTCGTCCCGTATATTTCGGAACGTCCAAATCGTTTACTCCGATGATTAAGAAGATCGACATCCTCAACTACATTACCAACTTCAGAAAAGCGCCCAACGACATCAAGACTTACGCGCAAATCGTTGAGCACATTGGCGCTGCGAACGAACCTGTCATCAATCAACTTCTTGGAGAACTCCAGCAAACCCGCGTGTTGAAAGAAACACAGCTCAATGGAGAGAAGGCGTACCAGGTGGTAACGAAATAAAAATACCAAATCCAAACCACGGAGAACGCGGAGAAGCGCGGAGCAACCACAGAGAATAAATGTGTTTGTATCGATGGTGCGTGTTCTCTACGCATTCTCTTTGGGCATGCGCACTGAGGCTGAAGTGAAAAAATTCCTCCGCGGTTTCTCCGTGCTTCTCCGTGTGCTCCGCGGTTTGGATTTCTTGTATTTATTCATCGTGACGAAGCCTCGTTAATCAACGGCCCATAAAAAATCGCGTTCATCAGCAGCCTGTTCGTTCCAAACCAGAAGGCGCGGAACGCCATGTTCTCCGTAAATCCAATTACGCGTCCTCTTCCCATCGCAGTGACGCCAACAACGGAGGCGTCCTTCGTCTTCGCCAAGTTTGCTTTTGAAATGTATCCGCTCAGCAATGGATTGGAAGTCATGACGATCGGATTCGAATAAGCTCCAGCAGCCTTCTGCATGAAAATGTTATTGCTCTTGAATATTGGAAGCTTGCTTGTATAGTATCCGTACAGTAGCGGATGCGTTAGATCAACATTGGCTTCGAAGATTGCGCCATCGGTTTGCTGCGCGCCATTGAATTCTTCGATATCAGCATACGCTCTTGCTTTCGCAGTCGGAGCAGAAGTGTCCTGTACTTTCATATCAAATTTCCCGATGCCAGCCGCATGCAACCAGTTGAGTGCAGTCTCCAGCCCGATAACAACATTTCCTGCCTGCACCCACGCCTTCAGTTTTTCCTTCGTTGATTCACCGATAGCATTATAAAATCCCGGGGGAAAAATGATGGTGTTGTAACGGGAGATGTTTCCACTGTTTAAAATCGATAGTGGCAGCATGGTCACGGGAATGTTAAATCGTGTGTCAAGCAAGTGCCACATTTCACCGGCATCATTTGCCGAGACACCTGCATCGACCAGCATGGCGATTTCAGGCTTGCGCACTGGAAGAAAGGATCCACTGCCGAGGCTCACACCTGAAAAATCAAGCCCGGTGTTGAAACTGTAGACATCGATTCCATCCTTTGATGTAATTTCATTGATTAAAAAATTGACCATCTCAATAGGTTTTTCCTGGCCTGCAACCGGAATGAGTATCGAGCCGCGTTCAAATTTTTTACCGGAAGGGTGATTAAACGATTCGGTCGCCACTTTCACGCGCAGACCTTTCTCAAGCAAACGGAAAAGTGCCCGGGGTGTGTAATAGCCATACGGCTCGAATACATATGCGTATTCTGATTTCTCACCGATCAATTTTCCGGTCGGAAATGGAATGGTTGAAAGCTTTGGTCCCAGCGCAGGTGCAGCTTTCAATTCTTCGTGATCAAGTCCTGATGCAAGCGATAACGTCCAGCTTGAGATGTCGTAGAATAGGCTGTCAGTGAATTGATTTCTCCGTTCGAACATGCCTTTGATCAGGCGATACTGCGACTGATTCATCGGAAGAATGAAGCTCGACTCAACATCAAATGTTTTTCCGTTAAGCGTTTGCGTGGAGGCTGGCTTGTACAGATCGATCTGATGCTGCGCGATAATTTCTGCGAGGTGAAAAACACGTGCTTTGTCTTTCGATCCAAAAATGATTGCCTTCACGGGATCTTTGCCCGATTCCGCGACCGCGTCTTTGTAAAACTGGCGTTGATGATTTAACAGATCGACACGTAAATCGGTAATGGCTTTTAGTGAACTCAGTGCAGTAACAAACTGATTGCGAATGGTGAATGCAAAGGTCACTATGCCGTTCTGACTTTCCTGTGCATGTCCGCGCGAGCTTCCCTGCTCAAATAAAATTCCGATGGCGCCCTGCACATCCGGGAACGTTGAACCTTTTCCATAATAGAAGTCATCATAGCCTTCCTGTGTAAAGTAGAACGAGCCGATGCCATCGAGCGCTTTTGCGTGATAGGCGGCAATTTTTTTCGTCAGTTCAAGATTGGATGCCGGGGTCAATGGATGCATTCGTGCGGGAACACCGGGCTGAAAGAAAAAGGTTGAATTGGTGCCCATCTCATGATGATCGGTGAGCACATTTGGTTTCCATTGGTGAAACTTCTTAATCCGCGCTTGTGATTCAGGCTGCTGTGCTACGAGCCAGTCGCGGTTCAGGTCAAACCAATAGTGATTAGTTCTGCCGCCCGGCCACGCTTCGTTGTGCTCCATGTCGTATGGATCGGCAGAAATCGACTTACTCTTGCGCGAATTGACCCAGCTCGAGAAACGTTGCATTCCGTCCGGATTGAAACTGGGATCTAAAAGTATTATCGTATTCTCCAGTTCATTTTCAATGTCCTTGCCCTGCGCTGCAGCGAAATGATATGCCATCAGTAGTGCTGCATTGCTTCCGCTGGGTTCATTTCCGTGAATGCTGCAGCCGAGGTAAAAAACTGCAGGCATTGCGCGCGTGTCTAAACTTCCGGATTTAGAAGGATCCGTCAGTTGAACATGTTGTGTGCGGATGCTTTCTATTTTCTGGTGGTTCGTGGGGGATGTGATCGTCAGTAACAGAAGGGGGCGGGCTTCGTGTGTATATCCAGTCACTTCCAACGTAATGCGGTCCGAAGCCTTGTCAAGGGCATACATGTAACTCACCAGGCGATCATGACTCACGTGGAATTCACCGACTTCATGACCGATAACGGACTTCGGTGTAGGTATATCCGGATTATATGAAACACCATCAGGAAGGTAATAGGTAAGGTCAGCTTGCGCCAACGTGTGCGATGATACAGACAGCCAAATCAGGAAGAGTAACAGTAGTTTTTGCGACATAAATGGAAGACGATAGAATGCTTTAAATTAAAATCGTATGGATCAAATGATTAGAAGGCTTCTTTCGAGTGCAACATGAACAATGTTAACATATTGTAAAAAAAATGTGGATAGAATTAAAGGTACGATAAAGGTAATCTGTGCGCAAAGGGATATTTTTGCCTCGCTCATTTAACCCCAAATCAAACCTAATTTTATGAGGAAATTTCTACAACTGACTTTAGCAGTGATGCTAGCAGCCTCAGCGAATTTGTTTGCGCAGGTTACCACCTCGTCCATTACG
>DASWTM010000133.1:0-9673 GCA_036402115.1 Chryseosolibacter sp.
TTGAAAGGGTTGGAGGTTCCGAATCGCTCAATAAGACTTAGATCTTTGGACAGCAGATGGTTTACCTCCACCCTTTGCGATTGAAAACAAAATACTATTCTGTAATCCTTTCTCCAATCGCTTGAAGTAAACCTAATGGACTGCAACGTAAAGCCCGCAGCGGTATGGCTTGTGCGATGGCGCGAGGACTTGCAGTGAAAGGCGCGACCCGTGCGGTGGCATGCGTCAGGGCAAAGGGGCACGCCCAAATATTCCTTCCTTGCCACCGGAGGGATAATCGCGCGTGTAGACTACTAGTTGGCCATCGATTACGCCAACCAACTAAATTATTCGAATTGTATACTATTGGTTCTGGCTGCGCGTTGAAAAACCGGGAATCATTGGCTTTCCGTTATGAATGGTGTGTTGGGCGTGCAGGGATGAGGGAAACCCATGATTGTTCCACCAAGCCGGGTGACTCTTACTTAAACCGTTTCCGCCATGCCAACCCTCAAACGATGTATCCTACCTCTCGTCTTTCTCCTGTCAGTAACTTTTGCCGCAAACGCAACGCATCTCCGCGCGGGAGAAATTGTGGTGGAGCGCCAGCAATGCAGTGCCCTGACGTTTCGGATTACGATAACCGTGTACACTGACTTACGAAGCGATGTGGAATTTGGAGGCGTTGGGGACATACTTGACTTCGGTGATGGGACAAGTATACAGGTTCCGCAGATACCGAGTACACCACGTCCTGATTTAGGCGAATATGTGGGTACGGCCTCGTTCTCCATTCTTCATACGTATTCGGCTAACCAGGAGTACATTGTCAACTACAGTGAACAATACAGAAATGACGGTGTGCTCAACATGGATGCTTCGGTTTTTACCCGGTTTTATATTGAGACAAAACTCGTGGTGGATCCGTTCGTGGGTTGCAACAATACTCCGCAACTGAAAATTGCGCCCATCGATAACGCCTGTGTAGGTGCGACCTGGTCACACAACCCGGGCGCGTTCGATCCTGACCTCGGTGACAGCTTATCGTTTGAACTTGTCGTTCCATTTCAGCGTGTAGGTACTCCGGTGCGCAACTACCGCGACCCGAATAATCAATCCTACTATCTGAACTTCGCGCAGGGAAACGAGGAGAAGAATGGGGAGCCAACGTTTAGTGTCGGGTCGGATGGTACGCTGGTTTGGGATGCGCCTGGATTGGCTGGATTGTACAACATCGCGTTCAACGTGCGGGAGTGGCGAAAGATTGACGGACAATGGACATCCATCGGCTATGTTCGCAGAGATATGCAGATCATCGTGACGGCATGCGAGAACAACCGTCCCGACCTCACCATTCCGGCCGACATTTGCGTGGAAGCCGGCACCGTGATCAATGAATCAATCTTCGGCTTCGATCCCGACAACGATGCAGTTCGCGTTGAGGCGTTTTCACAGATCTTTGAACTTGATCCGGGCAACTCTCCCGCTACTGTAAAGCCCGATGATCAAAAGTTCTATCCTCAGCCAGCAGAAATAAAATTTGAATGGAAGACGCAATGCTCGCATGTTCAGGAGCAGCCCTACGCGGTGGTGTTCAAGATCACGGATGACTCGAAAGATGGCGCAAACCTCACTACCTACAAAACCTGGTTCATTCGCGTGGTTGGACCGAAGCCTATCCTCACGTCTGCAGACGCGGGCCTTCGCACAGCCACGATCAACTGGGAGCCATATACCTGTAGCAACGCCACGTCAATCCAGGTCTGGAGAAGAATTGAAAGTGTGCCCTTTACTCCCGACAATTGTCAAACGGGCATGCCGGAGTCGCTGGGATATGAATTGATCTCGGTGGCAACGGTGTCTGGCAGTGCACCCACACGATATCACGATACAAATGATGGAAACGGCCTTGCTCCCGGGGCGAAGTATTGTTACCGGATTGTAGCAACATTTCCGTCACCGCGCGGTGGCGAAAGCTATGTATCGGATGAAGTATGCATCACGCCACTTCCGATGGATGCCCCGGTGATCACCAATGTTTCGATCCAGAAAACGGCAGCGGATCCTGAAGGCGAAGTATTCGTGCGATGGGCCAGGCCGATCGATGTCGATCGTGGTCGGGTTCCGGGTCCGCTCGGCTACAAAGTGTTACGAGCAAGAGGCAGAACGGGCGACACAAACCTCACAGACGTGACAGGCACGGATCGCATTCTAAGTGAAATGGACACTGTCTTCGTTGATATCGGTGGTAACACACGCGACCAGGTTTACAACTATCGGATTGTGCTCTACTCCGACAACCTTGCGGTTGATACATCCGCCATGGCATCAACGGTAAGGCTGGAGGCGCTGGCCGAGCAAGTTAAAGTTTCACTGCGCTGGGATGCCACCGTTCCATGGTCGAACGCGATTGCCACCGAACCCAATGATCATGACATCTTCCGGGGTGATGGCGGATCAGCGGAAGACGACCTTGTACTGCTTCAGTCCACCGACCCGATACAAGCTGGATTTGGGTTTAAAGATGAGGCCGTTGTCGTCAATCAGGAGTACTGCTATCGTGTGATGACCCGCGGTGGGTACGGGAACCCGCGCATCGACACTCCGCTTGAAAATTATTCACAGATTGTGTGCATCGAGTCAGGCAATACTCATGTCCCGTGCGCACCGGTTCTTGAAACAAAGAAAACAGATTGTGAAGCGTTTGTCGCGCAGACTGAATGCACTTCCTCCTATCAGAACACACTGACGTGGCAGAAGGGAAACCAGGACTGTGAACGCAGAGTGATTGGCTACAAAGTTTATCGCAGCGACACACCGGATGGCGCATTAACCTGGCTTGACTATGCCGGTGGTGACGAAGATGGTATTGTACGCGATACGTTTTTCATCGACCGCGGTCCGCGCGAAGAAGGATTATTGTCGATGGCCTATTGTTATCGCATTACGGCTATTGATCAGTCTGGCAACGAAAGCGAAATGAGCAACGAAAGTTGTAATGATAACTGCCCGTACTATGAATTGCCAAATATGTTCAGTCCAGGCGGCTCGGACAATTGCAACCGGTACTTCGCAGCCTGGCGGGATGCAGGGTATTACAAAACAAAAGGTGGTGAAGGCGAATGGTCGTGTGGTGAAGTTGAACACCGATGCGCAAGATTCGTCAGGTCAGTGGATGTCGTGATTTTCAATCGCTGGGGAAAAGAAGTGTATCGATACAAGTCCGGCAGTGAACGAACGATTTACATCGACTGGGATGGACGCGCGCAGGACGGGACCGAGCTATCCCCCGGAATTTACTATTACCACGCGCAGGTTGACTTCGATGTGCTGGATCGGTCTGCGAGCACAAAATCACTGAAGGGTTGGGTTCACCTGATACGATAACAAAAAGAGTGCGTTCACGCTTCAGCAGTTGCGGGCGTGAACGCACCAGACTTAGAATTTATATACGTAGTAGACGTTGATGCTTGGCAGCCAACCGTTCTTTGTAAAGTAGGTGTCGAGATCGTTGTCGATTCCGCTGTAGAGGATATCATTGACAACACCGACACGGTCAAGGAACGTGTTCGTTTCATACTTCGTATTGTGACCAAGGGTTTTTCCAATAGATCCTTCCAGGTGTATTTCGGAATTCTCCCCTATTGAAAATCTTCTTCCGTATAGAACGCCCACCATCGGCACGTTTGAACGAATATCAATCGGGTTCAGGAATCGCGTAACGTCAGGAATGTTGGTCCCAAGATACAAGTTCGCCAGGTCGCTGTAGCTCAGGTCACCGTTTAGCGTCATGAGTTGACCGTAAGCCCGAATGTAATTTTTGTCGAAGTGGAAGTTCGCGCCTAGCTGGTACGTTACACCAAGCTGGAAGGTACGATCGATAACAGCCCGTTCGTTACTTTTGATCACTCCCCTGTTCTCTAAGCCAGAGAAGACAAGATTCGTGTAGGGCCCGCTGATCAAACCAATCCCACCATTGATGGAGAAGCCAGGTGTAATCCCGTGGTCATAGATGATGGAGTGTTGAAAGGAAATCTGCGTACCAATTTTGAAAAATCGTTTGGGACCCGGATCATTTTGATCGTAGCGGCCCTCACGGTATTGGGCAATGCTGGCAGTCGACACAAGCGTGAGCGCAAAAGCGAAAAGTATAACTATCTTTTTCATATTTGTTTTCTGTTTTGTTTGGTGCGCGAACCTGATCAGCTGTTTCAACTTCACGCGGGAACATGATTTCCAAACGAAGTGCCAGAAATGAATTGCTGTCTGCTGGAGTGGTGCAATTAAAAAAGCATGGCGGCCATGAACTTTTTATTACGCATCTGAACGACTTTTAATGTTGGCCTCTGGAAAACGCTGCACTTTCGCTATCTTAGTCGAAAATCCGTACCAATGAAAAACCCTTTCCACACTTTCGCACTAGTGTGTGTCATTTTCATCGTACACGTAGCGTGCAACTCGAGTGATAAAGCAACATTCACGGTTCACCTGCCGAAACAGCCCAACGTAGAAATAATAATTAGCCCTTCAGAAGTATTAGAGGCTACACCGATCTTATCGACTCGAACCGACTCGCTTGGTAATCGTGTGTTTGATATCGAAGTTGGTAAGCCGAAATTTGTTTACCTAAAGATTGGGAACAGCTATGGAGAGTTGTACGTCTCGCCTGGCGATGAATTAATGATCGAAAAGTCTCCGCAGGGATCAGCTGTCCCATTCTATCATTCCGGGAATGGTGCGGAGGTGAACAATTATCTCGCGTGGGTCAATACGCATACCGATAGAATAAGAATGGCTGGGAATGTGCCATTGCCTGACATGAGTGACGAACAGTTCCTGAAGCGCTACGATTCCTTGAAAACAACGATCAACAACTTCCATGCGCAATACACGGATTCAGTAGTACTGTCTGAAAAAGACGAGGCACTGTTAGTCCGAAAGAACCAAATTAAGATGCTAACGGTAAGTCAAGAATATAAATTCTACCGCGCAAATGCAGCGTTGATTGAAAAACGGGAGCATCGCGATAATGGTACACTGTTCCTGGAGGCGGAAATCTCGCCCGAGATCGAAAACCTTACCAACGAGGTACCTTTTGTGCCAGACCTTCTTACCGATGGTTACTCAGATTAC
Organism: Chryseosolibacter sp.; assembly: GCA_036402115.1. Lineage (GTDB taxonomy): Bacteria > Bacteroidota > Bacteroidia > Cytophagales > Cyclobacteriaceae > Chryseosolibacter. The sequence goes on from DASWTM010000133.1 coordinate 5,113, forward strand.
CAGATGCTTCTGAATTTCTTCTGGCACAACGTAATCTACCTGCCGGCCAGTGAACAGGTTCAACTGGCGAACCGAAAGGAAAATCTGCTTCCCTTAATGACAGACTCGCTGATCGATAAGGCGGATTATCCTGCCGAAGTTCAGCACTTTATTAAATCATTCAACATCAACTTTTGGCTCTCGCGCTATGGCATTACACCGGAAACGGATTCAGTGTTCGCGCGCCTGCAACGAACGAATGCGCACTCAAAATATACCCAGGTAGTGCAGAAGCAATACAATGAGTGGCTTGGTGTACAGCCCGGCAAGCCTGCACCGGACTTAACGGGTTCTACTCCGGATGGCAGCCAACTCTCCATTCGCGATCTTCGCGGAAAATTGATCTACATCGATGTGTGGGCCACATGGTGTGCGCCTTGTGTGGCGGAAATCCCGGCATCCAAAAAATTGCAGGAGAAATTTGCCAAAGAACCTGGCGTGGTTTTTCTGAATGTTTCCGTGGACTACGAGAAAGAACACTGGGACAATTTTATGGCCAAGGACACCACGTGGAAAGGACTGCATCTGATCATCGCGGCAGATGAGATCCAATCTTTTTATAAGAGGTATAAGATGTCGTATGTTCCGCGCTACATGATCATCGATAAATCAGGAAACATTGTAACCCTCAGCGCTCCTAGACCATCAGATGAACAAGCTTCCACTCAGCTGCAGGCGCTTCTTGCCCAGACGCTGTGAGTTCAACTAGGAATAAAGGCGGATGTTATTCGAACGCGATCATGCGCACGAGTCGCTCTTTTGGCAAGCTGTAGATGGCCAGCAATCCGTTTTTGAAAGGCAAGTAGCTTTTTGATTTGACTTTAACACCGTCTGCGATAAGTTTCATTTCATACTCGTCTACTTTCATCCGCGGTGTTCGCTTTGCGGCAGCAGGCCGTGCAAACGATAAATTGGTCGCATCGAATGAATAAAAGAATTGCCTGCTGAGACCTGGTGCCTCGGACAGTTGCTTTATCGCAGTGGAAACCGCGAAGGTCATGAGCATCGCAACAGGATTAGCTCCCGCCATGCCACCAGCCCCTTTGTCATTAATGAAACTTCCCCACGCAATTGTATAGTTACCAGAATCCCGGCTGACAGTGAGTTGCGGATCGCCATACGCCACCACGCTCATCATCCTGGTGAATGATTCGGTTGACACCGTTTTGTCTGCGGCTGAGCGAACCGTGATATCAAAATTTTCCGTACCCTTCGCAATAACGTTTGTAGCAACCAACTCCTTGGTGGTAAGGTCCTGCACGTTCATCACAAATTTCTTAGTGGACATGATGGTGGTGAATAATTTCCCATCAATAATATAAGAGCCGAAATCATCGGTGCTGTTGATCGAAAAGATAGACTGATCCAAACGACCATCCTTGCGAAGGGCAAGAACGAGCGTTTCATTTTTCATGTGATTGTCGAGGGTGAGGTAGAGGTCGTCATTTTCGTGAATCAGCTTCACTCGAGAATATCCCTTGAACGTGTTGATGTGCGGGCTGCCTTGCTCGATGAATTCGACATCGGCTTCCTTGCGGATCCAGATCCTCAAATCGGAAGGCACAGAATACTTCTTCTCACCCAAGAGCTTTGTCCCATCGATTTCATACACACTTACCGCATTGTTGCTGCGCTCATAAATAACCAGGACGAGATTATGATGGGTATATGCAGCCATGACGATGCCCTCGCGCAAGGAAACTTCTCCCACTGGAGCAGCTTTTTCATTTCCGGCAGGGGCAAATGCCTTAATCACGATGGCATCTTTCATTTGCCTCATCGAATAATAATGGAATTGATCCCCTTGCGAATGGATGAAAGCCACGGGTTCGGACAGGCTAATTTTCCCGGAGACTTTTTGATGCCTCACCCACTGGCTGCGCTGAACCGGTCCACTTACCGCTGGCTCGTTGTAAGAGAACAAAATGCTGTCGCCAAAGGCAATCGCATCGAAGTCGGTAATGCGATGTTCATCGAAAGGAATTTCAGCAAAGATGCTTTGAGAAAAGGTTTGACTACAGGTCAGGGCCAGTGCAACTAGCACGGGGAAGGTCTTTATAGGCATAGATGAGGTTAACAATTGCCTGACGACAAGTAGCCATGTCGTTGGCTCAGTCGAGAGGGTTGGCAAAAATAATGAAAATCGGTGGCATGTACTTCAGGTAAAAGACGGCAGACAGGGGCAAATACAGGCAGATTGCTCTCCATCCCGCGTGGCGGATTAGCGGCAGAAATCCTTGACATTTTGAATTTTGTTCGACACATTTGCGCCATATTTAGACTAAGTCCAAATAAGGTTAGTCGACCAAACCAGTTACTACACCAATGATAAACCTCAGTAAACCAGTATTTTGCCTCATGGCTGTTGCAGCCTTGATTTCATGTGATGATGACGAACCGTCTCGCTTCCGTCCCGCCATGGACTATGCTTCGCTGAATGCGCAAGCTGCCTACAGCAATCAGTTTAAGGATGAACAGGGAGTTTCTACCGTGGACTTTTCGGAAGGCAATGCCCGTTACAAAATGTTCCAGGGCCTGAACTTTCACATGAGCTCGAATGTGTCAGCAAACACTCCGATCGATGCAAATGTGCTAAAGAAGATGTTTACCAACTCCGGAAGTCCATTTTATGACGTATCAACCGCTACGGTTTCGATTAACGGAGCAACCTTGAACAGCTCAGGCCTTCAACTCAGCACCGCTACAGCTTCATCGAAGCCTGCTAGCGAAGCGGATGTGGTTCGCGCAAAGTTCAATACTGATTTTGATAACATCGCGGTAGCAAGCCAGTCAGTGACAACCACTGCGGCTGCAGGTAAAGCTGGAAAACTTGGTGCATATCTCGTTGATGCTAAGGGGATTGAGATTGCCCAGATTATTCAAAAGTCACTCATCGGTGCGCTCCAGATGGACTACATCGGCAATGTGTTGCTGGATGAAGGACTTCAGGCAAATAACTCATCCCTTGTTAACGGCAAGGCCTATACGCAGCTCGAGCACAATTGGGATGAGGCGTATGGTCTCTTCACGCTGAGCCCCGCATACCTTTATAATATTGAATCCTCAACGGCAACTACCGATGCAGCCCGCTCAACCACCGAGTTTGGAGCAGGGGCGTATGTGTGGGAATACAATAAGGCAGGCTATCCAAAGATCTACCCTGCGTTCCTTCGTGGAAGAGCAGCTATTGTCAACAACGACAGAGCTGAGCTCGAAGCGCAGGCTACGATCATCAAAACCGAACTTGAAAAGGCAGTTGCTTCAGCTGCATTGGGATACCTCGAGAAATGGAAATCAGGGACACAGACGGATGCTGCCCGCGCGCATGCCATCGCAGAGGGTCTCGGATTTATCTACTCACTCCGTTTTGCGACTACCCACTCCGTAGATGCAGCATGGTCTGATGGAATCATCAACGGTTTGATCGGAAGCCAAAATGGTTTCTGGGATCTTGACGCGACCAAAATCAACACCGCAGCTGACGCTATCAAAGCAAAGTTCGGTCTATAAAAAAATACAGATTCTCAAGTGGATTCAATGCGAGTATTGAATCCACTTTTATCGTTTTTATGAGCTATGCGCCAATTTCGATTTAAGAACGTGTTGTTTGTTTTCACCACGCTTTTCCTCGTGGCATGCGATGGTGGAAGCACCGATCCCGATCCGGTCGACCCGCTTGATCGCACTCCCATGTTAGCGCATTGGGTTGACAACATCATCATTCCCTCCTACTCCAATTTTAAAGTGAAGTTCGATGCGATGGCCACCGCCTCGGATGCCTTTGTTGCCACTCCGAACGCTACAACCTTAGCCGCCTTTCGCACGGCATGGGCAGATGCATACGTATCATGGCAAACCGTAGAGCTTTTTGAGTTCGGCCCCGGGGACCGGAATACGATTCGAAACTTCTTCAACATCTATCCAACATCAGTAACGGGCATCAACACCAACATTCAGGATCCGGCAGCCAATCTTGCTGTCCCTGCAGCGTATCCGACACAAGGCTTTCCTGCGTTGGATTACCTGATCAACGGTCTTGGAAATTCGGATGCCGAGATCATCGCCATGTACACGACCGATGCAAACGCAGCAAAGCGATTAGCCTACATCGATAAGGTGGTTGATCGCATGAGTTCGATTCTGACAACCGTGATCAACGAATGGAATGGCGCTCCTGGAGACACGTTCATTACAAAAACGGGTCTTGACATCGGCTCATCAACTGCACTCGCGGTAAACGCATACGTTCTGAACTACGAGCGGTATATCCGGACAGGCAACTTCGGTATTCCTTCCGGTGCGATGGTTTCCAGCGGGGGCACCACCTACCCTGACCGTGTTGAAGGCTACTACGACCGAGATATCTCTCTTGCACTCGCACATGCGGCCCATCAGGCATCGATCGATTTCTTCAATGGTAAAGATGTGAATACAGGTGAGTTTGGACCTTCGCTGAAATCCTACCTTGATGCGCTTGGTGCGAAAGATCCGGCCACTGGCACATCGCTTTCAACGTTGATAA
>DASWTM010000134.1:0-50184 GCA_036402115.1 Chryseosolibacter sp.
AAAACTACTGGGCTTAAAGCTTTCTCAATAGTTCTAATCCTATTAATTTTGGACACCATTTTAACGGGTGCAGCAATGGCATATTTCGGTGTGCCGGCCTTTCTTCAGCCGATACACTTGCTGCTCGCAACCGTTACTTTCGGAATGCAGTTCATGCTTCTGCTGAAGCTGAAAGACAGTGTAAAACCCATAGTAGCAACACATAGATGATAGCAGGGCCGATCCATACGTTAACAGGTTTTTCTTTCGCGAGCGCAAAGGCAAAAGCGTATTTCGAATTGCTGAAAGCGCGTCTCTCTTTTCTCGTGGCTTTCTCCTGTGCTTTCGGATATGTGCTCGGAGCACCATCCGTAAATTACCTGACACTTGCGATGCTTTTTATCGGTGGCTTTTTACTGTCCGGAGCGGCTGGCATTGTCAATCAAATCATCGAGAAGGATCTTGATAAATTGATGTCGAGAACGATGAATCGTCCGTTGCCCACTGATCGTTTGACAGTACAAGAGGCGTGGAGTTTCTGCGTGATCTGTCTGCTTGCCGGAGTCGCGATTCTCCTTGTATACACCAACGTATTGACTACTGTTCTGTCTGTGGTGTCAATGATTTTATACAGCTTCGTGTACACGCCATTAAAACGTGTCGGGCCGATTGCTGTATTTGTCGGAGCAATTCCGGGAGCGCTTCCACCACTTTTGGGCTGGACGGCCGCGACTGGATTAATTTCACATGAAGCGCTTATCATTTTCGGAATCCAGTTCATCTGGCAGTTCCCGCACTTCTGGGCAATTGCATGGGTGGCGGATGACGATTATAAAAAAGCAGGGTTCCGACTTCTTCCCTCAAGCGGAGCGAAGGATGTAAACACTGCACTTCAGATCATGATCTACACGCTGTTTCTGATTCCACTTGGATTGCTACCCGCAACATTCGGAATCACAGGAATTAATTCAGCAATTGTGGCAACAGTGTGTGGCGTGATGTTTTTTGCAATGACGTTCTCCCTGATGAAAACGGGTGACCGCAAATCAGCATTGAGAATTATGTTTGGATCATTTTTGTATTTACCGATCGTGCAGATCGCATATTTGTTGGATAAAATTTAATCGAAGGAAGAGGAGTATGGCAGCAGAATTAAAAATAGTAGAGGAAGCAAAAGCGCAGGTGGGAATGAATCCCAAAAAATTTGCGCTGTGGCTTTTCATGGTCAGCGTCATCATGATCTTTGGCGCATTGACGAGTGCATATATCGTTCGCCAGGCAGAAGGCAACTGGCTCGACTTTGACATGCCGAGCATGTTCTGGATCACGAGCGCCATGATTTTGGCGAGCAGCGTTACCATGCATTGGGCATACCTCTCGGCAAAGAGAGACAACCATGAGATGGCTAAGGTCGCTATGGTGATCACGGTAATTCTCGGAACAGGATTTCTTGTTGGCCAATGGCTCGGTTGGAATGAGTTGGTGGCCAATGGCATTTATTTAGTGGGACGTGAGTCGAGTGGAGTATCAGGGTCATTTTTATATGTGATCTCCGGACTGCATGGCGTGCACGTGATCAGCGGGGTGATTTTCCTCGCAGTAGTTTTAGTAAATGTTTTTCGTCTGAAGATTCATTCTAAAAACCTTAGCCAGATAGAAATGTGCACAACTTACTGGCATTTTTTGGATGGACTTTGGCTATATTTGTTCGTCTTCCTATTATTGAACCGATAAATCGTAATTAACAATGGCAAGTACCTCAACAAGTGTTCAGACCCCGGGCAGAAGTGTTTGGGATGGTGGCGTATCACCGATGGGCGCAAGCTACGGCAAGCTCATGATGTGGTTTTTCCTCCTGTCTGATGCTTTCACGTTTTCAGCATTACTAATCACCTACGGCCTCGTTCGCTCAGCCCATCCTGGCTATGACGGACCGATCGATGATTATGTTTTCTCTCCGGCATACTGGCCAGTTCCTGAAAAGGTATTTGACGCCATTCCATTCTTCCACGGACTTGAAGCTCCGCTCGTGTTCGTTGGTATCATGACGTTCATTTTGATCATGAGCTCAGTAACGATGGTGTTAGCCGTTGAAGCAGGACACAGAATGGACCGCGCTGCCGTTGAAAAATGGATGCTGTGGACAATCGTGGGTGGTCTTACATTCCTTGGCTGTCAGGCCTGGGAGTGGACGCACTTTATCGTTGGAACCGGTACGCCTACAATCATCGATGGTGTTGAGGTTTTCGGTGCGAACCTCGTACAGAACCAATACGGTCCTCCGGATTTTGCTGACTTCTTTTTCTTCATCACAGGCTTCCACGGCTTCCACGTATTTAGTGGTGTGTGTCTGAACTTCCTGATATACTACAACACAGTAACCGGTGTGTATGACAGAAGGGGCCATTATGAAATGGTTGAGAAGGTCGGTTTGTACTGGCACTTTGTAGACCTCGTGTGGGTATTCGTGTTCACTTTCTTCTACCTGGTTTAAAATTTTAGACATACTATGGCATCACATTCTCACGAACCAAAAGTAACGGTACTTCCTCCGGATAAGGCAAAGATCAAAAAGCTTTGGTCCGTAGCACTCATATTGTTGATCATTACTGTATTGGAATTTATCATTGCCTTTACAGTTCCTCACGAATATGAAACATCACGCGTAACGATCTTCATTTTGATGACGATCGTGAAAGCAGCGTATATCGTTGGTGAATTCATGCACTTGCGCCACGAAGCGAAAGTGTTGATCTGGTCAATCCTCATCCCGATGGTATTTGTTATCTGGATGCTTGTCGCGTTCGTCTATGAAGGCATGGCGATCTTCAATACAAGACTCTAGTCGTTTTTAACAATACTGAAATTACCGGAGGCTTGGGAAAAACCTGAGCCTCTTTTTTTGAATACCATGAAAGGTAAAAAAGCACTTTTCCTGTTTTTAGCACTGGCGCTGCCGGTGAGCATTTTTATCTTCCTGAAATTCTTTGGTAAGAATGAATTTGAAGTTGCCCCCTTATACCAGGACACGGCTCCGGCTGTAGTGGCAGATTGCGGATTCACCTACAATGCAGGCTATACGTTGCCCGACACTGTGATGACTCAGTTGACTGCGCTAAAGCAGAATGAGCTCTACCTGATCCATTTTTCCCCCGTCTCGTCAAGAATGAAGGAGGAGATTAAGTACAGTGAAGTAACTTTTGTCAATGGGGGAACATTGTCAGAGGAAGATCAGTTTAAGAAGTGTGTACTGGTAATTCCTGCGAATGAAGATATTGTAATAGTGGATAAGCAGGGGCGTATAAGAGGCTACTTCGACAGCAGCGATAGAGAAGACATCGATCGTTTATTCCTTGAGCTCGAAATTATTTTGAAAAAATATTGAGATGAGTGGACAGACCAACACCTTAAAGAGAAAAGAGCCGTATCAAACGCTGATCATAACATTGTCGGTGATCATTCCGCTGGCTGTTGCAGCATTGTTCGGGATTCCGAAGATCAAAGGCTACAACACTACGTTTCTTCCTCCTATTTATGCAACGATCAACGGACTCACCGCTGTGTTGCTGGTTGTTGCCGTGCAGGCGATCAAGCGTGGAAACCGCAAGCTTCACGAGCTGCTGATGAAGATCTGTATTGGCTTGTCTGCGTCTTTCCTGGTGATGTATGTCATTTATCACATTACCAATGAAGCAACCCCTTATGGTGGTGAAGGTGCGATACGATATGTTTACTTTTTTATCCTGATCACGCACATTATTCTTTCGGTTGGTGTTATACCGTTTGTATTGTTCTCCTTCGCGAGGGCGCTAACGGGCAGGTTTGATAGTCACAGGAGGCTGGCGCGGATCACGTATCCCATCTGGCTGTATGTGGCTACCACAGGTGTTATAGTTTACCTGATGATTAGTCCTTATTACGTTCACTAGTATGAAGACAGTAATCGCTTTTTTGGCTTTTGTTTTACTGAGTGTTGTTTCGGCTTCAGCGCAGTGCGCGATGTGCCGTTCAACGTTGGAAAACAATTTCAGCAATGGTGATCCCGGTATAGGTGCCGGTATCAATACAGGAATTCTTTATTTACTGGTGTTACCCTACCTCGCAGTCCTCACGCTTGGATACTTTTGGTTTAAATCAAGCAGGAATGCAAAACAGGAGCTTACTGGCGGCCATCGCTGATTGCAAATGTCCGAGGTGCCGAACGGGAAACATGTTCTCGCATTCAGCCCTCAACCTCGGCAAGTTCAACCGCATGAATGAGCGGTGCCCGAATTGTCATGTCAGGCTTGAACCTGAGCCTGGGTTTTATCAGGGCGCGATGTATGTGAGTTATGCTTTCACAGTCGCCTTTATCGTTATCATTGGAATTTTACTTTACTATCTCGCTAACGATCCGAACGAGTGGGTCTACATTGGCACAGTCATTGGTGTCATGGTGCTGCTGGCGCCACTTAACTACCGATATTCAAGAGTGATTTATCTCTATGCTTTCGGTGGCTTGAAGTACAACCCAGCGCTGTCAAAGTAATTCACTATCTTTAAAGACCACCAACTTGATACAGTTGAAGAAAAAGGTCGTACTTCTTTTTATCCTTTTCGCTGTGTGCCTGATCGCAGGGCTGTGGTGCGCATCGCTTTCACGTTCACAGGTCAACGAAAAGTTCGTAGCTAAAGCCATCGCTGCAAAGCTTGCCAAACAACTAATCAAGTCGGACGAAGATTTGCAGAAAGTGGATGCATCGATTGGAGGTTCAGTCAGTTCTCCTTCTGAGCTACTGGACGAGGTGCACTACCCATTCTTCATATATAAATCCGATTCACTTTACTTCTGGTCGGATAACCATTTCATCCCGCCAGCGTCTCTCGTCAGCGATACCTTTAAAGTGAAAATTGAGAAGAGTGGGAGCGAGGTGATGTTGTTGAACAAACTCGCGAGACCAGACGGCATTACGGTTATATCATTGATCAACCTGCAGCGCGATTACATCATTCACAATGATTATCTCAATCTTGAGTGGAACCGAAAGATTCTTCCTTCGCCAGGCCTGCATATTCTTGAGCCGAACGCAGCCATTGGTGAGCCCGTGTGCCTGAATTCGCATTGCCTTTTTAAGGTGAGCATTGCGGGAGATCTGCCTTCCCGCAAAGGGTTTGTTATCGCTTCGATACTACTGATATCTATGGCGATTATTATCCTGGCCGTATTGCTGTACTTCCTGCTCGAAAACCTGACACGGTTTACCGAACTCGGCATTGTGGTGCTTACTATCTTCTTGCTCGGTATCCGGAGTGCAATGGTTTTGTTCGATTTTCCAGGCAGCTTGGTTTACGGAACTTTGTTCGACCCGGTAATCTTCCGTTCCTCAACGATCAATGCTTCATTAGGCGATTTGTTTCTCAACATTATCTGCCTCCTGATTATCTGCATTTACATTTTTAGAAACTATTACAAGTTCAGGTTTCTCACGTTGCTAGGTCAACCGGTCTTTAGTTGGGTGTTTTCCGTTCTTGCATCCTTGATGATCTTGTTCGCTGCGCTCTTTCCATTCGTGGTGATTCAGACGATCTATAACAATTCATCCATCATTCTTGATATTTCCGAATCGTTGAACTTCGATGCGCTGCGGCTAGTTGCATTGGCTGCAGTTATTATATCCGGAATATGCTTCTTTCTTTTTTCACATGGATTATTGCGGTTATTGGGAGGCGATCGAAGCAAACTTCGCGTGATCATCGGCTTCGTGATTGCACTGCTAATTTTCGCGTTCATTAATGAGGCAACTGGACAAGCGTATCGCTATCCCCTCGCGGTGGCTGTGCTTTATTTTGTTTCAGTTTTAGCTTTTAAGCTGTTCCGAAGCTTGAAGCGGTTAAGTTACAGTACGTTTTCCTACCTGTTTGTTGCCACGTTCTGCGCTTCCGTGATTGGTGCTATCGCGATTAATACATTTAGCCAGAAAGAAAAGATTGAAAGTCAGTTTCGTTTCGCGAGCACCTTCCTTATCGATCGCGATATCTTCGGTGAATATCTGCTGCATGAAGCTTCGTTAAAGATTGCTAATGACGCCTTCACGCAAGCGCGGATCGTTACACCTTTCCTGGGAACGGAAGCCATTGCTCAGAAAATCCGGCAGGTGTTTCTTCCGAGTTATTTTAACAAATATGATGTCGAAATTTTCATCTTCAATGCAGCGGGTGAGCCTGTTGGAAATAATCTCATCCCGCCATTTGCAGACATGGTAAAACGCTATGATGCTGATCCTTTCCGAACTTCTTATCAGGGCGTATATTTCGTCAATAATCCACAATCGGATATCACTCAGAAATATTTGATTGTTGTGCCGATTTATCGGTCGGCTTCTATTGCTGGATATGTTGTGGTGGAGCTATCGTTGAAGAAGATCATTCCGGAGAACGTATATCCCGAACTACTCGTGGACTATACCTTCCAGCAATTTTATCGGACGCAGGATATCAGCTATGCAGTGTGGGCGAATGATAAGTATGTATTCACGTCTGGCGATTTTAACTACGAGAAGCTTTTTAATCGCTCATTGATGGGCAGTACGGATCTTCACACGGTAGGCATGTCGGCTTTTGGATATGACCATATCGCACAGGAAGATCAGAATGGAAGAGTTGCGTTGGTATCGACAAAACAGGCATCGTTGACATACCGTGTAGCGAACTTCTCGTTTCTCTTTGTATTGGGATTATTTGTGATCCTCGTGCTCGTTTTCTTTCAGGGAATTTTTAACTACTTCCGCGGAAGACGATTGTTTTTCTCGGCTCGAATTCAATTGTATCTAAACCTTGCTTTCTTCATTCCACTGATCATTGTAAGCATTACCGTGGTTAGTTTGACGACACGGTCTTCGAAGCAACAGCTCGATCGCGAGTACAGGGATAAATCCCGTGTGTTTGGCGAGGAGATCAATGGTTATCTTGATGATTATCTCTTTCGAAATATTGAGAATACCGTTTCATTTAACAATCGCCTCGCTGAGTTGGCCAACCTGTCAAATCTCGATGCAAATATTTATCGTCCGGATGGCTCATTGCTCGCAACAAGTCAACCGTTGATCTTTGAGTCGCATCTGTTGGCACCTTACATTAACGCACAAGCATTTCAGAAGATCAAGAGTGGAGAGAATTCGTTCATCGAGTCCGAACGTGTTGGGAAACTGGAATACTTCATCGCTTATACGGCTTTAAAATCAACCCAAACTGCAGAGCTGATAGGAATTCTGGGAATCCCATTTTTTCAATCTGCCTATTTCCTTGAACAGGCACAGATCGCGATCCTGACAAATATCCTGAACATATTCGCCTTCATCTTCATTGCCTTGTTGATCCTTTCTTATTTCGTATCTGAGTGGCTGACGTTCCCACTCAAATTTATAACACAATCGCTCAAGCGTACAACACTGAACCGTCTTGACAAACCGCTTACCTGGAACACAACAGATGAGATTGGCTTGATGGTGAAGGAATACAACTCGATGTTGTACAAACTGGGTGAGAGCAAAAGTCAACTTGAGCATACGCAACGCGAAAAAGCATGGCGTGAAATTGCCCAACAAGTAGCGCATGAAATAAAGAATCCGCTTACGCCAATGAAGTTGACGCTTCAACAACTTCAGCGCCAACTGGAGAACAATAATGGCAATCCGGAAAAAACGCAGAAGGCTGTGACGATGCTTCTGTCTCAAGTAGATACACTCAACGACATAGCTTCCTCATTCAGTGGGTTTGCAAAAATGCCCGAACCGGTAATCAAACGTCTTGAATTGGTTTCCTGCGTTCGATCTGCGGTGGATTTACATGCAGCCTCCGGTGACATCGTTTTTAGAAGTGTCGTGAAAGAGATTTTTGTGATGGGAGATGAACAGATGCTCAATCGCACATTCTCTAATATCATTCTTAATGGACTGCAGTCGGGAATTCCTGGCCAGGCGATTCGAATAGTGGTGAACATAACCCTTCAAAATTCCATTGCCAGGGTTGAGGTGCGCGATAATGGGAAGGGAATTGATCCGTCTATTGCAGAATTAGTTTTTCTTCCTCATTTCAGTACAAAAAAGTCGGGCTCGGGAATTGGGCTTGCGATATCGAAGCAAGGGATTGAATTGATGGGAGGAAGAATTTGGTTTGAGACGAAGGTGGGTGAGGGGACGTCATTCTTTATAGAGTTGCCAGCGATAAGGAATTGAGATGCAAAATGCAGGTTTAACGCAGAGGATATTTTTCGGATTCTCAAGTAGAGTTTTTTTGTTTTCGATCGGCTCTTGTCAAGGCGAGAAATGCAGGTGGGTTCGACAGGCATTTCACACGGGTCAGGTATCATCAGGAATTTTTATCGCATCTGCGCAGAGTGCGCAAAGGTCTGGCTCAACGTGAGTAGTCGCGCTGTTGCTTGGAGGAAGCTGCAGGGAAAAAATGCAAAATGCCGGATTTAACGCAGAGGATATTTTTGGATTTGTCAAGTAGCGCCCTTTCTCAAAACCGGCAAGGCTGCTATAGCCACTTCCGCGAAGCGCGGGACTTTCGGCAAGGCTCCAAAACACCAAGAACTGCTGTTCAAGTTTAATGGCCTGCGTTCGTTAAAAACGTAGCGCTGAAAAATGCCTATTGCAGTAACATTAACACATTAACACATTAACACATTAACACCTTAGCACCTTAGCACCTTAGCACAACTCATTTCCCCCGGAGGCTATTCATCACCTTATTGGCAAAGACAAAATCATCCAACTCTCTCACCCCGGAGTGCGTGATGTCGTTCTTTGTTCCTTCCCAGAGTTTTCGTCCTTTGTAGATGAAGAGAATTTTTTCACCGATACCCATAACGGAATTCATGTCGTGGGTGACGATTACGGTGGTCATATCGAATTCTTCGGAGAGCTCATCAATGAGTTCGTCAATCACGATGGAGGTTTGCGGATCGAGGCCGGAGTTGGGCTCATCGCAGTAGAGGTATTTTGGATTGTTCACGATGGCCCGTGCGATGCCGACACGTTTTTTCATACCACCGCTTATCTCCGAAGGCATTTTCTTATTTACATTTTCGAGGCCGACACGCTTCAAACAGAAATTGACGCGATCCTGTTTTTCATCGAATGGCATTTTGGTGAGAATGTCGAGCGGGAAGCGGACGTTCTGCTCCACATTCTTGGAGTCGAATAGTGCACCACCCTGAAAGAGCATTCCAATCTCTCTTCGGATCTCGATCACCTGATCGCGATCGGAATTGAAAAAGTCCCTGTTGTCGTAGAACACATGACCTGAGTCAGGCTTCACCAATCCGACAAGGCACTTCAGCAAAACGCTTTTACCCGTTCCGGATGCACCAATGATCAGGTTCGGTTTTCCTTTTTCGAGGACACCGCTGACGTCATTCAACACCTGTCTGTCAGCAAACGATTTTGAGATATGTTCAAACTTAATCATTAGCCGAGGAGTAGTTGAGCCAGTAAATAATCAGCAACGAGCACTGCTATAACCGAGTTTGTCACGGCCTGCGTACTGGACACACCAACTTCGAGCGCGCCACCTTGTGTGTAGTATCCTTTGAACGAAGAGATCGAAGCTACCAGAAATGCAAACACAACAGACTTGATCAACGCAAACGAAACAAAGAATTCATTGAACGAAAATCGGATACCGTACACGTAATCGTTCGGGGTGATGATATCGGCAATTGTTCCAGCCAGGTAACCGCCCATCAGGGCACACACACCTGCGATGATCACAAGCATCGGATACATCAGCATCGATGCGATAATCTTTGGAAGCACCAGGTAGGAGATTGAATTGATCCCCATTACTTCGAGCGCGTCTACCTGTTCGGTGATGCGCATCGTTCCAAGCTGGCCAGACATGCTCGATCCAACTTTACCCGCATAGATCACCGCAATGATGGTTGGCGCCAGTTCGAGGATGGTCATTTCCCGAACCACCTGGGAAATCACATAGTCAGGTATGAGCGCGCTGACCATATTAGCCGCGGTTTGTACGGTTGTTACAGCCCCCATGAACGTAGACACGAGTGCTACCAGCAGAACCGAGCCAATGCCGATGGTAATGCATTCTTCAAGAACGAGCTTATAGTAGGTCTTAAACGATTCCCGGTTGGTGAAAAGGTGGCCGAGGAATATGAAGTATTTTCCGATCTCTCTAATCATGCTGCAATAAAATCACTGCAAGTATTATCTTGCTTTAAAGATACTTGAAAATAATACACTGGCAATGCGCAAACTTATCGTGGTCACAGGGGGTTCAAAGGGCATCGGAAGGGCGATTCTCGAAAAGTTTGCTGCCCAGGGATTTGATGTGGCTACATGCTCTCGAAATGAGGCGGAACTGGCTGAACTTGAGAACGCATTCAAGAAGAGTTTCGCAGGTATCCAGGTCTCTACGTTCGCAGCAGACATGGCGGTGAAGGACCAGGTGAAAGCCTTCACGAAATTTGTCGCTGCGCTCAAGCGTGATGTTGATGTGCTTGTTAACAATGCAGGCTACTTTTTACCGGGCGAAATTGTTACTGAACCCGAAGGCACGCTCGAAAGTATGATCAACGCCAATCTTTACAGTGCCTACTATACGACTCGCGGCATTGTTCCCCTCATGAAGGCAAAGAAGTCAGGTCACGTGTTCAATATTTGTTCGATCGCCAGCATTAAAGCTTACGCCAATGGTGGATCCTATGCGATCTCAAAATTTGCCATGCTTGGAATGTCGAAATGCCTTCGCGAAGAATTGAAGGGTGATAACATTCGCGTGACTGCCGTGATGCCCGGAGCAACGAAAACGAGAAGCTGGGAGGCGTCAACGCTTCCGGACGAACGCTTTATGACCATCGAAGACGTTGCCGAAACAATTTATGCTGCCAATGCGCTTTCCCCGCGAAGCGTTGTCGAGGAGATTATTATCCGCCCGCAGCTGGGAGACATTTAGTGTCCACGGACGACAGTCAACTGTCTACAGTCAGTGTAAATTAATGATTATCAGCGGTTGACCATTGACCGTGGACCGTGGACATTTTATCCTTTTTCGGAACAAAATCGCTTTTTAAAGGTTAATTTTGAAAGTTAAATCAATACATGAATCCTTCGGTTGCCTCTTTAAAGCAATACTGCAACAGCCTCGTTCAATACAGCAGGCGGAAAACCATTGAAGTCAAGATTGGTGATGTTCCGATGGGTGGAAACAATCCAATCCGGATTCAATCTATGACCACCGTTGATACGATGGATACGAAAGGTTCGGTCGAGCAAGTGATTCGTATGGTCGATGCGGGATGTGAATACGTTCGCATTACGGCACCTAGTATCAAAGAAGCACAAAACCTTGAAGCGATCAAGAAGGAACTGAAAGTCAGAGGTTATTCTGTTCCACTAGTTGCCGATATACACTTCACACCAAACGCTGCCGAACTTGCTGCGCGAATTGTGGAGAAGGTGCGCATCAATCCAGGCAACTATGCCGACAAAAAACGTTTTGAAGAAATTGAATATACCGATGCCGCATACGAAGCCGAGTTGGCACGTATCCGTCAGAAGTTTACACCACTGATTAAGATTTGCAAGCAGTATGGAACTGCCATGCGCATCGGAACGAATCACGGTTCATTGTCCGATCGTATCATGAGCCGGTATGGCGATACACCACTCGGCATGGTGGAATCTGCCCTCGAATTTTTGAGGATCTGTGAGGATGAGCAATACTATGACATCGTGTTGTCGATGAAGTCGAGCAATCCGCAGGTGATGGTGCAGGCGTATAGGTTACTTGTACAGAAATTGGATGAGGAAGGATTCAAGCCATATCCATTGCATCTTGGCGTAACGGAAGCAGGAGATGGCGAAGACGGACGGATCAAATCTTCGGTAGGCATCGGAACACTGCTCGAGGATGGCCTCGGTGATACCATTCGTGTTTCATTAACGGAAGAGCCTGAAGCTGAAGTTCCAGTAGCCAAGGCGTTGGCTGACCGATATACGAATCGTGTCGGGCATGCACCCATTCCGGAGATCAAGCATTACCCGATCAATCCATTTGCCTATACGCGCAGAGCAACACATGAAGTTCTCAACATCGGTGGACACCAGGTTCCGCGCGTGATTGCTGATTTCTCCGGTAAAGAAAAAATTTCAGCTGCCTCATTCTTCGCTTTGGGATACAACTACTCTGTTCCGTTAGACAAGTGGAACATCGCTGACATAGCGTGTGATTACGTTTTCCTCGGAGACAAGACGATCGACTTTGAGATTCCGGGTACCTTGGGCTTGATCTTTAACCATCGCACATGGCTGTCGCAAAAAAATAAAGACCGCAGTTATCCTTTCATTCGTGCAGAGGAGTATCTGAAAGAGGTTGAGGTTTCCACGAAAGTGAATTTCATCTATGCGTGTCTGAAAGATGTGACGCAACCACTCATCGACAAATTGAAATCGGATTCAAGCGCGGTGTTGCTTATCGATACCTACAATGAACACGGAATGCCGGAGCAACGCAGACTGTTTGTTTCGTTGATTGAAAATGATTGCAAGGTGCCGGTAATAATTGGCCGTGCGTATCGCGATCTCACACCTGAAAATCTTCAACTCTATTCTGCAACAGACATTGGCGGACTGCTGATCGATGGTTTGGGGGATGGCGTTTTCATTGCGGCAGAAAATTGTGGTGGCGACAAAATTGTAAATGAGACCGCATTTAATATTCTCCAGGCGACCCGCACGAGAATATCGAAGACCGAATACATTTCATGTCCATCGTGCGGACGGACCTTGTTTGATTTACAAGAGACGACTGCCATGATTCGATCGCGAACATTTCACCTGAAAGGGATCAAGATTGGAATTATGGGTTGCATTGTGAATGGTCCGGGTGAGATGGCCGATGCCGACTATGGGTATGTGGGTTCAGGGCCAGGTCGGATTACCTTGTATCGCGGTAAAGAAGTAGTGAAGAAGAACGTTCCTACAGCAAAAGCTGTTGATGAGTTGATAGAGTTGATCCGTGAAGACGGAAACTGGATCGAAGTTCCACAAGTAAACTGACGAGTATGGCAACGCATGAAAATACCGTTCACGAAAACCGCCAGGCCAGCGAACGGAAAGAGAATAAATTCAAAAACTTTTTTAAGATGGGTGAGGTGGGAGAATATTTCTTCCGCAAGAAAGACCCATCTCGTCCCAGCAACATCAACATTAAAATGATGCACGGCATCAATAAGATTTCCATCATCATTTTTCTGGCGGGTGTTATCTTTATCATCCTGAAAAGATTTCTATAGTATGAACCTGGAGTCCTTCCGCAAACATTGTCTTTCGAAAAAGGGTGTTACGGAAGAATTCCCTTTTGACAAGGAGACGCTTGTCTATAAGGTGATGGGGAAGATGTTTGCACTCACCGATATCGAAAGTTTTGAAAGCCTCAACCTCAAAGTTGATCCCGAGGTGGGCGAGGAGCTCCGCGAGAAGTATGCTGCCGTACAGCCCGGCTATCACATGCACAAAAAGCACTGGATCACCGTGCTCATGGATGGCTCAATTCCCGACAAAATGATCCTCAAATGGGTCAACAATTCCTATGATTTAGTAGCCTCTGGGCTTACTAAAAGCCAGAAATCAGCGTTACAATCCATGTAATTTCGGGTTTGCGGGTTTCGTAAACCGGCTTTTTTGGGCTATTTTACCGGTTGTTTTGAGGCTAATTCCTATTTTTGCTAGTCACCCCACAATGAAAAGGGCCATCATTGCTGTTTTAAGCTTGATTACGCTGTTCTCGTGTACAGAACGACTGGTTTGCCCTGCCTATCAAAGCGCCTACATATACGATAAAGACCAGCTTAGAAAGAAGTTCAGCTATTTCCTGGATGACTCAACACCAAAGGTTTATACGGCCAGCAAGAACAAATATCTCGTGGCCGAGCCCATGTCTTACCGGTCACGCGTTCGAAGCCTGCAGACCGTAAAAATGAAGCCTGTGCCGGTGGTTGTACCCGATTCGATTGCCAATCCTGGAGCCGATTCTGTCAACATGGAGGAGATGGCGCGCGCTACCCAATCGGTTATTGATAGCACCTACATTGTTGATGTTCCGCGCGATACCGCCACAGCAGCTACGGCTGAAGACAGTGTTTACGTGATTACCAAAGATAAAGAACTTCGCCTGCTGAAATATAACAGCTCCGACAGCCTGGATTATGATTCGATTCAGCAGCGCTATGTGAAGCAAAAGCCTCAGTACTACATAAGCGATGTCCGTTACAATTTAGATCAAGACCATTACATGTGGTACCTGCGCGATGCGCTTGTGCTTCCCGATGTGCGGCTTGCCAAGATGCAACAGAGTGGTGAAGGTGGCGGAGACTCCGGCAAAGAGACCAAGAAGAAGCAGGGCTTGAAAGGATTCTTTAAGAACTTGTTCAAGAAAAAGAAGAAAGAGGAAGTTGACTCCGCATCACTGGTACAACCTCCGAAGGAAGAGTTTGATTATGTCGATACATTATCGCAAGCCGAAGTTCCTCAACCAGGCCAGGTAACAGATGAACCGAAAGCGCGTAAGAAAGGTGGCTTGTTCAAGAAGAAGGAAAAGAAAGTGAAGCCTCCGAAGAAAGATGCTAAGAAGCCTGAAGAAGAAGTGGACGAGCCGAAGAAAGAGGAGGATGAGGATGATGGGTTCTAGCGAGGTTGATCCGTTTATCCGTTGATTAGTTGAATCGTTGAAGCTCGCACAACGATTGTGCGCTTAAAAAAAAATAGAGAGCACCGATCCTGAGCCAACTCGCGTCAGCGAGCTGAGCGAAGGACCCCTATCAAGTCTTGGTGATTGCATTGACATCGATCGTCAATCGAAGACAATTTTTTTTTGGCAATGCCCACCACCGCGCGGCCGTCATCCCGTGCATACAAAATTGATTAAATGTGCGCATAAATGACGGACCAACGCTGGGCCCGCGCTTCCCGATAGCTATCGGGACGCTACAAGTCCGTCCACCCACTAAGGCCAACGCGCTTCGGGCTTTTCGCTTCTATCGCTATTGCGACCGTGGAGGAATATTCGGCAATGAAGTTGAGATTGGGTCAACAAACTTCGTGCACGGCATGTCGATGATTTAAAGACTTTGCTTCGAAGTCACCGCTACTTTATGAAGAGAAACTAGCTTGTTCGGGCGCGGGTGTGAAGGGAAGGGTCTTTCGCTCATCCCGATAAAATCGGGATGGCTCAAGAACAGGTGCTCGTAAGATACTAAACCAGTCGAGTGCGTTAGCCAGCTAATATTTTTTTTATTTTGCACTACGTGCGGAGACCTGCAACGGATCAACTAATCAACAGATCAACGATTCAACGTCTCAATCAAACAACGTCAGATTCCCATGCTGATCCGCAGGGGCCGTTGGAATAATCAATGATGCGAGATCAATCTTGATGTCACTGATGCCGGGTGAAACAGGGTAGTGAATCATCGGAGAGGAAGAAGGAGTGAAGAGCATTTTTGTCAAAGACTCTTCATCGGTTGCGGGGTCGAGCCACAGTTTTTCGTTTTCCCGTGAAAGGATAACAGGCATTCGTTCCTGTATTTGTGCTACCAGCGAGTTTGACTCTTGCGTGAAGATCATGAACGTTTGAATTTCATGACCATCGGTGTCTTCAAATTCTTCCCACAATCCCGCGAAAGCGAAAAGATCTTTGTTCGTCATCACAAACCGGTAGGGGATACTGGTTTTCTTGCCGACTTTCTTCCAGCCGTAAAATCCGTCAGCGGGAATAAGGCAGCGATTTTTCTTCAATGATTTTTTGAGCGCAGGTTTTTCATTTAGACTTTCCGCGCGAACGTTGATCATCTTTTCGCTCGGCACTTTGTTCTTCGACCACTCTGGTGAGGTGCCCCAGTAGAACAGCGAAACACCTGAAGCAGCGGTACTCGTTACGACTGGTAATAGTTGTGTTGGCGCAGCATTGAATCTCGGACGATAAAATTCAGGGACCTCTACCGAGAAACGTTCCCGGATGACTTCAGAGGAAGCCGTTAAACTATACCGATCGATCATGGCTGGTTAATAAATTCGAAAGCGCGCTGCTCCGACCAATATAGTCCATTTTTATTGAATTGTGTAAAGCCCACATGACCACCACGCAAAAGAATTTCCATGGTAATGAATGGATGGTTTTTAACGAGTTCCGTTGGGAAACATTCCTTGCTCAGAAACGGATCGTTTGTTGTGTTGACAATCAAGGTTGGCGTTTTAATTCCCGTAAGGAAATAGAGTGAACTGCACTTGTCATAATAGTCGTATGCATCTTTGAAACCGTGGAGAGGGGCGGTGTATTTGTCGTCAAACTCTTTGAGCGTCTTGATTTGATGAAGTCCGGTGATGTCGAGTTCTTTCATGCGTGCGGCTTTCACGGCAATCTTCGCTTTCAGACTTTTGAGAAACCTTCGCGAGTAGATCCAGTTGCTGGGCTCAGAGATTTTCGCACAGCTGGTTTTGAGATCCATCGGAACAGAGATCGCAACTCCTTTTTTCACCGCTTCACGTGGCTGTCTCTCCCCTAAAAATTTGAGTGTAATGTTCCCGCCAAGACTGAAGCCGACAAGATAAATTTGTGAATAGCCTTTTTTGTCGATCGCGTGATCAATGACAACATTAAGATCATCCGTTGCTCCACTATGATAAAACCGCAGCTGACGATTCATTTCTTCACTGCATCCGCGGTAATTCCAGGCAAGTACATCGTAGCCATTCTTGAAGAACACCCGTGCCATTCCTTTAATATACGCCCGGGTAGAGTTTCCTTCTAATCCATGCGAAATGATCACCAGCTTTTTTGAGTTGTTGGTTAGCCAGTCCAGATCAAGGAAATCATTGTCTGGCGTATCGATGCGCTCGCGCGTATACGGCTGAAGCGATACACGTCTGATAAGTGACGGAAAAATAGTTTCCAGGTGAGGGGAGAAGAGGAAGCGGGGAGGAACGTAAGACATCGGTGTTTGCTTGGAGCAAAGTTAGTGCGGGGACGGGGAGGTTGCAAGGTGGGAGCCAGGCAGCCGGGAGCCAGGTGACAAGTTGCAGGCAGCACGTTCAGGCTGCGCTTCGAGGTTTCAGGTGGGGTGAGTGTGACTATTTCGTTGCGATGATCTTCAAATGTCCGAGGTGATGTTCTCCATGCCACGCATACAGTGCCATCATGCGGTCGAGGGGCACGTGCTTGTTGGTTTCGGGGTGAAGAAAGGATTTTGGCAAATCTTCGGGGCTCACCAGGCGAAGCAATGCTGTGAACTTCACGTGAAGAGCTTTCAGCAAATGAATCGAGATCATTGGGTCGAGTTTGATCTCAGGAGTCTCTGCCCATGTTTTTTCATCGTATGCCTTGATAAGGGGCGTGTTCTCGGTCAATGTCCACTTCACGCGGATGTACGCATTTGTATGGCTATCGGCAACATGGTGGATCACCTGACGCGCAGTCCAGCCACCGTCACGGTAAGTGGTTTCGATTTGTTTTGGTGACAAACTTTTAAAAACCTCCTCAATTTTTGAAGGCAAGGCCTCAATGCGTTTGATACAGGCCTCTAACTCCTGCGAAGTGTAGGAGGGTTGAGGGGTGAATTTTCCAATCGGGTAGCGGAGGTGATCGTCAGCGTTACTCATGTGCAGCTTCTTGTGCTTTCTTTCTTCGATTTCGCACGCGGATGTTCACCATCTCAATGATCATCGAGAACACTACAGCGAAGTAGATGTATCCTTTTGGAATGTCTTTGTCGAGACCTTCGAGGAAGATCATGAAACCGATGAGAATAAGGAATCCGAGTGCAAGTACTTCCATCGAGGGATGCTTGTGAATAAAATCGCTGATGCGGCCGGAGAAGATGATCATGATACCGATCGAAAGAACAACAGCAACGATCATGATGATAACTTCATCAGTAAGACCGACAGCGGTAAGAATAGAGTCGAATGAAAATATAATATCGAGGAGGATTATCTGAACGATAATACCCGACACGTTCACCTTTTTCTTTCCACCACCGTCCGTGAGCGTTTCGTCTTCACCTTCTGTCTGATGGTTTATTTCGCGTGTACTTTTGGCGATGAGAAACATCCCTCCAAAAATTAAAATCAGATCGCGTCCGCTGATAGAGGCATCTTCGCTGATCCAATGCGGCACGCTGAACAAAGGTTCTTTGAATTTCATCACCCAGGTGATTGTGAGAAGGAGTAAAATGCGTACACCCATCGCGAGGATGAGGCCCATGTTTCTTGTCCTAGCGCGGATTTCAACGGGAAGGCGATTGGAAACGATTGAAATGAAAATGATATTATCAATTCCGAGAACGACTTCAAAAA
The DNA here is from genome assembly GCA_036402115.1 of Chryseosolibacter sp. Taxonomy (GTDB): domain Bacteria; phylum Bacteroidota; class Bacteroidia; order Cytophagales; family Cyclobacteriaceae; genus Chryseosolibacter. The sequence goes on from DASWTM010000134.1 coordinate 18,333, forward strand.
AGGTAAGGGTCATTAAAGCGAGCCACGTCTCCGCCTTCAGGAAAATTTCCATGCGTAGGGTTTAAAGGGTTGTTTGGTGGTTAAAAATAGCTGAACTATACCTCACCTCCAAAGCGGGGTACGGGAATAAAATCAGCTTTTTTAGGTTCATTTTATTGTGCTACTAAAAAGTAAAATACAACGTTTCACCATGAATTCAAACCTCGTAGAAGATTCAGGGTCGGCAAGGTAAAGGCGTTGAAACAATTAAAAAAGGCTATCAGATATTGATAGCCTTTTTAATTGTTTTCCGTTTATCGGCCGTGCAAAACCATGACTTTCCGGGTTAGAATTCCTTTCGAAGTTTCAACCTGAAGGAGGTATACGCCAGCTGCATGAGCGCGTGTATCAAGCGTTTTGCTGTTATCACCTTTTTCAAAGGATGCTTCGTTCACAACCTTTCCTACCTGATCGTATAATTTGAGCGATGTTTTTTCGGTAGCACTTTCGGAAAGAGTGACGGTCATATGCTGATCAGCAGGGCTTGGGTACACGCTGAAGAAGCGATCCGACATACCGTCAATTCCGGTTGTTGCCGTTGGAGCCTCGGGCGTTATGTCGATTGCAGCTTGCAGTACATCCCTGTTGTTGTCAAGGTCTTGAATAAACGCGACCACCGCCAGGTTATTCACATCCATGCCATCGATGTCGACCAGCCAGGTAGTACTCTCCATAGGTATGCTCTGACCGGGACTGATAGGGAGTGGTAATGCGCGCCCGCCAGCGTCAGGTAACATTTTTCTGAGAACGAATGCGTTTCCGTCTACATCTTTTTCAAGCACGGCAACAAACAAGGCCAGGCGTTCGGTGGTGTAGGCAGTAGTATTTCCAGCTTTGATTGTGGTCTTGACTTCGACTCCCCCGTTGGCAGCCTTGACCGATTCTACTGAAAGTTCGAAAGGCGCGATCGCCAGTGCGCGTGTGCTTAACTGAGTTTCCGCCCAGTTTGCGCTAGGAACAAATCCACCCTGCGAAACTCCATCCAGGAAGACGCGCGGGATAACGTTTGTCCCATTCGTTAATCCGTAGAATGCAGCGCGTGCATTTGGATCCGTTGGGTTTTGTCGATTGATATCGTCTATTGTACCACCGAGGTTTGTGTGATATTGCATTTTCACCAGTTCGGTGTTTGTCAAAGCCGGGGCGAAGTTTTGGAAGTTCGTGTTATTGGTGCCCTCAGAACTGTTCGTGAAGTTTTCCAAAAGCACAATTCTGTTTCGCGTTCCCAGTTCAAAGTTGTCGAGTCCAAAACCATCAAGGTCGCGCAGCGGGTTGTCAGAGTTTGATCCAAACACGAACCTGAGACGCAGTCTTGTCTGATCCTTAAAATCATCAAGGCTGAATTTGGCTTGCTTCCATCCTGTTTCTTCGCCTGACCAGCCCATTTGAATGAAGGGCTGACCTACGGTGCTCTGAACTGAAAGACCAAGAATATCCTCATGGTTATACCATCCTAAACCTTCGTTACGATTTCCGAGACGATTCCAGGTCACACCACCATCGGAAGATGTTTCCATGTAGACACCGTCTGCCTCATCCAGATCAAGCCAATAGTCAAAGGAAATCACGGGACGATCAACACCCGTCAAGTCAATACACGGGCTATTGAGTGCCGATCGTTCGTTATCGTAATAGATAGCCCGTGCTTCGGTCGCTGATGCTGCGTTGCTGATGACCCAGGCTCGCGAACTATCTGATGCAGCTTTAATCGTGTGATTTGCGGTCATGCTGATAGGAAGCTTCCAGCTGTGGCGGTCGTCCTGAGGGAATCCAATGACAGCCCATCCTCGACTTCCCTTTTCAAACGACTCTGCGAAACCAACAGACTTCAGAGGAAGGATCGGAACAAATCGCTTCGCGGTGCCGATACAGCCCTTATCTGAAGTAATGGTCAGGTTTACTTCATACGCATCCGTCATTGATGCTGACCCGAATTGAATAACAGGCGCTCCAACTTGTGTTGGATTTGGTAATGCGCTGGTGAAATCGGTTGTGCCAAAATCCCAGTTGTAACTTGCGATTTCACTCGATAGAAGAGCTCCTGCGTTTGCAGTAAATTCGGTATTATCTCCTTCGCATATGTACCGATAGGTAAAGGTTGGTGTTGGAATAGCACCGATTCTAACCTGTTTCGTTGTACTGTTCGAACAACCGTGAATGGTTGTTACCGTGAGTCCCACCGTGTAGGTACCCACTTCAGGGAATTTGTGAACTGTGTTTCCATCTTCAGGTTGAGTGCCTGTGATCTGTTCTCCACTGCGATCATGTCCAAAATCCCACACCCAATTCGAGATTCCTCCACTAAGGCCGGCAGCTGTATACGTAACGGAAGACGTTTCCGCATTGAGCTCCGTTAAATCGTTAAGACACTCATTGATTGAAGTGAATGCCGCCACTGGGTTTGCGTTTACAGTCAACGAATGAAGGGATGGCAAGCTTTCGCAACCCTGACTGCTAGTGGTCGTCACATAGTAGTTAATAACTTTATCTGTGTCACTAAACTGGGGAACAGTGAAAGGAGAGCCGGTGAAATTCGTTCCGCTAAGATCGGCATTCTCGTACCATTTGATATCGAGGCCCGAGGCGGTAAAAGGATTGATCGGTTGCCCAACACAGATCGAAGGATACGTCACCGATGGCAGTGCATCTGGCTTTGTATTAATGATTACCTGCACCTCGTCAAACTCAACACCGCATGCATTGAGCGGGTCGTCTGAAGTGACACGCATCGTTACCGTTGTACCGTATTCGCTTGGGTCCGGAGTGTAAACCGGATTGGCAACGGTGGGGTCGGAGAAACGTGCGCTGCTGCCATTAACGGTCCAGTTGTAAGGAGAGACTCCCACGACCTGTCCAGCGGAACTGTTAGCAGGTACCGAACCACTCAGCGTTATAGTCTGATCCTGGCAGCGGGCGAAGTCAGCACCTGCCGAAATGAGTGCACGTTGACTAATGGTCACACTCACATTGTCAGTCGCAGCTGGGCACACGGAGTTTGGTATGTTTGTCGTTGCACGGAGAATTACTGTTGAACCAAAGGTTTTCTCATTCACGCTTGGAACATATTCCGGGTTGATGAGCACAGCAGTTGGAATTGTACCGGTTCCACTCAGCACATCCCAGGTTACGCCTGTAGCGCTTCCATAAATCTTCGCATCTTTTACGATCACCTGGTCGCTCGCGCAGACTTCAAAATCAGCGCCTGCTTTCATCACCGCACGCTGGTTGATGTTAACCACTAAGTCGTCATCGTCCGAAGGGCATACGCCCGTGCCCGGCACATCTGACGTCAGTGTCAGCGTGACAACCCCTACCGTATCAGTTGGGACGAATTTGACAGCGTCACCGAAATTTGTTGTTGGTGCATTGTTTACATCGAGGAATTGACCTGCAGCAGTCGTGCTCCAGGTTCCAGTCGACAATGCACCTGTAATGGAGGAGGTTCCAAGCGGAATCTCTGCTCCTGGCTGACCACAGATTGCAGCGGGTCCATTTGCATTTGCAACCACCGCGTCAAACGGCACAACCGTAACCTGATCGGTCTGTTGGCAACCGAAGCGATCGGTAACCGTCACCTGATAGATTGTTGTTGCAATCGGGCTTGCAGTCGGATTTTCCAGGGTCGCATTGTCTAGCGATGCTCCATTAGTCCAGAAATAAACGGGGCCGTTTCCGGTTGTCACCAATGGTGTGTTCCCCAATGGAGTGCTCGATCCTTCACAGATTTCAATCAATGGGCTACCGATATCGATCACAGGGAGACTGCGAACAATCACGGGCTTAGATATTGTATTCGAACAGCCCGAAGGACCGGTATAGGCGAGGGTAACGTTGAACGGTACATCTTTCACAACGTCTACGTCAAGTGGATTAAATTGCGCGGTGGCGTCAGAGTTATCGGTAACTCCATCACCGGAAAATGTTCCGAACAAATCGTTGGCAGCGGTGAGTACAATTGGGGATCCTGGCGCAACAGCGCAGTATTCCGCTTCGAGTCCAATGAAATCCACGGTTGGGGGTGCCACCAGATCCACAGTCACATTGTGCTCCACTGTAGGCCTACATCCCGGCCCTGCCGTGGCACAGGCGGAAGGGATTATTCGAGCAGAAATAGTTACGTCCCGATCTCCCCAATTGAGGCTCCAGACATCAGGAACAAACTGACTGTTGGCATAAGTGGATCGAGCTGCGCCTTTGTGAGGATATGGTGCGGTCAAGTCATGGACATATCCAGGCAAAGGAATATTTGTATCAGGGATGATCCTAAACGTTTCGCCAAACCACGAAGCAAAAATTGTTGTTAATCCCGTGCCAAAATATTCCTGAAGATTAACGCGGATATAGTTAGCATCCAGCTTTGTCACCGTAAACAATTGTCCATCAAAATAAGGGGAAAAATTGCGGAATCCTCTGAGTTCAATTCGATCGCCAGTTACAAATCCATGACCTGGGATGCGGAAATCGATTAGCGGGTTGAAACTTTGATTGACAAGGTATACGGGCACATTATAGGGGCCATCTTGTTGGACATAGAATTCAGAATAACCATAGTCAACATTGTATGCAACATAGCCTTCAGCAACGTTGATAATAATGTTGTCTGAATCTACCACACTATATACCGTAAACTCGCGGAACGAGATGGGTTGTGGGTAAAACCAATCAATGTAACCATTGATAAAGATCTTGCTGCTACCAGCAGTATAGCCATGATCTGGAATAGTGAGACGAATGAAGCTCGTGGTTGTATAAATATCCGAACCAATGACTGGGTTTGTCTCAGAACGTGTTTGAAAGTAGCACCCATAAATACAGCTGAAATCATAAAATGCATTCGGCTTTAAGTTCGGGTTCATTGTGATGGCGGTGATCGTCTTCACCGTTTGTGTCTGTAAGACCGCAGGAGTAGAAGATCCAACCGGACCTGTATTGAGGCGTAATTCCGTGGTACTTAAATCAGTCGTATTCGTTATTGTCTTAGTTACGGCAAACTTCTCGTCACGATACGTGAAGTCGTAAACTTTATAGTTCGTTGGTATATCGGCAGACGCTACGCCAAGCGGGTTTACCTGGCTGTCGTTAGTGCAAAAACTGCCATCCTCAAGACCGGTGATAGCCACATTCCGGACGGTAATATTATCAGTTAACGTAAACCGGCATTTCGTATTTGGGTTCGTGTAGACAAATGTTACGGGAACAGTCACTGCATTAACAGCCGTAGGAGTAAACAGATACCGGTCGGCATTGATGGTTCCTCCGATCAAACGCCTACTCACGCCATTTCCAGAGAACACCACATCGGCAACGGGTACAGTGTTACCTCCAACCTGCGCATTCATAATAAAGGCAGGATCATCGACACCGAATACGCGCTGGGACGCAGGAATTGGAGTTTGACCTGGCTGCGCTTCAACGGCAATCTGGAGTGCAGGTTGTGCGACCGGAAGTGTGAGGTATCCCATCGCTTTTGTTTCGTCAGCTCCAATGATCACACCTGTTCCTGAACGCATCACACTGTCCTTCGCTACCGTAGTTCCGCTTGCGTTTACGTTCTTCACTTTCAATCCCGAAATGATCATCTGATCAGCTTGTGCCGTTCCCGTTACACTGTAGGTGAATTTTGCAATGTTGTTCCCTATGAAATTCGCAAATGTTGCTGAAGTAAAGTTCTTCGCAGGGGTATAGGTTATTGCTGGTGCTGCATATCCAGCTGAAGATGGCAGCTGAAATTGCCAGCCTGTAGGGAGAATAAGCAAGAAGGTCAGGTTTGTTCCTGGTTGGAAATCGCCTGGGTCGGTTTCGGTCAAGGTGAGGTCCGGCAAGTTTGTATAACTATCTGCCGCGCCTACCTGGCATGATTGTAAGTCAACCCCATCGATAGTCGTTCCCAAACTTTCGATTTGGAAATCGAACGTTATACTGCCCAAGCCATTGTTCGTGGGTGGATTAACGGGTTCATTATCGGTAACTGTCAAATCATAGATATCTGCGGGTGCTATTGCAGCGGTCCAGGAAATCAAACCATTATTCCATGCGGTGGGACCGCTGGGGGTAATATCCTCGTTAACACTCGGGTTTGGATCACTAAAGTCAAGGGTCGCAGTATTGACTTTATCGATATCGATGTTTCCACGAGCGTCTTCAGCCGTTGCAATGACGCGGAATGTACTATTAGGATTTGCTTTGGTAATCGGCTGCATCGCCATGTTGAGCGTACGCACATTAAGCACTGTTGCGACAACGTGGATATTGTTCTTTGTCGCATTGGAATTGACAGACCCGGCAGCAGTGGAGATCGCTGATGCGATGCCATCGGTAGTAGCGCCTCCGTAGGTAAATTGAATGATATCATTGTCACCCAAGCGATCATTAACTCCGCTACGGAATGTTGCATAAATATCCAACGTAACCGTTGTATTGTCATTGACAGAAAGCAGCGTGCTAACGCCATCACCGAAGTTAACCGTTTGTGTTCCTGTTTGCGAACTCACATTCACCTCCGCGATGTTTGTGCCTCCTGCGTTTGTGAGGAGTGCAACTGAAGCCAAATTCTGAAGGTTTGTTACACTAAACTGCAGTTGGCGAATAACGGTCGGGTGCGCGTCCGCATCGGGGCCTCCCACGGTGATGCTGTACAGCTTTTGAGCATTACCGGTGCTAAGACCGGCAGTCGCTATTTTCGTGCTGTAGATTGCGAAATTGATCGGGGTCGTTTCGCCATTGTTGTTGGCAATTACGGTGTTGGTTGAACTGACTGCGGAATAAGTGTTCCCGGTAAACGTTGCGGGATTCGCTCCGATATCCTTCTTGCCACTTCCAAGCGTCAGGGCCAGCGTCATTGGTGCAATGTTTACCGTAACTGAATTAGAGTTTACTGTTGCCAGCCCTTTAACGTCTGCTACGAGATAGAAATAATCGGTTGTAGACGAGATGGAGACCGCTGCCGGAGTGAATGTGATTGTATTCACGCCTGCACCAGGATCAGCCGCACTCGCAACGGATACGCCCATTGCACCCACGGTACCTTTGAACAATCTGAAATTTGTAAATCCATCAGGTTGATTCGTAAGGTTGAACGTGATCGAGTTCAATGCTTGAGTGCCGTTTGAAGACATCGAAAGGCCAAATAACGCACGATTATTTGTGCCGGCTTCGAGGGCACCTGCCGTTGCCAACACTGCTCCTCCCGTTACCGGATTAATAGTTGCCGTCAGTGCTGTGATGGTTACTGCGTTGCTGATTGCGCCAAATGTCGCTACATACCCGCGGTCAACTGTTGATGCGCTGTTATCGGTTGGGTTGTAGGTGTTCGACAATGACAAGGTGATTGTACCATTGTCTGCACCAGGAAGTACATCAGCAAAGATATCAAGTGTTTGAGATGCGGCTATGCTTTGATTGATGGAAGATACGGTAAGACGGGAAGTTCCGCTGTTATAAGAAGCAGTACCCACTGTAACACCTCCGTTTTTCAACAAGAAGTTTGTGTATGTGGTTGAGACTTCGGCATCAAAGTCAAAAACGAGGCTTTGAAGTGTTTGGGTTCCGCCCGTAGTAGCTGCTGCGCTGAAGGAGAGAAGCTTGACGTTTGTATTACCTCCAACCGCGTTTGCTGCTGCGCCCGCCACGGCTGCAAAACCAGCTTCCAGTTTTGTGACAGCAATTGCATTGGTGATCATTGCAAAATTAGCAACGAAACCTCGGTTAAGCGTTCCTGCACTATTGTTCGTAGGGTTATTGCCAACCGCGAGATTGACTGTGAAATTTGCGGTAGCCGATGGCAAAATGTCGACATGCAAATCCAGATTCTTAGGCGCGGTAATTGAAGTTGCAAGCGTTGTTACGGTCAGCGTCTTAGCGGTTCCATCGTATGTGTAGACTGCTCCACCAATTGGTGTACCCGCTATTTTTACTGCAAAGGTGGTGGTGTTTACAATGGTAGCGACATCGACATCAAAATCAAAAACCAGCTTTTGCAGAGTCTGGATACCGTTACTCGAAGCTGTAAGGGCGAGTATTTTCTGGTTTGTATTTCCAGCGATGACAGTACTTGTTGCGCCTCCATTCACCAAAAAGTTCGCGGTGAGTGGGGTTACTGTTATTGCATTGTTGATCGCAGCAAAATTGACAAGGGTTCCCTGATTGACGGTTGAAGCACTGTTGTTAGTTGGATTGTCGGCAGTCTCAAGACTGACAGTGAAGCCTGTAGTAGCATCTGGCCGGAAGTTAACATGCAGATCAAAATTGACAGGTGAACTGATCGATGTATTGATATTCGAAACGGTCAATTTTTGAGCGCTGTAAGAATACGTGGCCGTTGGCACTGTAACTCCTCCGATTCGAAGGAGGAATGAACCTGTGGTCAGGATCGTTGAGATATCAGTATTGAAATTGAAAACCAGTTTTTGAAGTGTCTGATCTCCGTTGCTGGAAGCAGTCACGCCCAGGATGATCTGATTGTTTGTTCCACCTACTACACTTGTAATCGCAGTTCCACTTGAAACAAAGTTTGCCTGCAGAGGTGTAATGCCAACCGCATTGGATATCGTGGCAAAATTGTCTACAAGTCCTGCATTCACGGTTGAAGCGCTGTTATCCGTAGGGTTGTTTGCGCTGGTGAGGTTGACGGTGAATCCGGAAGTTGCACCAATGAGCACATCGGCATGTAAATCAAAATTCACCGGAGTAGAAATGGCGGTGTTGATGTTGGATACCGTAAGCTTCGCTGTTGGCCCGTCATACGAATAGGTTGCCGTAGCTACTGCGGTGCCTCCGATTCGCAATGCGAATGTGCTTGTGTTAAGAGTGGTAGCAACATCTGCATCAAAGTCAAAAACAAGTTTCTGCAGTGTCTGAGTGCCGTTGCTGGAGGCCGTTAGTGCCAGGATTTTCTGGTTAGCAGTTCCCGTAACTCCGTTTGTGATCGCGCCAGCACCTGGAGCAAAAGTAGCTTCAAGAGGCGTGATGGTTACGGTATTGGTTATGGTAGTGAAGTTGTTAACATAGCCTGCATCCACTGTAGTCGCGCTGTTATCGGCAGGATTGTTCGCCACATCCAGATTTACAATGAATCCGCTCATGGCAGATGGAAGGACATCAGCATGCAAATCGAAGGTAACCGCGCTCGAAATCACCGTATTAATGTTGGTGACCGTTAACTTCTTAGTCGGGATGTCATACGAATAGCTTGCTCCAGACACCGGAGTACCTGCAATCTTCAATGCAAATGAACCCGTGTTGAGGATGGGATCTACATCTACGTTGAAATCGAAAACCAATTTTTGAAGTGTCTGGCTCAGGTTGCTCGAAGCTGCAACAGAGAGTATCTTTTGATTGGCAGCACTTCCAATCGCGGATGTTACCGCCCCCGATCCAGTCACGAATGACGCGGTAAGTTTGTCGACAGTGATTGTGCGATTGAAGGGGCCACCGCCCACGGTGCCTCCAGTGACGGAAAGATCAGCGTTGGCAACCAGGAAATTAAACGTTGTTGCAGGATTTGCTCCGGCAGGAATATCGGCTACGAGATAATAGTACTCTGGTACACCAGTAGCCAAGGCGTTGTTCACTGTCCATGACAATACGCCTGCAGCAGGAGCAACGGTTCCTTTGGATCCGGTACCATCATAGGTAGAATTGGATGACTCAAATAATTCGAAGTTCGTCAACACGCCAGTGGGGTCGTTGTTGATGTGAATATTCACCGAATTGAGTGTAGACGGACCGTTAGTTGAATTTATCGAAAATCCAATGATGACCTGGTTGTTTTCTGAACCAATGAAATTCATTGACAACCCGTTTGTCGGAGCAGTAACAAATCCAGCAACGGTGACGGTTGAAAGCGGTGTAGAAGCAGAGGCTGTTCGGATTGGGTGCGTGCCTCCGGCATTCGTCTTAAAATTGATTGTTTCGTAATTTCCAGTTGCCCAGGTGAAAGGGATAATTGCATAGTGATAAGTTTGGCCGGGCAACACAGTGCCGTCCGCAAATTCAGTCACACCGTTGGTCGTCACCATTCCGACATACTGTGGTAAGGACGAAGGATCTTGTCCATCCACTAGTGATCCAACTGTTGCGGCTGCTCCGAGATTCCGCAGGATGACATACCCTTCATCACCCGAGATCCCATTATTATCAATGGCGGGAAAGTCCAGGTCAATATTTATTGGACTTGTGGCCGTTGCCGTAAGCACAGCGTTGGGTTGCTCGGTTAGTTCAGCTCCTAATGTATAAAATGTTGCCGTTGGATATCCCACGGTATTGTACGCATACGTGCCAGGATTCGAGTTATCCCAGTCATAGGGAATAATTGCAAAATTATAACCTGTCTCTGCCGTAACCCCAGTTGTTGCCGTGATCTGCGTGTCGGTAGTGGGGATTTCTGTTCGGAAAGGGTTTGCAGTAGAATAACCCGTACCGTTTGTCAGGGTAGGGGATATAGCTCCTGTGCTGCGGTAATATAAATATCCTCCGTTGGCAGATGGGGCTGGTGTCAATGTGCTGGCAGCTGGGAATCCAACGGTTATGCTACTCTCAGTAGCGCTGATTTTCGTGATGCCAGAGGCCTGGCCGGGAGTTGTCGCATGCGTATAGAAATTCTCACCATTCGTGATGGTTGTGCCATTACTATTGATTGCATAAACAACAAAGTAGATCTGGTCAGCAGGCGGCAACCCGGTAACGGATACAGTGAAACTTCCAGTGGAAGAAAATGAACCTGTTTGAGCGACTTTTGTTGACGATCCTCCTCCAAGGAGTTCCGCGTCATTAACACTTACAGTCGACCAGGAAATTCCTCGCTCGGTGATTACGCATCCACCGCCCGCAGGTATTGCGGTGATGTTTCCTCCAAGGACTGCCGAGGTGCTAGTAATGCTGGAAATGGTTTCCGTGTTGTTAATCGAGGGAGTATTACTACACTGCGCACTTGCATGGGTAATAATCACTACCTGCAGCACACAGAATAGAAAAAAATAAAACGGAAGCTTTGTACAAAGCGTCATACAGGTAAGGGTTATTGTATTAGTCTAAAGAAGTTGCTTACTATTTGATCAGTTCACCTTTGGCGTTCGTCTTGATCAAAAAGATTGATGAATAATTTCCAATGTTGTTAGTACCGAAGATTACCAGGCCCCCATCGTCAGCTTCCCTTACTGCGCTTACCGTTTCATCCCCTGATCCTCCAATGGTCTTAATCCATTCAATGGTTCTGAATGGGCCGATCTTAATAAGAAGAATATCGCGTCCTCCATTTCCCATTCCGCCATCACCCGCGATCGTAGTAATTGTTCCACCGATGATAAAGCCACCATCGGAGGTGTGCGCAAGAGCATCTCCTGTATCTTCTATTTGTGATGCATCGCTTCGCGTCACTCCACTCACTGCATCGATAAACAAAGTGTCCGTCTTGACGATGTCTCCTTCGGTGTTAACCGTTGTGAAGAACACATTTTTCTGCGAACCGTCACGGTTACCAAAAGTACCCACCACACCAAAGCCGAATCCGGCAGCCCGGGCAGGTGTAATGTCATTGGCGAAGAATGCGTGATCCTTTTCCTGCCCCAAGGCATCATAATTCTTGAAACTCAATGTTTCCTTTACGAAGGGAATGGTGATATACGAGTCACTAAAGTTTCCGGACTCACTTAGAATCGAACTTGCCCAGATAATATTACCCCCGGAGTAATGAATGGATTTGCCGTTGATGTTGTCCAGATTAATAACATTATAATAGTTTGTCCACTCCAACTCGAGGTTATTCAGCAGCGACAAAACGAAAGGTTTCTTGGGCTGGCCATCGGCAACATACGATCCCAGCACCATCACACGACCATCTGAAGTAACCGTCACAGCATTTCCTGAGTAGTCCGTTAGGACTCGTTGCGGGTCAGTCGATGGATCGTTGACCGCGTATGAGCCTACTTCATTCAGGTTTTCATCGATGAAAAGTAGCTGCATGGTTGAAATTTCGATGTTACCCCCCTGGGAAGCGGTGGGGTTGATTTTTATCCTATCCCCAACAATAATGTAACCTGAAAATGAGGTATTTGTGAACGGTTTTACACCATTGCCGATCAGATTCTCGAAATAAACCACGTCACCGATACGATTCCCTGAGTGGTCTGTCCTGAATACAACGGTCTGCGTGTCTTCAAGTGTTCCATTTGCGCTGCGCATGGTCCCGACTACTACATATCCCTCAGCCGTTTTTTCGATAGCTTTTGCCTCGTAGCTTTCTGGGCCTTCATACGCTTTAATAAAGGTGCCTCGGGTGGATGGTGAAGCATCATCAATGTTTTTGCAACCCCAAACGCCTAACGCCACTGCTATCGCCAGAGTAATCTTTTTCATTTCTTTCGGTTGAGTTTCTTGGGATTAAAAATATTCTGAACGTACCCAGCAGTGATTGAGACCGAAGTTAATTTCACCGTGGTGTATGGTATTCCATAAGTGAGGAATACATCCGGATCTTCATAGGCAGCTTCCTCATTTGATATTTTCGTGATACCGTGGGTATACTTTGCTTCAGCTACAATGAAGCCGCCACCGACACGCACTTTCGCTCCAATCCCTGCGACCGCACTCAAGTTGACAAAATTTGACCGGTACTTGAATGGATAGGACTTTGGCTCTATCGAGGTTTGCCCTTCGCGTTTTTTTTCGGGGGTGAAGTTTGAGTTCAACAGGAAATCACCCGAGAGTCCAGCACACACATAAGGATTGTAGCGACCTTCTTTTAACCGGTACTGGACGGTCAGGGGAATGCTTATCCAGCTTTGCGTCTCAACTCCTGTGAGTTCGTTCACGTTAATGTTGTCCCCGGTTTCTTCCGTGTCGCCTCCCACGACAGGATTTTCTACGATGCTCGTTAGTTGAAACGCACGTTGCTGATACCCGATGTTGGCATTGCCTGTCAGTTTTTCGGTCAGAGGAAGGTCCGCTGTGATGCCAAACTGCAATCCGATTTTATATGAATATTCGCTTTTCGAATTCGAAACAGTAGCATATGAGTTCACAACATTTGGTTGCGTTGCATTTACTCCGATGTTCAGGCCGATTCTATAAATCGGTCGAGTGCGAAAGGTCTTGTAAAGTGCAATAAATTCTGCCGGATCGGACGCAGTTTTTGGTTCAAAGTATGGATTGGTCCGAAGCAGACTTAGCATTGCTTCATCTGCGAGCTCGGGTTCTTCCAGATAAAGGTAGGCGAGGGCAAGGAGTTTGTAGGCCGCCTCCTTTTCCTGGTCATTAAAACCTCCGCTTTTCAAACATCCGTCAAGGATTCCGCGCACCTCATGCAGACGTCCCTGCTCGTACGTGGAGGTTGCCAGTCGAAGTGTCTGCGGACAATTCGGTGTAGTATTTTGTGCAAATACAAATCCATAGCACAGTGCAACAGCACAAGCCGTCAGGTATATTTTACGCATAGGTATCGCGTTAACTTCTACTTATTGTTGGCAGGATAATTCTTACAGGTCGATTCGTATTCCAAATCGCTTCCTGCAAACTCATCCCACTCTTCCTTGTTCAAATTTCTTTTCACAAAACCACACAAGATTCCAGACATCGTTGGAATTTTTGTTGGCCAAGCGTGAATGGTATGTTCGGTACCTTTCAACGTCTCGATGGCGCTGTGTACGCTTGCGATCAACTGTTCATCATCGGGTGTAAACACAACGTTCCAAACCCAGTCCTGATGGTCGCTCAGCACTGTTGGCTGTTTTGTCAGGTCATTCACGTTCCACAGGCGCACCGTTTTGTCTTTACTTGCTGTAGCCATAAAGGTACCTGCATGATTATAACGGATCTGCTCGATTGCTGACGTGTGACCGGACAAATCTCTAACGGTGTTTCCATCGATCAGTTTCACCACACCTTTATTATCACCCGTCACAATTTTCTTTCCATCAGGTGAGAAGGATACTGCTGTCACGTGTTCACCAATGTTCTTCATTTCCGTCACAGCAAAATTGTTTGCAATGTCCCAAATGAATAGACTTCCGTTTTCACCTCCGCCAATTAGTCGCCTGCCGTCAGCACTCAGATCAATGGAATTTATCTTAACAGAAGACTTGATCACTTCACGCGTTGTGTTGAGATCCGAATACTTGATACTGAATCCGCGATTGTCACGAGCATAAATACCTTTTCCATCAGGCGTAAAGTTTACGTTCTCGATATCCGAATTGAAGCCATACACTTTCTTTGGAGCGGCATCTTTACTCCGCAAATCATAAACTTCAATGTAGTTGTTTGCCCGATCAGCAGGATAAAGTCCTCCGGCAACGAGAATACTTCCATCGGGACTTATGTCAAGTGCATACACCTGATATTCGCTGCGTTCTGGCACGAGGGTTTCAGCGTTCCAGTGTTCGGTCTCACTCCAACGGATAATTTTACCATCGCTACCACCGGAGTAGATATGATTACCTGCTACCTTGGTCACCAACGCACGTGCCGCTCCCGATTTGTGCCCCTCAAGTGATTTCGTTAGCGGGTGATCATTCTTCTTAAGTGCGAAGTATAATCCGTTGTAGATGTCGTTATCGTATTGATAACCTTGCCACGCTGTATTAAAAAGGTAAGCATGCTGGGCAACGAGCGATTGTTGTTCAACATTGTTAATTTCCTTTGATTTAACAGCCATCGCTTTCGCCTGTGCGATATAGCGTGCACGTCTGGCTTCCGCTTCTTTTGTTTCGGCAAATCGTTGAGCCACCTGTGCCCTGTCACGTTCCTGGTTTGCGATCTTTTCCTGGCTTAGCGCCTTTAGCTCGTTGTCTTCTGCACGTTGCTTTTCCAAAAGGGCCAGCTTCTCCTGCTCGCGTGCAAGCTGTGCATTAGCTTCCGCTTCCGCTTTTGCAGCAATCGCAGCCTGACGCTGAACTTCCGCGGCCTCACGTTGCTGATTAGCAATCACGGTTTGCTTTTTTGCAATTCCTTCCTGACGTTTAGCTTCTTCGGCATTTTTCACCGCCTCTTCGCGTGCCGTATCTGCGGCAGCCTTTTGCACAAACGCAAATACAAGGAAGATCAGTGAGACAATGGTCGCAGTAGCAAGAACCAACGCCACAATACGTGCGCGCTGAAGTTTTCGTTTCTGTTCGAGTTCTTTGATCCGCTGTTCCGTTTCCCATTCCTTCTTCGAATACTCCAGGAAGATCATGGTGCGTTCAAACGCGGGATGATAGCGCTGGCCCCAAACCAAGGTAGGTTTGTGCTTTACCTGCCAGTTTAACGCAAGCTGTAAATCCGGTGGTCTCCACAAACCGGCTTTTCCGACCTGGTACATCGAGGCAGCTTCCGCCAAACGCGTGTACATCTGCACCGCATCGGCTTCATCGTCTACCCAGTTCTTCAAGCGCACCCAGATACGCATCAAGCTTTCGTGCGAGATATCAACCATGGCTTTTCCGACCAGTGGCGTTCCAAAAGCGGGCGTCAGTAATGATCTGCCGGGCTCGCGGAATTTTTCAATCACCTCGGCCACATCATTCTCAGAAACGTCTGCTATCGCTGCGATTTCCTGAATTTTTGTTGGCCTGCGAATCCCAAAGTTCTCACCACGTTTTTCGGTGATGGCTTTGAAAAGGATTTCGCAAATTCGTTTCTGCTCTTCGGTCAATTCATCGAATGCCTCGTTTGCGTGCATCGACAACGCCTCCGACATCGTTCCGATGGCCTCGTAGTGCTTGAGATCAACGGGTTCTTCATCATAGTCTTTGTAGCGCGTCCAGTAGCTCCACGTCCGCATCAGGGCGTGCTGAAGAATCGGAAGCTGATCAGGATTATCGCCCAGGTCGTTCAGCAATTGTTGGGTTAAACGCGGGGTGATTTTTGCACCGCCTACGGCAACAGGTCCTTCGATCGCTCTGCGTTTCTGATCACGCGTCAGCTGCGGAATCAGATAGTGGCTATCGTTAATTTTCCGCGTGAGGTCAGGAAACTGCGCGCAATCACCAATGAAGTCTGAACGCATGGTGATCGCTACATAAATTGGAGCATCTGGATAATTGACTGCTTCGATAAGTAAGTTTACGAACGCAAGTGTTTCGTTAACGGAGTTCGCGTCCTGGCTGTCTTTAAAGCGAAACAGTTCTTCAAACTGGTCGACCAGAACCAGGTAGTTGACGTCCTTCTTTCTCCGGCCTTGCTCAATGGCTTCAACAAGTCCTAGCGAGCTGCTTTTGAGAAGCGTTGAAAAGATAGTCCGTTTGATCTTCTTTTCTTCAATATCAGCAGCCTGGTATTCCGGATTATTCTTCAACAACGATTCAGCAAGATTATCGATCGGACCAGCGCCTGGCCTCGTGACGACTACTTCCCAATCGGGGCTGCTATCGGTGAGAAATCCGCCATAAAGAATAGGCATTACACCGCAATAAATGAATGAAGATTTACCACTTCCTGATGGACCAATTACTCCAACAAACCTGCTTTTCGAAAGTTTGAGAAGTACTTCATCACTTTGTCCTTCACGCCCGAAGAACAAATGAGATTCTTCGATTTTGAAGGGTCGCAAACCCGGGAACGGGTTAGCCGTAGAAACCTGCTGATCGATAATCTGGCTCATGGCTTAAGCGTTAAATTCTTTGATAAACGACTTTATTGATTCTGAAGAATGTTGCGGATCGGTATGGATCACGCGCAAATTCTGACTCTTGAAACTCTCAACGTTAAGGGTTGATCCGGGTGTTGTCACGATAGCTTTTCCGATGATTGGTTTCTTTCTGCCAAACCCGGGCGCTTTGAGAAGATCCAATGCTTTCATCCGCACCCACTGTTCATTTACTTTTCCTTTGTAAATGATAGCTGCATCAAACGTACGCAGGTTGTCGATGTGTTTTTTGCGCACCTCGAGCAATTCACCTTCAAACTGAGGGATCAGCACACGGAAGCCTGACTTCTCCAGCACTTCTCGAATGGGTTTAACATCGGCCACATCAACCCGGTCATGCATGAGGTAGATCGAGCGACCCGTACCCTCGTCATGCGACTTCCGTTCTCCAGCATCCACCAATTCTTCGCGCATGATGTTTTTAAAATCCTCAAGCGGAGTTTGTAAAATTTCAGCGCCTTCCTGAGCTTCGGTATCACGTTTGATATTTTCGATGAACCCTTTTTGTTTCTCGCTTGCGTTGTTCAGCACCGGTGAGATCCAAATGAGCCGCATGAATTCTTCACCGGACTGTTTAACACGAACGCTTTTTTCAGCCGCAATTTTGTTTTGAATGTCGACAACTGAACGATCGGAACCGGTGGGAATTTCTCCGTAGGCACTTCCAATCAGGTGTATTGACAGCTGGCTTTCGTTAATGTCGTGCTGAACCATTTTTTCCAGCTCGGTAAACGTTCCGGGGAGGGTCTGATTCGGCAAGACGATGTAGCCATGGCGTTGTAACTCGCGTTTGATGATGTTCCGTTGAACGGAAAGATCGTGGCCCGTTTCTGCGAGGTAAATTGTTTTGCGTTTATAAAAATTCTTTACCTCAGCCTTGGTGCTGCTGTCCTTCAATTGGATCAGTGTATCGAAGATATCGTAGGCCAGGTCCACCATCTTCATCCAATACTGGCGTTCTGCTTCGGTGCTGAAATAGTCAGTGTACTCTCTTACTTCTCCGGAATCGGAGTCAAGTTGATACATGTCGTAGCCGATCAGGTCGCGCAACTTCGGAGGCTGTTCCTGGGCAGTCAACGGTGCTTTGAACACTTTAAAGATGCGGCCCCTTCCTTTTGAACCTTCGGTGTTCTTTATAAACATTTCAACATGATCAAGGCACGATCCCGACTGAATAAAATCTTTCGACAAGATCGGGACGATTACTCCGACATTGTCTAGCTTCGGGGCGACCATGTTGTCATACTCAGCTTTGAGCATGATCTTTGATTTTTCACCCAGAACCTGATTCAGCATCAACTCAAGAAATCGCTTGAACTGAGAAACCCATCCCGGCTCTTTTTTTTCATTTTCCGCATTATCATTCTCTGCGAAGACAATCAATACATCAATATCAAATCCCATGTGCGCTTATGGATTAGGTTGCGAATACTGTAGTTTGTGTTCCGTAATATTCTTAATCAGTCCCTGAACCAGGTCGTGATGATTTGCCATTACGAAATAAAAGTCAACTAGGTTTATTCTGAAAATAACAGTTCGTTCTGTAGCCTCAAGTTGATTCGCTTCAGGCGCTGGTCCGTCCTGGAACAGATCTCCGTATACGCTGCCCTTGCGCAATGAGCCCAGGATCAACTCATTGTTTTTCAGCTTGACTTCGCCATGCGCAACAATAAATATCGGACTCTGGAGGTCGTCATGCGCAAATTTGAGTTTCTCACCCGGCTGAAGTTCAACGGGAATAACTTTATCACTCAGGTCACTGAGCAGGTTTCCATGGATGTCTTTAAACACGGGAAGTGTTTTGAAGAACATAACCATTTCAATTCCCAGGAAGAATCCATCATCGAGACCTTCAAGCAGTTCGTTGTTTTCGATTGCCGAATCAATGAATTTTTTATCCCGCAATGGTAGGCGCTCGCGAACAACCTGATAAGCTCTCGCATCTTTGTTGTGCATAACCCATGCAGAAGTTTCCTGAAGAAGCCGGTCGTTATTAAATACTTGAGCAATCAATCCTCGGCTGACCCTGAACTCGGGCAAGTAAGCTGCTGCGTGAATTGCGCAGGCTTTTGTCCAACGGTTAGTCTGATTGAAGTCCCTGTTCAATACGTAGTTGATCACCTGGATCGGATTGTAGCTTTCGCGCGGAAAGAATAATTGCAATGCCTGAAGTTTCTGATCGGTGTCGGTGTCATCAAGAAGCGGAAAAAGCTTTGGTTTTAGGTCCGCATCGACAAACAAATCCAATAGCTCCATGGCAAAGGCAAGATTATCCGGATCACCGGATTCAATGTTATCCCTTACGAGCTGTACAGACTGAGGGTCGTATAAGATTGAGAGGAGGATACCGATTTGATCAAAATTCTGTTCGACTTCTTCTTTTAAAGCCTCGCGCAAATAGAAGAAGTTTTGCGTATCCGGCAGTTCTTTGATAGCAGCCATGTTCCAGATTGCCTTGCTGATTTCGGTGTCGAGCAATTCAAACACTTCTCGCCTTTCCCTTCCTTCTGCCTGATAGTTGATATAGCGCAACGAATAGAATATCTGTCGAACAATTCGTTTGTTCGGATAGTCGGCTTTTTTCCAAAGCAATTTCAGTGCTTCCGGTCCACCGATGCGTCCCATGATCTGAACGATCCGCAGCATCACAAGATCCGTTTGTCCGGATTTGTGGAAAGCAGCTTCGATAGTCGGAAGCACAACTTCTCCGGCTTCTTTCAATGCCGCAGCAGCGTGATGACCAAAGAGGGGAGATGAAAGCATTTCAATCAGCACGGGCCATGCCTCCGGGCGCTTTGTCTTACGTGCGGTCAGCAACGCTTCAAAACGAACTTTTGCATCGACATCACGCAGCAATTCAAGCAAGATGAAGATTGTCCGTTGGCTGATCATCTTGCGTAAAAGTTTCGCGGCCAAGATGCGATCGTTGGCCTTGATCGATTTGCTCAGCTTCATCAGATTATCGACAGAGATTGAAAGCAAATCGCTGTCCTCCACCGACCCGAGCGCTTGCTGCGCGAGAACTTTGATGTCGGTTTTCGATGCGTCTTTATCTATTCCAAGTGCCTGCATCCTTTCCTCGGCAAACCTGCGAAGCTTTCGATTGTCGCTGTCAACCATTTGGATGAGCGCATTCTCAAATAGCGCGGGCTCCAGTTTCTCCATGAGCTTCATGCCATAGATCACTTTTTCCTCTACACTGCTGGCAATCTCTTTTTCCAGAACGCTCATGATCGTGTACTCTTTCACGACTTTCACATCGCTCTTCTCCTTGTTACTTTCAAGTGTTTCCTGCAACGTCTTGCGATAATTGCGATGCATCCGGTTTACGGCCAGATACCAAAGCACGAGGAAAGGAATCGTGAAAATGGTTACATAAATCAGGTTGAAGACCTGGAACTGCGTGAGAAGGAAGATCAAGCCCCCGGCCACAGCTGTTGCAAATGCCGTCACGATACCTTCAATCTTAGTCTGAACATCGATACGAATATTCGATTGCAGCGGAAGCAGGTAAAGTTTGAACGTAGGGTTATCCAATGCTTCTTTCAATGAGCGCACCAGGAGCTTACTGAGTGAAATCGAAAGGAAGAAGAATAGAAAGTAGGTATCTGCCTTCGAATAACCGAAGAAAACACCGAGTCCTAAGGCAGCACCCGTGAACAACAATAGCAGCACCGGATTCACAAGGAGCGATACACGCATGCCATACTGCTTATTCATGTAATCCGAAGCGAAAACATCAAACAGGAAACTGAAGATCACGATCGTCACTTCAAAAAGTGAAAGGAACGTTGCAAGTTCTTCCTGGTTATCCTGGTACTGCAGCGTTACTACGTTAAGAAATGAAAAGTCTACGAAGTTGATGGCGCACATCGAGAACACGACAAACAACGACATGTAAAAGATGTACCGGTTGGCAAAGAAATCACTCACCTTTAGTTTCGAGTAAGCTGCCTTCTCCTGCTTAAACGTGATAATTTTGTTCAATTGCCCGAGCGCGAGCCACGTGAACATGATTAAGAATCCCACGATACTGACGAGGCCCAGCGTGTAAAGGTCCACCAGTTCAAAGCCGGGAATTGAAAGAATGAGCGGAAGCGAGAAGAAGGAGATGAAAGTAGCGAACATCGCACCCATATCCACTGAACCAACAAGTCGTTTGGATTGACGGAGGTTAAAAAGACGCCCGAAGGAACCCCAGAACACGAGATAAGTCAGAAACGAAAACGGCAGAATCTGGGTAAAACCAAATTCATACATCCCATTCGGATCCGAAAAATATCCATCAGCAAACTCAATGAAAGCTGTCGTGGCTGTTACATACAGCAGGGAGAGTGCAGCGAGAATCGGAAATGGGATCCGATTCTGAAGAAAGTTATAAATGATCGTGGCGATCAGGCCATATATTCCAGACTTAAAAAGCGCAAAAGGCAGGTCCTTTATCTCACTAAAGTGCTGAAGGTAAAGGGATTGTGACGCAACACTTGTAGTTGCAATAAAAAGTGCCATGAAGATACCCATGACGAATAGCAAACCTACGCGGCCTGCCTCATCTGGCTCCACGTCCAGAAAATTTAACAGTCTATCCTTCATAGTTTTCGCCTAATCACCCTAAAAATCGGTATAAGCAGACAATAATCCTATGGAAAACTTGGTTGGCTACTGATTATTGGGTATAACTGGGTGTAACACAGATTATTAATTTGCGCGCCCCGCAAAAACGCTTAAAACAGCGGTCTAACCCCCGAGATTGTAAGATTAACCGGCAAATCGCAGAATGCAAGCGCTGGAAACTTTGTAGGTTTGGTAAAATTTTGCCCGCGAAACTGCCAAAATCAGGGCGCTCGTAGGCGTTCATTTAAAATCAAAGCTATACCCATGAAAACAGCTTTTTACGTGTTTATTCTCCTCTTGGCCGTCCAACCCCAACTTTTTGCCCAAGGAAACAAGAAAGCACTTTCTGAAGCCGAGCGATTTTACGGCATTAAGGCCTACGAGCAGGCTCTGCCGTTGTTTATTGAGGCGATCCAGGCTGGGGAAAGCGACCCGATGGTACAGTATAAGACAGGGGTCTGCTATCAAAAATCTTCGGACCCTAACGAGCAGGTGAAAGCGATTAAACATTGGGAAACTGCCCTCAAGAGCAATGCAAACGTGCCAATTTCTGTCCATTATGATTTAGGTGACCTGTATCTGCGCGATGAGAACTTGCAACAGGCTACGGCCAGCTATGCGAAATATAAAGAGTTGTCAAAAGCAGATAAGGCTGCGGTTGTAAAAGCGGACAAAGCATTGGAGACGTGCCATACCGCGACCGCGCTGATGTCGGTTCCGCGTGATATAAAAGTTCACAACTTCGGGCAGGTAATAAATTCGAAACTTATTGAATACAACCCTGTTGTGTCTGCTGACGAAAGCGTCATGGCCTTCACGGCTTTGCGCCCGAATACGGGGAAGACACGTTCCGGTGATAAGTATATTGAAGAAGTGTACATTTCCTATAATCAGAACGGAAGCTGGTCTGAACCTAAGGTGATTCCTATTGCCTCTGAGTACAACGTTGGGTCTGCTGGTATTTCCCCGGACGGACAGAAGATGTTAATCTTCATGGGGACCACAACGGACCCCGGCAGTTTATTCATGATCAACAAAAGTGGTGAAACGTGGTCGAAGCCCGCGATCATTGCTCCAACGATTAATCATCCCAAATTTCTTGAGTCAACAGCCAGCATTACGCCAGACGGAAAAACGATCTATTTCGCGAGTGATCGTGTTGGAGGTCAGGGTGGAATGGATATCTGGAAAACACAACAGCAGGCAAATGGAACGTGGAGTACACCTGTTAACCTGGGGCCAGAAATTAACTCAAAGGCAAACGAAGATGCACCTTTCATTCACCCGGATCAGAAGACGTTGTTCTTCACTTCGGATGGACACAACACCATGGGAGGCCGCGACATTTTTGTAACCAAGTTTGTAAATTCAAAGTGGACGTCACCGGAAAACATGGGATACCCGGTTAACACCACTGCTAATGATAATTATTTCACTCTCATTGCGGATGGTACTCGCGCTTACTTCTCGTCCGATCGCAAGGGTGGAATGGGCTCACAAGACATTTACTATCTCGATATGCCGGCCAATGCTGCGAGCATTCCGCTTACGCTCATCAAAGGTAAAATCCTGAATGCCGACACGGGTAAGCCGATGCCAACTAAGATTTACCTGGTTGATAACGAGACAAACAAGAAACTGGACTTCGTTTACGATCCGGATCCAGCCACAGGAAACTACCTCATCATTCTGCCACCGGCAAAGAACTACGACATGGTGATTGAATCCGATGGTTTCCTTCCCTATACGCTCAATATTAACGTACCGAACCAGGATTACTTCTACGAATTGTATCAAATGATCTACCTCAAAACGATAAAGCAGTTTGATGTTGTGGTAGGTCAGGAAGTGCAAGTGAAGAATGCCTTCTATGATACTGACCAGGACAGAAAAGCTGATCTTAGGAAGAGTCATGAGGCGAAACTGGTGCAGAGTGGGAACGTGGACGTATACGACATGATGCTCGACCTGATTGCCGCGCAGGACCAGGAAGGAATTGATTATCTCGTTGGACTTCTTAATCACACTGATCCGATCGAGAGTGTAAACTTTGATGAAACAAAGAACTCAAAGATCGAAGTAGCTACCCGCACTTACTATTATGATGAAAGTGATGAAAGCAAATTTGAACAGAAAAATGTAGGAGGCAAAACGATTTTCTCACTGCCGACCATGATGGTATCCGAAGAGGTTAAGAAGCAAAAGGATAAGCCAGTGGTAAAGAAATCAAACGCAGATCCGGCAGCACTTGCCAAGTTTGCCAAGATCTACTTTGATGCTGGAAAGAGTGAACTCAAACCTCAGCACAATACGGAACTTGACAACTTGCTCGCGGTCTTGAATAAATATCCTGACCTTGGAATCGAGATCTCAGGCTTCGCTTCCGCGGAAGGTTCCGAAGAACTCAACCGTGAACTTTCAAACAAGCGCGCTATCGCTGTGCTTGACTACCTGAACCACAAAGGAGTAGTGCGTAGGAGAATTGTAGCAAAAGGTTATGGTGCAACCAAAGACGCTGTGGGGACAAAAGAAGAGGGCAGAAGAGTAGAAGTGAAGATTGTTGAGTTGGATGCCAAATAGCGGCTAAGAATAAACTTCAAATTTACCAAAGCCTCATAGCTAGGAGGGCGCAGGTGAGTGCAGCCTGCGCGTAAAAAAAAATAATGTCACTCAATGATGAATGTCGAAGAGGGCAAATCAACTGAGTAGTAGAGGTACCAATTTCTACATTCGACATTGAGTGTTGAGTGTTCGATATTCTATTTTACTTTACCTTTTGCATGAGGTTTCCCACCGCATGAGGGCTACGGGTGTTCAGGTCAATCAAGCGTACATTCTAATCTGGCAACAGCAACGAACTATCTCCAAAACTCAGGAATCTGTAATCATTGTCAAGTGCCGACTGATAGATCTTGCGCCAGTCATCACCCACAAAGGCTGCGACCAGTAGCATCAGCGTTGACGCGGGTTGGTGAAAGTTGGTAATCAGGCCGCGGCAGATACGGAACTGATATCCGGGTTTGATAAAAATAGCGGTCTCTCCCCCGAGGGCATCAAGTTGATGGTCGTCAAACCTTTTTCTGACTGCCTCTACCGCTTCAACTGCGGTCGGAAGAAGTTGTTGCTCTAGATAAGGATCATCTTGCCCAATGTGGAAAGGTGCATTCGGGTCGTGCAAAAGTTTCACACCATACCAGTAAATGCTTTCCAGTGTGCGCATGGACGTTGTACCTACCGGAATGATAAACTTATCTCGTTGTAGCAGCGACTCTAGATTTTTTCTCGTGACGATTACTTGCTCCCGGTGCATGATATGGTGACTGACGTCATCTGTTTTTACAGGTTGAAACGTACCCGCACTGACATGAAGCGTCAGAAAGTCGTGATCGATATTCTTTCGTTTTAGTTTTTCGAACACGTGATCGGTGAAATGCAGTCCGGCAGTTGGCGCGGCTACTGCGCCTTCATAGTGAGAGTAAATCGTTTGGTATCGATCGCGGTCGCTGCTTTCAGCCTTCCTCTTCAGATAAGGAGGTAGCGGAGTTTCACCAACGAGTGATATCACCTCTGCAAACGAATGATTACCAGCCCACGAAAAATTAACAACACCTGCATTTCGATCGACCAGGTCGGCACGCAACGTGATTCCGTTGGATGTTTTTTCTAAGTAAGAATTTTCTTTCCACCGCTTTAGGTTGCCAATGGTACAGGTCCAGCTTGTTTTATTTGAAGCGACCATGGCTTGGGCTACAATTGAGGATGGCCTAAGGGGAGATAGGAGAAATATCTCGATCTCCGCACCGGTCTCTTTCTTAAAATGAATTCGCGCGGGTATTACTTTCGTGTCATTAAAAAACAGGAATGAATTATCAGGCAAGAAATCAACGATATCGGCAAAGCTTGAATGGTGTAGCTGTCCCTTGCGATAGACTAATAACTTTGATTGATCGCGTTGCTGCAGGGGATACAGTGCTATTCTTTCATCAGGCAGATCGTAACGGTAGTCGTTAATGTTGAGCATGAGATTTTGCAAAGTGCAAATGTAAATAGTTCTCGTACTTTGCACTATTTTCGCCTTAACTATGTCTCTTCACGCCACGTATTTTAGTCGTGTATTTGAATTCAATTTTAAAGCCAGAACCTCACGTGGTCTGATGCGGGATAAGACATCCTGGTTTATCAAAATTACCGATAGGGAGACAAATGCATTCGGCCTAGGTGAAGCAGGCCCACTGCCAGGATTAAGCGAAGACGCCATTCCGGATTTTGGCGAGCGGCTCAACACAATCATCGCGGCTTTTAATTCACTTGATCATTCCAATGTTTCGTGGGATAACGTCCGCGACTTCATCCCACAAGAATTCCCTTCCATCATTTTTGCGTTTGAAACCGCTTTGCTTGATCTCCAGA
This sequence comes from Chryseosolibacter sp., assembly GCA_036402115.1. GTDB lineage: Bacteria > Bacteroidota > Bacteroidia > Cytophagales > Cyclobacteriaceae > Chryseosolibacter. Next base: position 44,014 of record DASWTM010000134.1, read on the forward strand.
ATGGTGGAAGGAGAGTTATATTCGAAAATGAATTTCTGGTAGGCAAACGTATCCCCATCAATGGCCTTATTTGGATGGGAGACATGGACTTTCAGATGGGTCAGATCAGCACCAAGGTTTCAGAAGGATATAATTGTATCAAGCTGAAGGTCGGTGGACTTGACTTTGACCGTGAGTGCGATGTTCTCCAATACATTCGAAAGCGATATTTCCGCGAAAACATTGTGATCCGACTCGATGCAAACGGTGCATTTAAGGTTGATGACGCCTTGTATAAACTTGAGCAACTTGCGCGGTTTGGAGTTCATTCCATCGAACAACCCATAAAAGCTGGCAGCCCGCACCTCGAAGAGCTTTGTCGTAAGTCGCCAATACCCGTAGCGTTGGATGAAGAACTTATCGGCAGGCATACAGTTCGCGACATGACTGAACTTCTTGATCGGGTGAAACCACATTTTATTGTATTAAAGCCGATGTTACACGGAGGAATCAAAGCCTGCCAGGAATGGATCAGGCTTGCCGAAGAAAGGAAGATTGGTTGGTGGCTCACCTCTTCACTTGAATCCAGTATTGGCTTAAATGCCATAGCACAATTTACCGCAAACTATGATGTCACGATTCCGCAAGGTCTGGGAACAGGTAAGATCTACGATAACAATTTTGAATCGCCTCTGGAAGTTGTGAAGGGCGAACTGCTTTACAATCCGAAAGTAGCGTGGCCTGCTTCAATTACTGCCCCGGATGTCAACTTGCCTTTGCCAGAATAAATCCAAACGACAGAGACCACGGAGGAGCGGAGCTATCGCGGGGCTTTTTCATTTGATACATAGTGAGTGATCAGTTATCAGGTGTTGAAAAATCTAAACGAAACTGCTGCCATCGGCTCCCGCATTTTAGTTACTTTTCTCAACCGTTATAGCTCACACTACGCTTCTTAAAATACCAGTAAAGCGGAATTCCCATTGAGGTGAGTAACACACCAAGCAACGAGTTGATCAAAACTGCTTTTCCAGTTTGGTAAGAATGAATGTCGCTCACTAACGTTGCAATCAGAAAAAAGAATGTGAAGCTGACGAATATCGCAGGGACCACCGGGTATCCCCAGACGCGGTATGGCCTTTCGCGATCAGGCATTTTGTAGCGAAGTACGAACACGCCAAGAGAACTCATGCCATAAAAAAACCAACTCACAAAAATCAGCATGTCCGTGAGCATATCGAAAGATCCACTGATAACAAGCATGGAGGTCCAAAGGCCCTGTAACAGCAATGCATTACCCGGTGTATTGAACTTTGGGTGCACCTTCCCAGCGAAATCGAAAAAGCGTTTGTCACGTGCCATCGCAAACGTTACGCGCGCGGTGGCGAGAACATTTGCGTTTGTGGTGCCAAATGTTGAAATGATAACCATTAAGGCAATAATTCCTCCACCGGCCGCGCCTAACACAACGGTTGCTGCATCTGAGGCGACCATTGCTGAGGAGGCGATTTTGTCAATGGGCAGCACCAGTTCATAAGCAATCGTAACCAGCGCGTACGTCACAATACACACTAGTAGTCCTGTAAGCAGACTCCTTGGGATATTGCGCTGCGGATCTCTGATCTCACCAGCAACGAAAGTGATATTATTCCACCCATCGTAACCCCAGAACGCTCCGGAGAGTGCAGCGACAAAGGCCGCCAGGAATGCCCAGCCTTCAGGCTGAATAATTTGTGAATCATTAAAAAGGTTGCCAATGTTTCCTTCGGGAGAAAACAACAAACCGAAGACGATGATCGCCATGGCCAGAATTTTGAGGAAGGTGAAAATAACCTGGATGTTACCTCCCGAACGCGTACTTCTGTAGTTGATAAGGGTCAACCCGAGCACGATAAGAATAGTCACTGCTTTTACACCGAAATTCTCGAGCGGAAAAATTTTCCCGATAAACGGGATACTGAAGCTGATACGATTGACAAGTTCCGCATCGAAGCGTGGAAGCGTGACGAAATATTCCGTGTAGGTTCCCAACACGTAAGCGATGGATGCATTCCCGGCTGTGTTAAAAACTGCAAACGCAGCCCATCCATATAGGAAGGCGAAGAAGTCGCCATACATTGCCTTGAAGAAAACAAATTGACCACCGGTCTCGGGAATCATCGCTGCAACCTCTGCATTGCTCAGCGCGCCAAACAGTGTGATGATACCGGCACCCACCCAGACAAGAAGCAGAAGTTCTGGTGATCCAAGCTGACTAGCCATGCTAGCCGGCTTCATGAAAATGCCGGAGCCAATTATCCCACCCACAACAATGGAAACGCACGTCCATAGTCCAAGGGTAGGGGCGAGCTTACCGTTCGACATCAGCTGTTCAGAAATTTAGAAAGCAGTCGATGAAAATGGTGCGTTCCGGTCTCACGCGTGACCGAATACCTGCCGTGCTTATAAAACCTTGACCGAATTCCTTTCTGAACATTCTGCACCACATCTTCATCTTCCATTTCGACCTGGTGAAGATTTGCACCTGCACCCTGGCGCAATTTGTTTTCGTCCCACACATACGAGAGGAAAGAAACCTTTGTCCTGGATAAGCCCAGCGGTTGGATATAATTGATCGACAAACCCCACGGATAAAAATTGAACATCATGTTTGGGAACACGAAGAAGTAGTAGCCGGCAATTTTCTTTCCGTAATCGACTGAACTTTTCGGGAGATCAAAAATAAAGTCATCATCTTTTGAGAAACCTATTTGCAGCACCGAATTCGTATATAATTCCGTTGTGTAATTCCCATAATCGATGACAGCATTCAGCCCAGCGTGAACAAACGGAATGTGAAATCCTTCGAGGTAGTTTTCACAATAAAGCGCCCAGTTTGCATCCAGGATATAATCTCTCGAAAACTCAGGGCGATAAACAAATTGATCGAACGGCATCCAGCCCACGCGCTGCATCATTTCTTTAAAGAACGGCTGCGGATCAACATCTTGCGTGAGGTTTGTAAAAATCCATTTGCCCCATTGGAAGATCGGAAGGTTGGTGAGGTTATCCTCAGGCGATGGAAAATTGGCAACCTCTTTGAATTCCGGCATCGACAGAAAGTTTCCATTGAGACCAAATCTTCTGCCGTGATATTTGCAGCGAATGTCGTTCAGTTTGCACGGTTTCTCCACAAGCAAATTTCCGCGATGTGTGCATACATTGGACAGGCAGTGCACGTCTCCATTCTTATCGCGTGTCAGCACGAGTGGCTCATTCAGATAGCTTTCAAGCAGGTTAACTGGCGTAACCCACCCAGGTTCTTTCACGCGGTCAATGTCACCTGCAAACTGCCACGTGCGCGCAAAAATTTTTTCCTTCGAGCGCTCAAAGTAATCGGGATTAAGATAAATGTCGGTCGAGATTGTTTTTGCCCTAGAAATATCCGGGTCGACTTCGAAATTATTCATGCTCCTCAAATTAGCATAAATATTCGAATCGCCATTCAGGTGTTAATGCGTTAATGTGTTAAGGTGCTAAGGTTGGCCAGGCTTTGAGAAGATCCCCAATGGCGAGATTACTTTAACACTTTAACACTCTAAACACATTACCCTCTGACTATCGGGTTAATTCCTTGAGTGCAGTGTCAAGGTCAGTGGCAAGATCCGACTGCGAGGACAGCGCATTTTTCAAACCCTCGAGCATGAAGTTCGGAACCTTCTCACGCGCCTGAACCTTCTTCTTGATTTCAGCAATCATGTCGAGCGCATCCGATCGGCCAGAAAATTCTTCTTTAGCCTTCACCTTCTGTTCTAACGCATCGAGCGGATTCAGCTTTTGGATTTCAACGGCTACGGTGGTCGTATTCTTAGTTACGCAATTGTTGTACTCATCCACAATTGCGTTCAGATCGCGCTTGTTTAATTCTCCAGCCTCTACCTTTGCTGTCACAGTTGGACAATCACTGAGGAACTTAGCCAATGATTTTTTGAATGTCAGGTTCGGTACCTCCAAACCGCTACCATCTTTTCGAAGCAAAAACCTGCCATCGTAAGATGACTGATTTGCGGGCTGGAAACCGTATAAGGCCAAGTATCCATCGCGAATCAATTTCATAAACGTGTAGCCCTCCAATCCTTTGACGGGGCGGTAAACTTCATCTTTATATTTGAATTCACGAACCTCAACCACACCAAACGATTTTTTCTTGCCATTTTCAGGGCTCACCTGAACACGTTGATTCGGCCCCACGCCCGTTGGCCGTACGCTTCCATACAGTGTGTCGCCACGCAGAGGAACAACATAGTCCTGTGCATGCGAACAATGGTAGACGACCAGCATCAGAATGAGAAGGAGGATGTGAATAAAAGAAAATTGCTTCATAGGGATGCGAAAATAATCTTAATCTTGAATTTATTCTTGTTTGCCCTTAGTTTTTAATCTGCCGCTATCTCTCAACGCCTTATGAATAATCCATTCAATCTGGCCGTTTGAACTTCTGAACTCATCCGCGGCCCACTTTTCAATTGCTTTCAGCACTTCCGGATCAAGACGTAAGACAAATGGTTTTTTCTGCGCCATCGTATATTAAATTTTCTTCATCAGCTTGCGCATCGCCCATTCCATTCCAATCGGATCTCGGGTTCCCAACAACAAACGATGACCATCCCTAAACTTTATTGTCATATGTTTTCCTCCCCAGATACGAAATGACCTGGTGTTCTTGAAAATATTTCGGTGGTGCCCAATCCCTCCACTTTCAAATAATCTGTATCGATCCGCAAATTCATAGTGAACGATCTCGGTTGGTCCGACAACCCGCCATTCCCACTTCACTGGAAACATACGATAATGAATCCCTTGCTCATCGATACGCACTTCCAACTTCAACGCAAACAAAATAAACATCATCCCGGCTACCGCAGTAAACACGAATAGCGTCATGACAATCAGCTGCCCATTTTTCATAGGCTCTTCGCCAAAAGGGACGTCTTGCCCAATCTGCCAGTACAACGCATACACAAGCGGAAGTGTTGAGAGAATGGCAACGGCAAAGATAAATGTAATCAGCCACCGGTTGTCGCGCATACGTTGAACTTCTTCAAAGTAGGGAGTAGCCATACCGTTAGTGGTTTAGTGTTCCCGTGTTAACAATCGGTGCGACATCCTTGTCCGAGCATAGGACTACCATCAGGTTGCTCACCATGGCAGCTTTCCGTTCTTCATCAAGTTCAATGATGTTTTGCTTGGCAAGATGGTCAAGTGCCATTTGCACCATGCTCACTGCGCCTTCAACAATTTTGTAACGGGCCGAGACCACAGCCGCAGCCTGCTGTCTTCTGAGCATCGCGCCTGCAATTTCTGGAGCATACGCGAGGTGGCCGATGCGCGCTTCAATAACCTGAATACCCGCCATGTCAAGGCGGTTTCGCAGATTTTCTTCCAGCGCATGATTCACTTCTTCATTGCCTGAACGGAGCGTGATTTCCTGATCATTATCAAAATTGTCATACGCATACTGGCCGGCAAGAAGGCGCACAGCCGAATCCGTTTGAAGTTTTACGAATGTTTCATAGTTGTCGACATCAAACGCTGCCTTAAACGTATTGCTCACTTGCCACACCAGGATAACACCAATCTGGATCGGGTTTCCCACCTTGTCATTAACTTTGATCTTTTCGCTGTCGAAGTTCCGCGCTCTTAGCGATATCGACTTTTTGCTAAAGAACGGGTTTACCCAATAGAATCCGTTCTCCTTTACCGTTCCCTTGTAGTCGCCAAATAACACAAGAACCATTGAGTTGTTTGGATTTACAAAAAAGAATCCGGGCATGAACAGGATGGACAGGGTTAGCGGAAGGATAAACCATGCGTTGCGTAGCGCGATCAATCCCCAGATACTTCCAATAAACATGATTGCCACGATGAACAGCATCAAATAGCCGGACATCGGAGAATAAGCTTTTTCCTTGTTCATAAAAGTGATATTAAAATGATATTACTAAGATATTATATTGAATTGAAACGGCCAAACCCGCCTGGAGGTTGCGGTTGGAAAAGTTTAATTCTTGGCTTTACTTAGGGCGCTCAAATTTTTATATGGTTAAATACAACCCCAAGACCTGGTTTTCTTTGATCTTTCACGCCTACAGCAGGCAGGTAATGAAAACATTGACCCCCACATTGTTATTCATGGTGGTGTATAGCCTGGGG
>DASWTM010000135.1:0-17467 GCA_036402115.1 Chryseosolibacter sp.
TGCGAATCCGTATCGCGCAGCACACCGCGGTTATATTGATGAAGTCATTTACCCGGAACAGACCCGCGAAAAATTAATACGCGCCTTTGACATGCTTCAAAACAAAGCTGCGAAGTTGCCGAAGAAAAAGCATGGGAATATTCCGTTGTAGTGACGTTCGCGTCATTGAGAAAATATGATGCTAGAGATGATTTGAGATTTTAGATTTGAGATTTAAGATTTGGAGTACTGAAACTTCTAAGATTGGTCCATTCGAAAATTTCAAACATTATTTAAAAATGATTGTAAAGACACAGATACGTTAGCCGTACTTAAAAATCTAAAATCTAAAATCTAAAATCTTAAATTTTTTATGGATAAAAAGTCAAAGGATTTCCTGTACTCCTATCTAAATAACGCATCCCCCACTGGCTTCGAATCTCCGGGGCAGCAGTTGTGGCTGGACTATCTCAGACCGTATGTCAATGATACGATTGTAGACGTTTATGGAACTGCGGTGGGTGTGATCAACCCGAAGGCTCCATATAAAGTGGTAATCGAAGGCCACGCGGACGAAATCTCATGGTTTGTAAATTATATCACCGAAGATGGGTACATCTATGTGAAACGAAACGGTGGATCGGACCATCAGATTGCTCCTTCCAAGCGTGTCAATATTCAAACTGCGAATGGCATTGTTAAGGGAGTCTTCGGATGGCCTGCCATTCACGTGCGGGATGCAGCAAAAGAGGAGGCTCCCTCATTAAAGAACATCCATATCGACATAGGAGCGGAGTCTAAGAAGGAAGTGGAGGCCATGGGCGTTCATGTCGGCTGCGTCATTACATTTGAAGATGAGCTTATGGAAATGAACAAAAAGTGGCTCGTAGGTCGCGCGCTGGATAACCGTATGGGCGGATTTATGATCGCAGAAGTTGCCCGTAGACTGAGCGAAAACAAGAAAAAACTGCCTTTTTGCCTATATGTAGTCAATTCAGTACAGGAAGAAATTGGTTTAAGAGGTGCTGAAATGATCTCCCGGAGACTGAAACCAGATTTGGCCATTGTTACGGACGTAACGCACGACACGCAGTCTCCGATGTATAATAAGAAGGAGAGTGGAAACCTGAAAGCTGGACTTGGTCCGGTAGTGTGCTACGGCCCGGCTGTTCAGAATAATGTGCTGAAAATGATCATTGAAACGGCTCAAAAACGCAAGATTCCATTCCAAAGACAGGCAGTTTCACGATCAACCGGTACTGACACAGACTCATTTGCTTACTCTGCTGAAGGTGTGGCCAGTGCACTTATCTCACTGCCGCTTAAATACATGCACACCACTGTGGAAATGGTACATAAAGAAGACGTGGAAAACGTTATAAATCTGATTTATGAGGTCCTTTTACAGCTAAAACCGGGGCACGACTTCAGGTATATTAAATAATTGTAGCGCAAAACCTTACATCGCTAAGGTTGAGCGGCTGTTAGGCTTCCTATACTAGATATGGGGAGCCTATTTTTGTGTCAACAAACAAACAAACAACACCAAAGTTTCCCCGTTATGAAAAAGTTAATTTTTGTTTTCGCGGCCCTAGTATTTGTAGGCAGTGCGAGCGCACAAGAGAGACCGATCCATGAAGTTTACTCAATGATGGTTTTCAACTTCACCAAGTATGTTCAATGGCCTGACCACACAGCGTCTGGCGAATTCGTAATTGGCGTGATTGGAAATGCAGACGTATATAATACACTTAACACATGGTATGGTGGCAAGCCACGCGGTTCAAAAACCTATGTGATTAAGAAGTTCAACAGCGCAGCCGATGTTACCGATTGTCACGTTGTATTTATCGACAAGACCAAGAGCGGTGAATTTGACAATGTAAACTCAAAAGTTCAGGGTAAAGGCACTCTGGTGATCACTGACAAGAACGGCTTAGGTTCAAAGGGCAGTGGTATTAATTTCAAAACTGTAGATAATAAATTGAAGTTCGAGCTAAACCAAAAAGCACTTGAGACAGCAAATCTTAAAGTGTCTGGCGCGCTTTCTTCAATGGCGATATTGATTTAATGGGTTGTTTGGAAACCCCACTCCTGAGCAATCGGGATGGGGTTTTTTCCTTTTAAATCGTTAGATTAGCACTATCCACCAATCCGAAGAGTATGAAAAAAGTGTTTGTAGTCCTGGCTTTAGTAGTGTTTATCTCGGGCATCGTAAACGCGCAGGAGCGCCCGACTCATGAAATTCACGCTGCGATGCTTTTTAATTTTGTAAAGTACGTTCAGTGGCCGGATGAGGCTACCGCTGGTGAATTTGTTGTAGGCGTAATTGGTGACGAAAATGTTTTCACCACGCTGCAGAAATGGTATGATGGAAAACCAAAAGGCAGCAAGAAGTATGTAATTAAAAAACTTGGCTCGGCCGAAGAAGCCGCAGGTTGTCAGGTTGTGTACGTTGGGAAGTCCAAAAACCGTGATTTTGATGAGGTTAGGACAAGCACAACAGGCAAATCCATTTTAACTATCACAGATGGAAACGGCCTTGGCCAAAAAGGCAGTTGCATCAATTTCAAAGTAATTGACGGAAAACTGAAATTTGAATTAAACCAGGCTTCCGTAAACGCGTCTAATCTAAAAGTGTCAAGCCAGTTGTCGAGTATGGCAATCCTGCTTTGACCCTTTGCCCCCCTCTCTAGTCTATAGTTGTTGGTTTTAATTTTTTAGTTGGTGTATGGATAATGAAGGGTTATTCAGGGAATTGGTTGAAAATTCCAATGATATTCTCATCATCACAGATCAGGATTTAAAGATCAGGTACGTTTCTTCCTCCGTTAAGCGCTCGTACAACATTGAGCCCATCCGTGTGCTTGGGCAAAGCATCTTTTCATTTGTCAGTGCCGATCGTGTCGAAAAGTGGCGCGAGTGCGTCCGGCAAAAAACGGAAACCTCGTATCAGGAGGAAATCAGTTTGATGATGGGCGGTAGTCCGGTCTACTTCGATGTTCACGTTTCAAATTATCTGGACAAGCAGAACATTAACGGTCTGGTGTTGCGGTTGCATGACATCACCTCGAAGCGCTCTAAATTGAAGGCCCTCGAGAAGACTAATCAGCAACTCGATCAGGTCATCTATAAAACCACGCATGATCTCAAGGCTCCGCTAATGTCGGCCATTGGCCTGATTACTCTGGCAGAGAATGCAAGCAGCAGCGAAAAAGACAAATACATCGGCCTGGTGAAACAAAGCCTTGTTAGCTTGGACTCGCTCATAGAAGAGATGAACAATTTCTTCAGGAATGACAAGCTGGCCGTCCAACGTGAGAAGATTGATGTTCAAGAGGTGATCAATGAAGCTCTTGCCAGCCTTCATTCGCTGCTCGATGACAGCAAGATCAAAATCTACCTGAAGGTGGAAGCTAAAAATGAGCTGTATACCGATGCTGTAAGACTTAAATCCATTGTTGGGAATATTTTATCCAATGCTGTAAAATATTTTGATCATCGCAAGAATGAACCTTTCATTCGCGTTACTGTTAATATCAACGAAGAGGTTTGCGAACTTCGCTTCGCGGATAATGGCATAGGAATCGAACCTCAGTACCGTGACCGGATCTTTGATTTATTTTTCAGGGCAACAACCCAATCTCAGGGAACCGGACTTGGACTATTTATTGTTAAGGATACAGTAGAGAAATTGAAAGGAACGATTGAAGTTGAATCAACACCCGGACAGGGAACAACGTTTATCGTCAGCGTTCCAAACCAGATATTTCAACCTTCTGTGGTTGAATAAAAAATACGCGCAGGGTGGCAGAGTTTTTATAGAGAGGGTCTTTTCTTTGTCTGCTCTGCGCGTTGTTTTTGTACCTTTCTGGCGTGAGCCAATCCCGTACGTTTATTGATCAAATGGGAAACCGGATTTTGCTTCCGGCTCTTCCCTCCCGCATCATTTCCCTCGTTCCATCCCAAACTGAATTACTATACCATCTCGGCCTCGATCAGGAGGTTGTCGGCATCACGAAATATTGTATTCATCCAGCGCATTGGCTTCGTCAAAAAACAATTGTGGGAGGAACAAAGAATTTCCACCTTGATCTCATTGATCAACTCAAGCCTGACTTGATTATCGGTAATCGCGAAGAGAACATCAAAGATGGAATTGAAGCACTTGCGAAAAAATATCCCGTCTGGATGAGTGAAATTTATTCGCTTGACGATTCGGTTGAGATGATCGAACGAGTGGGGGAGCTTGTTGATAAACGTGAAACAGCTCAGCAAATCGCCTCACAAATCAGGGCTGGTTTCCAGTCCATACGAAAACGTCCAGCTCAAAACGTCCTCTACCTCATCTGGCGAAAGCCCTGGATGGCTGCAGGTCAAAATACATTCATCAATGACATCCTGGAAAGAATTGGCTTGAAGAATTCTCTTCCGAAAGATTCGCGCTACCCGGAATTATCGAATGACGAACTCAAATCCCTTGCCCCAGAAGTCGTCTTTCTTTCCTCCGAACCCTATCCGTTCAAAGAAAAACACATCGGAGAACTACAAGCGATCTTACCACAAGCGAAGATCTTGCTCGTGGACGGAGAAATGTTCTCCTGGTACGGAAGCCGACTACTCAGCGCGATTGAGTACCTAAACAGCTTGCCTTTGAAATGAAACGCGGAGATCTCTACCTGGCGGAGCCGGGTACCAGGAGCCAGGCTCCCAGCAATCAGCCCAACTTTTAACCTGCAACTTGTCAACCTGCCACCTGCCATCCCGGCCCCCGGCTTCCCGGCAACTGGCAACCAGCTTCTAGGTCGCAAACCCCATCCCCTTCACATCTTCCCAAAACGTAGGGTAACTCTTTCTCGTCACAGCCGGATTTTCTATTTCGACTTCGTCTATCAGCGTTGCCAGAGGAGCGAACGCCATCGCCATGCGGTGGTCCTTGTAAGTGTTGAAGCTTGCCTTTTTTGGAAGAGAAGTTGAAGGAATCAATCGCCAGTGGGCCGGATCATCTTCAATCAGATCCGCACCGATTTTTCGGAGCTCATTCTGAAGTGCTGCAATGCGATCGGTTTCTTTAATGCGAAGACTTTCAAGTCCGGTGAAAAATCCTTTGATGCCTTTTGCTGCGCAGATGACAGCAACAGTCTGGGCGAGGTCAGGACAATGTGTAAAATCCCAGCGAAGTTCGTTTTTGGAACTGCCTTTCGTTAGCGTAATGGTTTGGTTCGGACCTGCCGTGGAAATCACCCCGAATTGTTCAGCGATGTCTGCGATAGCCCGATCGCCCTGCAGCGATGTCAATGCAATTCTTGGAAGAACGATCTCAGCTTTCTCAGCAAGTGCAGCGAACGAATACCAATAGCTTGCACCAGACCAGTCGGATTCTACGGTGTACTCGGTAGCCTTGTACTGCTGCGGCTCGATCTTTATTTTGTTCCCCGTAAAATCAAGTTGTACTCCAAACTGCCTCATCAGCGATGCCGTCATTTCAATGTATGGACGACTGCCGATTTTTCCTTCGAGTTCCAGCGAAAGTCCTTGAGGAAGTTTAGGTCCAACCATCATCAATGCAGAGATGTATTGACTACTCACGTCACCACGAATTTTAATGGCGTTGGTTTTCTGCTTTGGAAATCCTTTCAACCGGTGAGGAGGATATCCATCAATACCGAGATACTCAATATCAGCTCCTAACGAACGTAAGGCGTCAACGAGAATTCCTATCGGACGTTCCTTCATACGATGGCTGCCTGTCATTATTTTTTGCTGATTGTTCACTGTAAAATATGCAGTGAGAAACCGCATCGTAGTGCCTGCGTCTTCAACATCAATCTCAGCTGAACTTGAGTTCACGAGGCGTAACATGAGTTGCGTATCGTTAGCATCCGAGAGATTGTGCAATGAAGATCCCCCATTGGCGAGCGCGTTTATGATGAGTACGCGATTGCTAATGCTTTTTGACGATGGCAAGGTTGTTGCAATACCCAGCAGTACGGAGTGCTTTCTGAGAGTGATGGAGTCGGTCAAGAGTTGTGAAGATTTAAGACGGGCAAATTACATTACGAAAAAGATTTTTTCAGAGCGCGATGAAACATTTAAACGAAAAATAGAGTTATTTGTATATATGAGTACAACCAGCAAAATCGTAATTGGAGTTGGCCTTGCGTCAAGTGCCTTACTTGCGGCCTGGTTACTAACAGGCACTCGTAAGGAAAAAACTAAGCGTTTTATCAGCAAAGGAACTGAGCGCATCAAGCAAACTATCAAGACTGAACCAAAAGCCAGACCGGTTTTTGATGATTCAGAAGTGCACTATGTTTAGCTAAAGGGAACGGTAAATTGATAGAGCACTTTTTACCTCTTCCTTAGTTATCTCACAGTCCCACCGAGCGTTTCCTACTCCGTCAAGCAACACGGAAAGAATTTTACTCCCCTGATTTTTCTTATCCTGTAATGTCAGCACGGCAATCGCTTCGTCATCGTTGGATGCGATGGTGATTTTTCCAAACACAGAAAGAATGTAATCCTTAATGCGGTTGAAGTCATCCGCTGAAATTAACCCGCGTTCTTTCGAGAGCCAGCTCTCGGTAATTAATCCTGCCGCAATCGCTTGTCCGTGCAGCACTTTATTTCCTGAGTTCAACAGGAAGGTTTCAATGGCGTGACCGATCGTATGGCCCATGTTAAGGATCTTGCGCAAACCTTTTTCGCGCGGGTCTTCCGTCACAACCCTTTCCTTAAAGGAAACGGAATGTCGGATCAATTCATCCCAATCCTGATTCTCGAACGCTCGACTTCGAACCACCTCCCACATTCTCTTGTCGGAAATCAGGCAATGCTTGATGATCTCCGCAAAACCCGAACGCTTCTCACGACTGGAAAGCGTTTTTAAAAAGCCCGCGTGCAAAACTGTCAATGCAGGTGTTTGAAATACGCCAATATGATTTTTGAAGTGATTGAAATCCACGCCAAGTTTACCACCGATGCTCGCGTCAACTTGCGAAAGGAGCGTGGTAGGGATCAACACGAAATCAATTCCGCGCTTGAACGTTGCCGCACAGAATCCACCCATGTCGCCAAGAACGCCACCACCCAGAACAATCAGAACAGAATGCCTGTCGAGAGCATGATCGGTCATCGCATCCCAGATCTTCACGCATGTATCAATGGATTTATGCTCTTCCCCTGAAAGGATGGAGATCATCTTGTGCTCAGCCAGCGCTGGCGCGATAAGCGGATAACAATGCTTTAGCGTATTCTCATCCGTAAGCACGGAAACACGACTGTAATTTTTCTTCTCTAAAAAGTTCCTTAGAGGGATAGAAGGATCGGTTGCGAAAACTAAATTATCTGGCATTGACTGAGTGTTCTTGGTTGAAAGTTATTAAAAACTAACAGATTCGTCTGCGGTAGTTTAGACGATGTGTGCGGCTTTCAGATCCTTCGCTCGCGCAAAGCCATCACACGTGCCCGCTCTGGATGACGGTTTGCCCGCGGGGGAGTTGGCAGGCCGAGAAATCTACTCCGCCATTCTTATTCACTCCTCAACATTCGGCATTTAAACACTTATCGGGCTGGCGACATTAACAAAATCATATTATGTAAACGTTTTCGCCTGGAATTATTCCAATTTCTATATTTGCGCACCTTTTCATTATGGAATCAGAACCGAGAATCTCCTTCGAAGACACCGCAAACGCTTTTTCGTACAAATCCGATAAAGAACTAAAAAAAGCGCATTTCATTTTCTCCACCGTCAACCACCCATGGATTTCTGCCATGGTCCAGGGCAGTGTAAAACTAGCGCTCAATCTGCGGTTGCCAATCGAAGGAATTATCAGGAAAACGGTTTTTGATCATTTTGTAGGTGGCATCAGCATCGAAGACAGTGAAGACGTTATCCAGAAGCTCGGTCATTTCGGTGTCGGCACCATCCTCGACTATTCTGTAGAAGGTGAAGATTCAGAAGCCAGTTTCGATGCTACCACCAAAGAGATAGTGAAGACCATCGAGAAGGCCGGAAAGTCAAAATTTATTCCGTTCTCTGTTTTTAAAGTGACCGGTCTTGGATCCACCGAACTTCTCGAAAAAATCCAGATCGGCTCGAAACTTTCGAACGAAGAGATCGCTGCGTTTCAGCGTGTACGTGCCCGTGTCGACAAACTGTGCAGTGCGGCTTACCAGTACAAAGTTCCAATCCTGGTCGATGCCGAAGAGACGTGGATCCAGGAGCCCATTGACATGCTAGCTGAGGAAATGATGGCCCTTTACAATAAGGAAGAAGCTATTGTATTCAATACCTATCAGCTCTATCGCACCGCATCCCTCTCGAACCTGAAGAAGGCGTATGAGAAGGCGGTCCAAAACAATTATTACCTCGGGGCAAAAATCGTTCGTGGTGCGTACATGGAAAAAGAACGCGCACGCGCAGCCGAGATTGGCTACCCAAGTCCGATCCAGGAAACGAAAGTGGCCAGCGACAAGGCGTTTAACGAAGCACTTCTGTTCTGTGTCGACCACATTGACAAAATTGCATTTATGTGTGGTTCTCACAACGAGTACAGTAATCTATACCTGACCAAACTTATGGCTGAACGCAAAATCAAACGTGACGACAAGCGCGTTTGGTTTGCACAACTTTTCGGCATGAGCGATAACATCTCCTTCAACCTCGCGAAAGAAGGCTATAAGGTAGCCAAGTATGTTCCCTACGGTCCAGTTCGTTCCGTGATGCCTTACCTCTTCCGGAGAGCGGCCGAAAACACATCCGTAGCCGGCCAAAGCAGCCGCGAACTGACGATGATTCGGAAAGAGTTGGCGAGGAGGAAGAAAAAATAAAGCTTCAAGCCCCAAGCTTCAAGCTTCAAGCCCTCGTGTGCCGCTGAATGGCTTGCAGCTTGAAGCTTGTAGCTTGCAGCCCTAAATAGTCGCAGGTTTGCAAGTTTCAGATTTGCAGGTTTCGCGGTATGGGTCTTGACCTGCTTGCGACTTGAGACCTGTAACCTGGAACTAGCCGCCCAGTGCGTTGCACAATAAGTCTTTCCCACATTTTTACCTCCGCCAGATTCCCTTATTTTTGCACCTGAATTTTCAACATTATGGCGTTTAGCGAACAGGAAAGCATCCGCAGGCAAAGCAAAGAAGAACTTGAGAAGTTAGGGATCAATCCCTATCCGGCAGAATTGTTTGAAGTCAATGCTTCGGCAAAGGAAATCCTTACGAACTACGAACGCCAGAAGAGCGATTATCGCCAGATCTCGATTGCCGGCCGTATCATGAGTCGCAGGATCATGGGCTCGGCTGCGTTTGCAGAATTGCAGGACGAAACAGGCCGGATCCAGATTTACGTCAGACGAGACGACATCTGCCCGGGAGAAGACAAAACGCTTTACAATACAGTATTCAAGAAATTGCTTGACATCGGTGATATCATCGGTGTGAAGGGCTACGGCTTCACAACGCAGACAGGTGAAATCTCGATCCACGTGACGAGCCTGACTGTCCTTGCCAAGTCATTGCGTCCGCTTCCAATCGTGAAGGAGACTGTGGATGAGCAAGGCAACGTTACGCGCCACGATGCATTCACCGATCCTGAGCAACGCTACAGGCAACGTTATGTTGATCTCGTGGTGAATCCTCACGTGCGCGAGACCTTCGTCAAGCGTACCAAGCTCGTGAACTCGATGCGTGAGTACCTTAATGCAAAAGATTACCTCGAAGTAGAGACGCCAATTCTTCAGCCATTGTATGGTGGTGCTGCTGCACGACCTTTCAAAACGCATCACAATACGCTGGACATGACGTTGTACCTCCGTATTGCAAACGAACTTTATTTGAAGCGGTTAATTGTCGGTGGTTTTAATGGTGTTTACGAATTCTCGAAAGATTTTCGTAACGAAGGCATGTCGCGTTTTCACAATCCGGAGTTTACGCAGATCGAATTATACGTTGCCTACAAAGATTACTACTGGATGATGGACCTCGTGGAGGAGATGATCGAAAAAGTAGCGATCGACCTTCATGGAACAACGAAGGTTACAGTAGGCGATAAAGTGATCGACTTCCAAAGACCATGGCAGCGTTACACGATGTTTGAAGCCATCAAACATTTCACGAGTGTTGATATCACCGAGATGAACGAAGAGCAACTTCGTGAGACCTGCAAGAAACTACACGTGCCATTCGATGATACCATGGGCAAAGGAAAGCTGATCGACCAGATCTTTGGAGAAAAATGCGAGCCGAACCTGATTCAGCCGACCTTCATCACGGACTATCCGGTGGAGATGTCACCTCTCGCCAAGAAGCATAGAACAAAGCCGGGACTTGTTGAGCGTTTCGAAGCGATCTGCAACAGCAAGGAAATAGCAAACTCATTCTCTGAACTGAACGACCCGATCGATCAGCGTCAGCGTTTCGAGGAGCAGTTAGAGTTAGGAAAGCGCGGTGACGAAGAAGCGATGACACTCGATGAGGATTTCCTGCGTGCATTGGAATACGGTATGCCGCCAACCGCAGGACTGGGTATCGGTATCGATCGTTTGTCGATGATCATGACGAACTCTCCGTCAATTCAGGACGTGCTCTTCTTCCCGCAGATGCGACCAGAGCAAGCGGAAGATCTCAATCCTCAATCCACACTTTCGACAAATGATCTCGAAGGTGTTCGTGCGGAACTTGTTCCGGTGCTTCAGAAACTCGGGATCACTTCGAAAGCACAGATGAAAGAAATGAAAGCTTCAAAACTCTTCAATGATGTGTGTGGTATGAGAAAGAAACTCAAGCTTGACGTGCAGAATCCGACATTGGAGGAAGTTGAAGGCTGGATGAAATAGTCCTAAAAGAAGCACTTCCTGTACAAATTATAAAGCTCTCGTTCCTGAGAGCTTTTTTGTTTGCATGAGCTTAGGCAAAAACCGCTGCAGCATTCACCGAGGTCCGGTTCGTGCATAAAACATTGCCCGCTTACAGCATGAAAGTGTTCGAGGATGAACATGTCAAGCAATTCGAACTGCGTTTTCGCTAAGCTCAGAGCGTTTTTTTTAAGTGGCATGGTTCTTAATACTACAATTAGGAAATTATTACTCGTGAAAAAATTCCAGCTTGGTGAATTTGAAGAGGTTGTCATTCTGACTGTTGGCATTTTATATAGGGAAGCGTATGGTGTTTCTATAAAAAAAGAAATTGAAACCAGACTTGGAAGGAGTGTCAGTGTGGGTGCACTTCAGACTGCGTTAAAGAGACTTGAAGATAAGGGATACATTGAGTCATCGGATGGAGAGTCAACAGAAGAGCGTGCGGGACGGCCCAGAAAATATTTTCAAATAACGGCACTTGGAAAGAAGGCCATTGAATACACCCGCTCAACACGCGAGAGTCTTTACCGTGCGATTCCTAAGATCGCCTTAAAAACAAACATCGTTGGAATCTGATGAGAAGAAATAGTTCACCACCGCGTCTGTTTATACGGCTCTTCCGATGGTTTTGCGATGAATCAATGCATCCGTACATCGAGGGTGATCTTATTGAACTGTACAAAGAGCGCCTGTCGAATTACGGAAAGACGAGAGCCGACCTCCGGTTTATCATCGATGTCCTTTTGCTTTTCCGGCCCGGAATCATTCGACCATTGTTCACAAATCAAAATACAACAAGCATGAGCATCTACAAGAACTATATTACAATTGGCTGGAGGAATCTGCTGCGAAATAAAGGTTACTCACTCATCAACATTGGTGGACTCGCTGCTGGAATGTCGGTGGCAATTTTGATCGGTTTGTGGATATATGATGAACTATCGTTTAACAAATATCATGACAACTATAACCGCATAGCGCAGGTTTACTGCAAAAAAAATCAGGGCGGAGAAACATATGTGAATACAGCGCTGGTGACCGGTCTCGGCACGCTGCTAAAGAATGAGTACGGCAATCACTTTGAGCGGGTGGCCATGGTGCGGGCAAGGACGGAAGAGCGAGTACTTGCCAATGTTGAAAAAAAATTTACCGAAATGGGTTTCTTTATTCAACCCGAAGGACCTGCGATGCTTAGTCTGCGTATGAAACACGGGACGATCGATGGGCTGCGAGATATGAATTCGATTCTATTATCATCAACAGTCGCACAGAAGTTGTTCGGTGATGCTGATCCTGTTGGGCAGACTATCTCGATGGATGCTGCCTGGGATTTGAAAGTAACAGGTGTATACGAAGACATTCCAAAGAACTCCCACTTTCACGAAGCATCCTATTTTGCAACACTTGATCGCTATCTGAATGGATGGGCATCGATTGATGCATGGGACAATTACCATATGTACATCTATGTTCAGCTTAAACAGGGAGCAGAGCTGGAGCAGATTAACGCTGTTGTTAAAGATTCGATGCTCGATCATATTGGTAAGGAAACTGCCGAGGAAGAAAAGCCAGAAGTCTTTCTTCATCCAATGAATCGCTGGCACCTTTATTCAGAATGGGAGAATGGATTTCCTGTGATGAGTAAGAACCTTGTGGCGGTCTGGTATTATGGCGCCATCGGAGTTTTCGTTTTGCTGCTGGCATGTATCAACTTTATGAACCTAAGCACCGCACGTTGTGAGAAGCGCGCAAAAGAGGTGGGCATCCGCAAGTCAATTGGTTCGCTGAGGAGCCAACTTGTGCAGCAATTTTATGGCGAGTCATTCATGGTGTCGGTGTTCGCATTTTGCATCGCCATGGCCATCGTGCAGCTCAGTCTTCCATGGTTCAATAGTGTGTCTGGGAAAAGTATTTCCATCCCTGTGGATGAAGTCATCTTCTGGCTTATGACTTTCACTTTTGTATTTGTGACTGGTTTACTCGCTGGGATTTATCCGGCAATTTACCTATCGTCATTTTCTCCAGTCAAGGTTTTGAAGGGGACATTCAAAACTGGGAAACGTGGAGCGACCCCGCGAAGAGTGTTGGTGGTTGTTCAATTCTCCGTCTCCATTTTGCTAACGATTGGAACAATCATTGTGTATCAGCAACTGCAATATGCCAAGAATCGTCCGGTAGGATACGATCGGTCAAGCCTGATCGGATTGCGTGCTGCGTCACCTGACTTTCGCGGCAAGTATGAGGTGTTGAGAAACGAATTGAAAAATACCGGAGCCGTAATTGATATCGCAGAGGCGAACTATCCGATTACGGATACAAGGGGATGGAACCCGGGATTTTCATGGGGGGAAAAAGTTTACGAACCTGCTTTCAACACAATTTTCGTTTCCTATGATTATGGTAAGACCATCGGCTGGGAATTTCTCGAAGGGAGGGATTTCTCGCGTGAATTCGCCAGCGATACAGCCGGGATTGTTATCAATGAATCTGCCGCAAAAATTTTCGGCATCAAAGATCCGGTGGGCGAATATTTAAAATGGTCACCAGGAAGGGATCGCGGAACGTTTAGGATTGTTGGTGTAGTAAAAGACATGGTGAAAGGGTCTCCTTATGATGTGACTTACCCGTCTGTCATATTTCTTTCGAGAGACGATATGCAGTGGCTCTATATTAGGCTTAATCCCGCAGTCAGCACGCATGATGCACTCGGCAAAATCGAAAAAGTGTTCGCCAGACTGGTTCCATCGGCTCCCTTCGATTATACGTTTGCCGATGAAGCTTATGCAGCAAAGTTTGCAGCTGAAGAGCGCATCGGAAAACTTGCATCCTTGTTTAGTGCGCTCGCTATTGTGATCAGCTGCCTCGGCTTGTTTGGACTCGCTGCATTCACGGTCGAGCAACGCACCAAAGAAATTGGAATTCGAAAAGTGCTTGGTGCTACGGTTGCCAACCTGTGGCAAATGCTGTCGAAGGAGTTCATCATGCTGGTATTGACCGCATGCGTTATTGCAGTTCCACTTGGATATTACTTTATGAATACCTGGCTTCAGCAATTCGTCTATCGAATGCCGTTACGCTGGGAGGTGTTTGCTATCTCATGTCTTGGCGGAATCGTTATTACGATTGTCACAGTTAGCTTTCAGGCTATCAAGGCTGCAGTGGCAAACCCCGTGAGTTCGTTGAGGTCGGAGTAGTCGTCAGTTGGCATTCGGTTGCCAAATCAATCCTACCAACTGACTGACAAATCCGGTTACGATAAAAACCCCGCGGATATTCATCAATTGCAACCATTGTAAGCGAAGCGCTGACCAGTCTTGCGAAGTGTCACCCGGGAGATAGCCGTTGATGAGTTTGTTAATCGGAACATTTCCTTTCATGGCGATCGAAACATCAATAATGAGACACACGAGCGCAATACAAGTGGTGACAAAAAAGATAGAGTCAGGTTTCTTTGCTGACAGGATAAATACTGCCAAGGTGAGAATGATCCCGGTGTAGTAGATCACGCGGAAACGATTTTCCATAAGCATGTCTACCGTTTTTCGAAGCTCGATAAAATTTGGTAGTGATACTTGCTTCAGTGAATCCGATAGAATGAGCAGGTAGAAAAGAAGTTGACTTGTGATGATCAGATACACCACGAGTTGCAACAGCCTGAGGATTTTAGTTGTCATTGTTTTTGTTTTAAATTGATAACACAAAGGTTGGCAGGGACAGGCTAAGGATTCTTGATGTGAATCAAGAAACATGCTGCACACCCTTGATGTAGATCAAGAAATTACATGACTGAGCTATTCAAACAGTTTATTGATTCGCTTGTTACGCTTGAGGCTGGCGCCTGGGACGATCTGCAGTCCGTACTAAAGCAGCGCACGCTAAAGCGAAAAGAACATTTTTTAAGGGAAGGCGAAGTCTGTAGGAGCATTGGATTTATAACACAGGGATATATCAGGCTCTATTACCTGCGTGAAGGAGAAGAGATCACAAAGGACTTTAATTTTGAAACGAATTTTTGCGGATCACATGCAAGCTTTAGTATGCAGGCGCCTTCACGTTTTAACATCGTTGCTATGGAAGACGTGACATTACTCGAGATCACGCGGACAGACTTGTATGCATTGTATGACAAGTATAAAAGTTTTGAACGGCTGGGACGATTGCTGATGGAGCGAATGTTTGATCGGAAGGAGCAGCGGGAATCTGCTTTTCTTCAAGATGATGCTGAGACACGATATCAGGATCTTTTAAAGATGCATCCCCAGATTACGCAGCGGGTTCCGCTCAAATACATCGCGTCCTATCTCGGAATTACAGCAGAAACATTAAGCAGGCTGAGGGCTGTGAGGTGACTAGTTGGCAATTGGCAACAGGCAATTGGCAAGCGCCTGTTATGAGAGCGCAATAAGATAGCAGCTATTCGTTTTCCTACTTGAAAACTTTACCCACATTGATGATTTGAATTCTCAATCTGGTCAGTTGAAGACCGCAGGGAAAACTTCGTAATGAAAATGAGGTTGCAGTACTTTGAACTTGTTATCGACTTCAAACTGCATCACCGTATTCAGATCGATGCTGATCAGTTTGTTCTTGTACTCATCGTTAACCAAAACGCGGTTTTCGGTGACCGCCACAACACGAACCATATATGTCTGCCACATCTCACCGAGCAGGCGAAAACGCACGCACACCTGTGGCGCGTGTTCCTTGATGTCGATAAGATATTGCTTTAATTCCAGGGCAGAGAAATTTGAATTGTTCATCTTTAAAAAATCCCCTCGTTCACTCAACACATTTCTATATACGGCATTATAAGATAAAAAACCGTGCCGTTTATCTCTTATGATAAGTCTTGCTGTATTGCCGGTTTCTGTATCTTAGTCGAATGACACCACGGTTCGAACATCGAATTCAAGTTACTGCGAGCGACATTGATGAACTTGGTCATGTAAACAATGTAGTTTACGTGCGCTATGTGCAGGAGGTCGCGGAAGCGCACTGGCGTGTCCTCGCTGATGAAGTACTGCGCGAGAAGTACCTATGGGTTGTCTTGCGCCATGAGATCGACTACAAGAATCCGGCATTCGTTAATGAAGTGATTAAGGCCACCACCTGGGTAGGCGAACACAATGGAGCGCGCTCGGAACGATTCGTTACGCTGGTGTCTGAAACCTCGGGCAAGTTACTTGTTGAGGCAAAGACTGTATGGTGCATGCTCGATGCAAAGTCCATGCGGCCCATGCGAATTAACGATGAAGTAATTCGAGCGCTTCGAAAATAATCACAGCTTGAAATCGGGTTTCAGTCCGACAAATTTTCCGTAGGCTTTAATTGTAGTGGTGACAGCCTTCTTTTGTGCCGCAGAATATTTCGCGAAAGGTTTGATATCGAGCTTCACCTTTTCTTTTTCCAGCTCGCGTCTCCACACGCCAGTAATTTTTCCATTGTGCATGATGCCAGAGGTGAAAACACCACCCACTTGCTTTAGATCAGTTTTGTGAATGATCGGACTGCGGTCTTTGTACGCAATACCAAATTCGTCATACGTAGGAAGTAATGCACAAACGGATTTTGACTTCCCGGAAGATTCTGCAGGAAAGAGCCAGTAACTTTTGCCGTTGGATTTTTCAGAGATTACCAGCTCTCCAAGCGATTTAATTGCTGAAGTAGCTTCTGTTTTGCTTAGGCCTGACCACCATGCAAGATCTTCGGGTAGCACAGGTCCATGACTTCTGACGTAGATTTCCGCAAGCCTTCTCATCGCTTCTTCCTTAGACAGTTCTGGCTGTTTGTTGGGAATCCATTCATCGAGGAGCACCAATGTTTGTTGTTTTCCTTGTCGAGCACCAAAGCACAACACGCCTTCCTGCGCAGCAACTCCCAGCATTAGTAAACCGCGAATACCTTTACTTGAAAGCTTTCCTTTCTCCAGCACGTCATACATCTCCTCCCGCGTGAGAGCTTTACCACCCGCTAGTGCCTTTTCCCAGAGCTTCATCGCTTTGATGAACTGCTTTTTGTCTAACCCCTCTTTGCGAAAGACACTCGCAACTTTGGATTGGACGCGCACGGCAAGATACTTTAGCATCCACCGAATATCTTTTGGCGAGACGAAATGCAGTGTTCCCCGCATCGGCCATGTTCGGATGATTGTTCTATCGGCAACAGCTTTCTCAACTTCGGACTCGGTAGTCGCTGGCAACCTCATTCCAAGGCTCCACAACGCTCCGAGATAATCCTGCGCTTGTACCGCGCCCATCCATTCAACAACTTCCGCAGCAGAGGAGAAACTGTTCTGACTCAACTGTTGATTGTGTAATCTGATTTTGAGAAGGTCTGTTGTCGTCATTCTAATAAGGCATCGTTAAAAATAGTAGGCAGTAAGCAATTATCAATAGTCAAGGCCCAATCGTTGAAAGCAATCCATAAAGGTTAGTGAACTCTTTGCCTACTGCCTTTTGCCTACTGCCTACTTCCATGATGGGTACAAGTAGGTGACAAAGACTGACAGCCTTATGTCAGTAGCATATAGTTTTAAGATTATTTGAACCACGCAGAAACACTCAAAACCTGCTCTTTGCTGTGGCTCACATACTTCTCGATTCGGAGGCTTTCCGGCACTTTATGGTCGACAAACC
>DASWTM010000136.1:0-4646 GCA_036402115.1 Chryseosolibacter sp.
TTGCTGGAGGAATTCGAACTGATTCATCAGCACTTCGAGAAATTTAATAAACCTTATTTCGGTGTGATTGGAAACCATGATGTGCTTGGCCGCGGTGATCTTGTGTTCGAGCGCATGTTCGGTCCGATGAATTTTTCATTCCACTACGGAGGCGTAAAGTTCATCGCGCACAATACCAACGGCAAAGAGTTTACCACCGGTAACGTTCCAGACATCGATTGGCTGCGGTCACAACTAGTTGAGTCAGATACATCGCAACTCTTTATTCCGATATCACATGTCCCACCGTTTTCGAGCGATTTTGATGAGAAGCTCATTGACAAATACACAAACGTGTTTGCGGAAACACCAGGCCTGCTGGTTTCACTTCACGGACATATCCATACACACGCTGACACCATCCCTTATGGTGATGGAATACGATACCTGACAACCCATTCGTTTGATAAAAGAAGCTTTGTGTTGTTAAAGGTTTATAAGGGAAAAATAGATTACCAACTAATCGAATATTAACATGCTTCGTCCGATCGCCCTGATTTTGCTCGCCATTCTTTCGCACATTTCAACGATAGCGCAGGAGCGGGAACATTGGGCAGTACCTGATTTTTTTGTCATCCAACATGCAGGTAGCATTGGCTTCTTTAGTGCAGGGATTGGTTTCGATGTTTTTGAATCCAAAGGCAGATTCAGTACACACTTCGGAACTGTACCCGTCAATCGTGGAGGAATGGTGAATGTCCTGTCAACCAAGTTGTTTTTTAAGCCTATCACAACGACCGTCTGGAACCGTGTGAAATTTAATCCCGTTGACCTGGGTGTGATTGCCAGCTACCATTATGGCGATGACCTCGAAGCCAGCTGGCCTGAAGGTGTCCATCCAAAAGGATATTATTGGTGGCATCCTTCACTACGCGCGCACATCGCGATGGAAAGTTCAGTTACCTACGAATGCAAAAAAGGCCATGCCTTTAAATCAGTGACGGGTTATCTCGAGTTCAATACAAACGAACTGTATTTAATCAGCTACTTTCAAAACATCAAGACCCTCAGCGCGTGGGACATTATTAAGATTGGTGCCGGGGCGAGGATACATTTTTAGACCTCATTCCCATCCTACACCAGCAATGCGCTTACCATCGACATATTCAGATTTGTTCCGTACCCGCATGCGATCAGGAGCAAAGGAATTGGAATACCTGCATCACGAAGCACTTCAACATCGTACCGATAATCGACCTTTGTCCAATGCGTGTCACTGTGGAGTTTCACCAGCGGATCCCCATGCTCATCTTCAAGCACCCAATCGGATTTTAAACTCACAGACCGCAGTTGCAATGTTTTCTTTTCCCGCTCGGAATTCTCAAGCGTTACGATAATGTTGCCTTTCCAGTTAAAATGGATTTCTCCAATATCCTGTCCATCGCAAAAAATATGGAATGAACTCTCCCATCCATCCATGGCTTTTATCTCGACTTTTCCCAGGCTGGTGTTAGCTGATCCGGCACTCGAAAACCAGTTCTTATAACTGAACACCGTAATATAGTCACCTGCCGATGTCAGGATTTTGAATTCACCAACACCACCTTTGGATATAATGACGTATTGTTTACTTATGTCCATCGTCAATTTTTAAATTTGAAATTTTAAATGCAATCCCTGCCCCTAAGTGTGACTAACCATCACGATGCCTGCGGTGGTTGATCAATGGCGATAAAAACAATTCAAAGGGAATTCATTTCGTGTGCCCGAGTTCAAGCTGCAACGCTTCCAGCGCTCCGGTCAGGTAGACTAATGGAGCATTCCAGTTGATGGCAACTTCGTTCGATGCATAGGAACAAACATCATCCACATACGCCTCATCGGGTATTGATGATGCGTAGGTACACTTATCCTGCATGCCAGGGTTGGGTCCACCAGCAAGAAGACCGGGAACAGGCTCAATGATCCCGTCCGCTTCCGATGGGCGATGGTGAATATGCATCGGTGTTTTATCGCCATATCCAGTCACAAACGAGTAACCCGTTGCATTTCTTCCAAGCAAATAATCAAGGTTCGCAAGGGCGTGATTCGCATAGGCCTCATTCTTCGTAAGTCGATAAGCGTACAACAACAGTATCCCCTGATTTGCCGCGACTGCACTACTACCCCACACGAAATCTTTGGCTGATCCACCCATCACTGTGTTATAGGAACGACTTTCTACGCCAGCAATTAAATCATCAGCAGCCTGCACTAATCGATTTTTCAATTCTGTCACCAGCGCGTTATCCAGTGGTCGCGGATTTTTCAGCAAGGTGTAGTATGCTAGGGCTTTGACTTGATTCCACGAAGGAACTGGAAGCGCGTTGTCGGCAACGAGATCTACTGTTTTTAAATATTTCAAATCATTCGTTGCACTTGATAATTCAGCAGCGGCCCACATGAATTCGTCTGTAAACGTTTTATCACCATAGGCGCCAGTCACAATGTCTGGATCAAAAGCCTCATTCAGTTTGTTCTGATTGTATTCCACATCCGGATTTTGTTGCGCCCAATTCCACGCACGGACTGAAGCCCTCAGGCATGAGTCAGCCAGTCCAGGAAGCTGTGATTGGTAGCGTTTGAGAATGCGTGATGCCTGCGCAGTTACTGCCGCGAAATTGAGGGCAGCCGCGGTTCCCTTCTGCACAACGTAGCGGGTAGTGGTCGCCTGATCCAGCATTACCATTCCATCGAACTTTGCGTTGGTGCACTTGTGATAAACGCCTCCGTCATCTGGATCCTGCATCGTTAGCATCCAACGCAAATTCCACAACGCTTCATCCAGGATATCTGGGATCTGATTTTTACTTTCCGGGATATTCAGACGAAGTGTATCGTAGAACGATGAAAAATCCTCATAGGCCGAAAGTATGGTTGATGTTGATATTCCGCTATTCACGATGTACTTGTTGTAATCCCCTGCATCGATCCATCCTCCCGGAGATGCGATAATCGTTCCGGCTGGCCGTGCCTGGGTGGCTGCGGATGGATGAACCTCAATTTGTTTGTGTGAAGGCCCTGCAGCACGTTTCCACTTTCCCGCCAATTCTTCCGTCAAGGGGATTGAGAACCGCTGAAAATAAAACGACTTGAGCGATGCCTTCGCTACCGAATGGTGCACTCCTTTTTTTATATCAAACACGTGTGAATGACCAACTCCTGGAACCACCACCACAAATGTTCCGGGTACCTTCCAGGATGTGAAATCAGCAATTCGTGTTTTCTTTGGAGAGTATGGGGAAGTCTTTTGGTCACTCAGCTTTCCGCTGAAGTATTTCTTTTTAAGGTCAGGTGATGCGATGTAAAAATCAGCTGCTATATCATTTACAACGACTGCGATCTTTTTTGCATTCGGGTAAAATCCAATTTGATTTAAGCGGATATCAGGAGAGAGTTTATTCTGCCCGAACGACACCTGGACAGCAAGTAAAAAAATTAATATAAGCGTTTTCATGAACTACTTCAATTCAAATTGTTCGAGCTTTGGCACAATCAAATGATGGATAAAGAATGTGATGATGTAGGCTGAAGCGCAAATCAAGAATAGCACATGATAGCCGCCCGACACATCTCCGGCCGCGGTGAACGAATCAAGAAGCCTTCCGGTAAAGATTGGAAACAGCATCCCTCCAGTTGCGCCCGCCATTCCGCCAATGCCAATCACGGACCCCACGGCATATTTTGGAAACATATCAGATACGGTTGTATACATATTTGCCGACCATGCCTGGTGTGCTGAGCCCGCCAGGCCAATCAACAAAACGGCAACCCAGTCTCCTGAAGTCGCAACAAATAATATCGGGACTACACACAATGCAAAGATGAACAATCCGGTTTTTCGCGCACGCGTGACAGACCATCCTTGCTTTGTCAGGTGCCCGGTGATCCAGCCACCAGCAATGCTCAAGATTGTTACGATGGTGTAGATCGTGACAAGGTGAATCCAGCTTTGTTTGATATCCAGACCTCGTGTCTTCTTAAAAAAGTCAGGCAGCCAGATCAGGAAAAACCACCATACTGGATCGGTGAGAAACTTTGCTACGATATAGGCCCACGTCTGGCGATACTGGAGCAATTTTCCCCACGACACTTTGCGATCAGTTTCCACTTCATCTTTGTCGCTCTTGATGAAATTGTATTCTTCTTTTGAAAGTGATTTGGACTTCTCGGGAGAGTGATAGTATGGAATCCAAAGGAACAGCCAGAGAAATCCAGCAACCCCAGCAACGATAAATGTTGTCTGCCATCCGTAGCTATACGCAATCCACGGAACGATAGCCGGTGCGAGAATCGGACCTGCGTTTGTACCTGCGTTGAAAATACTCGTGGCGAACGCTCGTTCACGTTTCGGAAACCATAGTGCCGTTGCCTTGATGGCGGACGGAAAATTACCTCCCTCTGTCACACCAAGAAATGCACGTGCACCCATGAATCCGCCAATGCTTCCCACAAAGGAGTGCGTCATTGCGGCAATGCTCCATCCGATAATGGAAACGGTATATCCAATCTTCGCACCATAGCGATCGACAAACCAGCCAAAGAAGAGCAAGCCAAATCCGTATGCACCTTGAAAGAATGAATTTACAAGTCCGAACTGCTCATTCGTCCATCCGAGTTCTTCATCG
>DASWTM010000137.1:0-4114 GCA_036402115.1 Chryseosolibacter sp.
AATACAGGTTTAACAATAAAAAAGTGAGGACAAGAGTTCTCACTTTTTTCTTTTATATAGGATCGTTCTTAAAGCTCCAATAACCAATAATCAAATCTCAAATAGAGTCGCGTTCCTGATGACTATTGGGCATCAAATTAAGAATTAAAGAAGAGGAAGATCCGATGATACTAAACGATCTCCGTGTATCCGATTCGGCCGTTTTATTTTGAATTTTTTCTCGTGATTACCAATAGCCCAACATGGCAAAATCCCTTTGAATTTTGATCATTGGTTATTGGAGCTTTTCATCGTCAGGTCGCGCGTATGGCTACCACCGGATCAAGTCTCGCTGCCATGGCTGCGGGGACAATGCCTGAGACGAGTCCGATAACTGATGACACACCTAGTCCAAGTACGATGTTTTTGATCGTGAGTGTCACCACCAGATCACCGAGCGGGATGAACGTGATGAACCATACCAGGATCAATCCTGCGAGTCCTCCGATCAAACTCAGGAAGATTGCCTCAAAGAGAAATTGGAAAAGGATGAAATAGTTTTTCGCGCCAAGCGATTTCTGCAATCCGATGATGCTTGTTCGTTCCTTCACAGATACGAACATGATGTTTGCAATTCCGAAACCACCAACGAGCATCGAGAATCCTCCGATGATCCATCCGGCAATTCCAACAACGTCAAACAACTGACCGATTGCATTCGCGATCGCTTCAGGTCTGTTCATCGCAAAGTTGTCGTCCTCGGTTGGTTTTAATCCCCGTCTGACGCGAAGCATGCCGCGTAGTTCGTTTTCAAGTTCAACAAGACCGATATCAGTATCATACCCCTTCACACCGATACGCGAAGTAGTTTCCCACACGGCACCGGTTCCTGTCTGATAGAGTTTACGAAACGCCTGATACGGCACAATCGTAGTGTAGTCGTTACTTGTGTTGCCGAGGAAGCTTTGACCTTCTCTCTTGATCACACCTACTACCGAAAACTTAAGACTTTTGATTTTGATGTTTGCACCAATGGGATCTTCACCGTTAGGAAAAAGGACGTTTGCAACTTCATGACCAATAACCACCACGTTGCGACCGCCTTCAAGCTCTTCTGCAGTGAAAAATCTTCCTTTCTCTACGTTTACTTCAAACACCTTGTCATAACCCTGCGAGCCACCAACCAGCCTTACCTGGCCGACACTGTTGCTCTTATATTTTACCACTTGGTTTCCACGCCCGGCAAAAATTGCCATCCCGTTTTCGTGTCTGAGATTTGCTTCGAGGAACTTGAATTCACTGAACGAAGCGTTTGGCCGTCTGATGTATTCCCACCATTTTCGTTCGCCATCAGCCACAAAAGGCCACTTTTCAACATAGATCACACCCGTTCCGAGGAAATTAAGGCTGTCCTTGATGTTTTTTTCCAACGAGTCCACCAGGGTCAGCACGGTGATAATTGCGAAAATACCTACGGTCACTCCTAACAACGAGAGAATGGTTCTTAGCAAGTTTGACCGCAAAGCCCGCCACGCAAAGCGGAAACTTTCATAAATCTGACCCAAGGTTTTCATGTTACGATTAAACGGGTATTGGTATAATGGATTTGTCGCTGGCTTTCCACCGAAATTACTGTATTAGACTGAAAAAGGGCTTTTTTGTTACAAATATGAAAAATCGAGGATTGTTTGTCGGAAAAGTTAAATATGACCTTATTTTTGCGTCCTATTAAAAAAATTAGCCTTTCATTAGGCATACTCTGCGAACACATATGAAGTTATCCGAATTCAAGTTTGAGCTTCCTCAAAACCTTATCGCCAACAGACCATCCGAAAACAGAGACGAATCTCGTCTGATGGTCATCCACAAGGATACTGGCAAAATCGAGCATAAGGTGTTCAAAGACATAGTCGGATATCTTGATGAAGGGGATGTAATGGTTGGAAACGACACGATGGTATTTCCTGCCCGTCTGTACGGTCGCAAAGAAAAAACCGGAGCGAAAATCGAAGTGTTCCTTCTCCGTGAATTGAATGCAGAAATGCATTTGTGGGATGTATTAGTAGACCCTGCAAGAAAGATCCGCGTTGGCAACAAACTCTATTTCGGAAACGGTGACCTCGTTGCTGAAGTAATCGATAACACGACATCGCGCGGAAGAACAATCCGTTTTCTTTTTGACGGTGACTCTGCTGCATTCGATAAAGTGATCGAAACGTTGGGAGAAACTCCACTTCCAAAATACATCAAGCGCAAAGTTGAACCAGAAGACAAGGATAGATTTCAAACGATCTACGCTAAAAATAAAGGGGCCGTTTCTGCTCCGACTGCGGGTCTACACTTTACACGTCAGTTATTGAAACGCCTTCAAATCAAAGGCGTGGACATGACGTATGTGACCCTTCACATCGGTCTCGGAACATTCCGCCCCGTTGATGTTGAAGATCTCACGAAGCACAAAATGGATTCTGAGAACTTTATTGTTAGTCAGGAAGCCGTTGATGCCGTGAACAAGGCCTTGGACAACAAGAACCGTGTCGTTGCAATCGGAACAACTTCGATGCGCGCACTGGAATCATCTGTATCGGCTACAAACCGCCTGAAGCCACGTGAAGGCTGGACGGATAAATTCATCTTCCCTCCTTACGATTTCAAAATCTGTAATGCGATGGTAACGAACTTCCACATGCCTGAGTCAACACTCCTGATGATGGCCGCAGCGTTTGGTGGTTATGACCTCATCATGGAAGCCTACAAAGTTGCCAAGAAGGAGAAGTATAAGTTCCTCACGTATGGGGATGCTATGCTGATACTTTAATCTACTATTTTCCTTGAGTGACAGTTTTGTCCTTCGATTGGAGGAGGCACTAGTCACTAGTCACTGGTCATTAGGGAGTTTTCAAAAGTTTACTTTTTTTGTCTTCGATGCTTTAAGGAATTAGGCATCAGGCATTAGGCATTAGGGGAGCGTGCAAAAGTTTAACTTTGTCCGCGATGTTCTAAGGCATCAGCATTTGAGACGCACTCAAGGGCTTGCAGCGTGAAGCGTGAAGCTTGCAGCTCTTTCAGAAAGCGATATCCTCAGACGCTATCACAGACGCAACGATGCTCTCTGTCAGACTCGGTTTGTCAAATAGAGGAACATAAAAATCGCTACTGGGTAGATGATGAAGTATTGGGGTGAAGGTGCGAAGAAGCGGAAGAACATGCCGAGGGGTGCAAGGAGCAGAAGGGTTCCTCCAATGAGAAATAACATCTTCTTCGTTCGTTCCTGAGGGCGTTGAACGGCATCGACCATCTTGTAGATCAGAAATCCGATCACGGCAACATTAAAGGCGATTAACAGCAATCGAAGAAGAATCATACCTTAAAGATAGAGGATTTCTCAGCTTCGTTGGTTTTTCTACTTTGCGGTGTGAAGACACGAGAAGAAATAATTGATTGTCTACGAGAGAATAAGGCACAACTTCAATCAAGGTTTCCATTGAAGAGTCTCGCATTATTTGGCTCTTATGCGCGCAACGATCATACAGAGGCAAGCGATATCGATATACTTGTGGAATTTTCTGAACCAGTCGGATTTGAGTTTCTTGATTTGCATGAGGCCCTGGAAGAACTTTTAAAGCGCAAGATCGATCTCGTTACCCGCAATGCGATTAAAGCACATTACCTTCCTTATATTGAGGACGATTTGATCAACATCTGATAATAGATCCCTTTGAACTCAACTGAATACGCACTCATCGTTGCAGGAGGAAAAGGAACGCGGATTAAGAGCGCTGTTCCGAAGCAGTTTCTGGAATTGAATGGACTTCCCATTCTTATGCATACCATCAATGCATTTTATCGATACTCCGAAGCCATCACCGTTATCCTCGTGCTGCCGAAAGATGATTTTCCACTTTGGAATGCGCTGGTCGAAAAACATCAGTTTAAAAAGAAATTCATTCTGCAGGAAGGGGGCGATTCGCGTTTTCAGTCGGTGAAAAAGGGTCTCGAGAAAATTCAAGGTGATGGTCTTGTTGCCATTCATGACGGTGTAAGGCCATTGGTTAGCGAAGACATCATCGGAGCATCGTTTCGATTGGCCGCAGTGCACAAATCCGCAGTGGCTGCGGTGCGACTTAAGGAATCC
>DASWTM010000138.1:0-22651 GCA_036402115.1 Chryseosolibacter sp.
ATGCAGGTCGAAAACCAGATCGTGCTCAAACCAGAAAAGAAGACTTCTGTCCAAAAAGCAGATTTGCCTGTAACGCTTAGCGGATATGTAAAGAACCAAAAAACAGGTGAAGCACTGATCGGATCAACCATCTACATCACTGAACTACAAACCGGAACTACGACCAACGGCCATGGATATTATTCCATCACAGTTCCAAAAGGAAACTACACGATCAAGTATTCATTTGTTGGTTTTAAAGATTTCGTTAGGGCTGTATCGTTGGGAAATTCCATTCAAAGTGATCTAATGATGGAGGAAGACATTCCCGAATTGCAGCAAGTAATCATTACAGACGATTACAACGAAAATCCGGTTTCCGAAATTCAGGTCGGAAAACTGAACATGAGTCCAGTACTCGTTGAACAGCGCCCCGCATTTTTTGGCGAACTTGATGTGATTAAATCACTCGAGTCTGTGCCAGGGGTAAAGATGCACTCGGATGGTTCTACCTTTTATTCCGTACGGGGCGGAAACCGCGATCAGAATCTTGTAATGATTGATGATGCCCCCATCTACAACCCAAGTCATTTGCTCGGGTTATTTTCCACAGTCATTCCGGACGCTGTGAATGACGTCAATCTCTACATGGGCGACATGCCTGCTTCCCTGGGCGGCCGATTATCCTCCGTTTTGGACATTCGAACAAAAAAAGGAAATGATCAACACTTTCAAGCTTGGGGAAATTTCGGCCTAATCTCTACCAAACTTGGCATTGAAGGACCGTTTAAAAAAAGCGCAAGTTCTTATCTTTTGTCGACACGTATCTCGCGGTTGAGATGGATCGCTCAGGTTGTTAACAGTAACATAAAACAATTCAATTTTGCAGATATCACCGCGAAAGTCAATGTGAAGCTCAACGCTTCAAATCGTGTGTTCCTTTCTTTTTATTCCGGGGGTGATAATTACTTCGCTAACAATGAAGGAATCGCCTGGCAGAACACCGCCCTCACTATCCAATGGAATCGCATCTTCTCGGAAAAGTTATTTATGAACACAACGTTTTCCGGAAGCAACTACGACTACTTCCTCCACACGAATGTTGACACGGGGACGAAGTGGAATTCTAAAATTGCAAACCTGTCTGTAAAAAGTGACTTCAGTTATTTCGCAAGTCCAGAAAGTGAAATTAGTTTTGGTACCGGCATCCAGGGGTATGGTTTTAATCCAGGAAACATCCAGTCGTCAACGGTTACGAATCTTCCATCCCTTTCGGTGCGGAATTCAGTGGAACTTTTCCTTTACGGCAATCATGAGGTCCAGCTAAATGAGAAATGGGGATTAAACTACGGTCTTCGCCTTACATCATGGGCAAACAATGGGGATGCATTTGAGTTCACCTTCGATGAAAATCGAAATGTTATCGACACAAGTTATTATGCGCAGGGGGAAACGTATAAGCGGTTTGGACGAATAGAGCCACGTGCCACGGTCAATCGAGCAATCGATGAAAATTCATCCCTGAAATTTTCGTACGCGAAAAACGTACAGAATATCCACCTGATCTCCAATTCGATTAGTCCGTTTACATCGTTAGAAGTCTGGTTACCGAGTAGCATCAATATTCAGCCTGAGATTGCAGATCAGGTGACCCTTGGCTACTACCGCAACCTATCACACCTGGGAGCTTCATTTACTTCGGAACTATTCTACAAGAAAATGAAAAACCAGATTGACTATGCGGCACATGCTGAAACGTTGCTGAATCCTCAGCTTGAAGGTGAGCTCCGGTTCGGAGAAGGTGTAGGATATGGTATCGAACTACTTGCGAAGAAAGATGCGGGCCGCCTCCGCGGATGGGCGGGCTACACGTACGCGCGATCAAAACGTCAGTTCGATGAGATCAATGAAGGAAGAATTTTCAATAGTTTCTATGACAGGCCGCATCAAATTGATTTGATGGCCTCATACGATCTCACTCTTCGCTGGAATATCGGCATGAACTGGGTTTATACAACGGGCGCTCCCTATTCTGCGCCAATTAGTTTTTATAATTTCAATGGTGAGGAAGTCCCGATTTACGGACAGCGGAATAACGCGCGCCTCCCCGACTACCACCGCCTCGATGTCTCAGCCAAATACAAACTCAATCGAAATCCCGAAAAGAAATACCAGCATGAACTATCGTTCTCCATCTTCAACTTCTACGCAAGAAAAAATATCCTTTTTGTAAATTTTCACAAGACCAAATCCGAAGACGGGGATCTGGAAATTCCCGCAAATGTGTTAGAAGCTCAACGGTTGACTACACAGTTCTACCTATTTCAATTTACACCATCAATTTCCTATAACTTCAGATGGCGATAGACAGAAAAATATCATCCCTGGTAGTCTTGCTCTGCGGAATATTTCTTTCCTGCGAGGAGGAAGCCAGCATTGGAATTGAAACAGAAAACGTCAATCTACTTGCAGTTGAAGCCGTGCTCACAAATGAAAACATTAATCATGCGATCAGATTAACACTGCCTTATCAAAAACAAAACGAATCAGCGAAACCCGTTTCGGATGCTACGGTATCCGTGTCTGACGGAACAACAACTGTGGAGCTCATACATAGCGTTGATGGAGAGTATCTGACGCCAAAGATGCGCTTCGTTTCAGGAAGGACATATACCTTAACGATCGCGCACAACGGACGCCAGTATATCGCGCAAGACTCCCCGCTTCCGGTTGAGCCACTGAATGCTTTATCATACTCAAATGCAGAAGGCGGATATCGATTCAACTTTTTTGAAACCGGAACTGAACCTTACTACATCGAATACATTGTCGACTGGAGTGATACACCCTCGTGCACCATTGACTGCCGCGCGAAAATCGTTTATTACGATTTGAAGAATATCGATGCGAATGAACTTTTCAAACCGAATCAATCAGACTTTATTTTCCCAGCACACTCCACTGTGATCAGGCGAAAATTTTCGGTGAGTGATCAATACCGGGCTTTCCTTCGATCCATGCTTTCGGAAACGCAATGGCGCGGCAGTGTTTTCGATGTGCAGCGCGATAATGCTCCCACCAATCTCAGCGAAGGCGCTATTGGATTTTTTGCGGTCTCCACTGTTGCAGCAGACACCGTAAAAATCCCGTAATCTGATCAATTCCTGCGTTTTCTAGTGTTTTTAAACTTTTTTTTACGTTCCGCATAAGGGTAAGTCTACCCGGCTGGGTTTAAGGATTAAAAGGGAAAGAATCCCCATCAAACAGAAACGAGAATCCTTAACAATTAAAAAAATGAAGACAACAAAGATTTTTTTATTCATGATGATTACAGCAATCACCCTTGGACTGGTGTTGTCATCATGCGAAATGAACCCCGAAGTCAACTCGCAGCAGGACATTCTTCCTGAAAATTTTCGAGTTGAGATTCCATCCTCCATCAAAGCTGAAACCTTCTCTGGTGGACGTTCGAAAGAAGACACGTTGAAAGGCAATCATGTCTACCTCCACCTGGCAACCTTCATCGCTATCGGAGATGGTGCAGCAGAATTGGTTGAAGCATTTATTGGTGGTATCCGCAAGCATCGCATCGATCGTATCATGAACCTTACTTATCGAAGCGATGATGACAACCGTATTAAAAATCTTATGGTGACTTCGGATGTCACTTTCGAGAATGTACAATGGGACTACCAGCTCACAATTACTGATGCGGACTCAGAAGGTGCAGCCGATGGTGGCAAAGCGTTGCAGATCTTCTGGAACAAGTCAACACCGGTAAAAGGAATCGCTATCATCAAGCCTTTCAACTGCAATCGTGTTGAATCTGCTAATGCACCCGATGCAATCTTTAGAATAAATTACACAGAGGAAAGCAATGTAAAGTATGATGCGCAAATGGAAGTGCTGATTTCCGGATTGCCGTTGGAAAGCCCGCTTGTCAATCCTTACTCCGTGAGCACCATCCGAATGTTTGCTGGAAAGAAAGGCGATGTGGTTGATGTGTACGGAAACTCAAATCACCCGAACGCGATCTTGTTCGCAGGCGATAAAGGTTTCAACTGGGCGTTCGTTGCATCCGGAAATGAAGTTACAGACATCGGTGTAGCTGAAGTAGGTCTTCCTCCAAGTGAACTTGATTCTGACGATCGCGATGTATTATTGAAAGACTACTCGATCAAGAATGTATTCACCCGTGAGATCACCGAAGCATGGCCTGGAATCGACCAGGGATTGCTTGCAGCCTACCTGGCGAATACAAACGCCCCTGGTTATTTCGGCAACAAGGGGTTCATCGCAGGCGGCACCTCCCCTGGCGCGGACTGGACAACGTTAGCTGGTAGACTCAATAACCTCGGACCATTCAATCCATCCGAAGTAAGCGCACTGCAGCTGAGCTTTAAGTAAGGTATAAGTAGTAGTCGGTTTTAAGTCGCAACGCACTGGGCAACTGGTGCGTTGTTTATTTGGAGGGAGCAGTTCCCGAGTGCTGACATTAAAAAGAAAAACAAATGCAGGTGTAACGCGAAGGATACGCAATGCAACGGTGCGGCTCAGCCGGTGGAATCGAGATCGACATTCATTACACTCATCGAGCATCTCAAACGCGGAGAGCGCAACGGGTGGGTAGTCGCGCTGGCGCTTGGAATTAAGGAGTGTGAACTTTAAGGAAGAAATGCAGTGTTACGCAGAGGATACATCAGCAGTGCGGCTCAGCGGGTGAAGTGGAGATTGAAGTTCATTAGGCTCATCGAGTATCTCAAACGCAAAGAACGGAATGAAGGCGTAGTCGCGCTGGCGCTTGGAACAGAGAGTGCTGAGTTTAAAAGAAATTAACTGCAGATTAACCCAAAGGATACATCCGTTAACACCAAACTCTCGCGAGCACCTTAGCACAGTGTTTTTTTTTAGTTGATCCGTGCATTGCCAGTCGAATACTATTCTCCAAGCACTAACACCTTAACACTTTAACACCTTAACACATCCGCCTGCGCCATTCTGAATAGCGTAGCCGCGCCATCGCTAAAACACAACCCCACACGAGCACCTGAGCACCCGCGCACCTGAGCACATCTCATCTCAAATCGGCTTCTGCCTCCACTTTTTTTTCTCGCTGTGCTCCTTCTTGCTTTGAATGCGCTTTCGAACGGCTGCTTTGGATGGCTTGGTGGCTTTACGTGGCTTCTTCTTTTCGAAAGCTTTCTTAAGGAGCACGTTCAATTTTTCAAGAACCGCCTCTTTATTGTCGAGTTGTGAACGCTTGTCTTGTGACGTAAGGAGCAATACGCCCTCCGTTGTGAGGCGCGAACGAAGTTTATGAAGCAGCACATCTTTTTCATCCTGCGTCAGGATTTTCGACTCAGCAACGTTGAACTTCAGCGTGACCTTTGTATTCACTTTATTCACGTTCTGACCGCCTGGTCCG
Source organism: Chryseosolibacter sp. (assembly GCA_036402115.1). Lineage (GTDB taxonomy): Bacteria > Bacteroidota > Bacteroidia > Cytophagales > Cyclobacteriaceae > Chryseosolibacter. The sequence continues at coordinate 5,405 of DASWTM010000138.1, forward strand.
CTGCTGCGGGAGGTGGTGAAATCAAGCTCACTTGCGAGTACTGTAGAATTTAGTGGACGCTGGCTCATTGTTTTTGATAAGCGAAATATATCGATATTCTCTTATTGTCGGGCAATCACCGTACAGTCACCAATCTTTCTTACCTTGTTGTATGGATAAGGATAAACTGGAGCACCTTCAGGGAAAAGTTGGAAACAGTCTTGGAAAGCAGATTGCTGATCTGGAAGAAATCACGAAAGATCTGGAATCAGACCTACGAACTTCGGTCGGAACAGAGCGCGAAAAAAATCAGGCACTTCTTACTGCCGCTCAAACATTGCTTCAAAATCTGCGGGATGCACAAGTGAATATCGGCCGTCTTATCAACACAAATAAAGACCAGAGCAAGTAACTATTACTTCGCGATCTTCACGCGAACAGCGTTCGGACCTTTGTGACCCATCTCGACTTCAAACGTAACTTTGTCACCTTCTTTGATTGGATCAAGCGTTGAGTTGATGTGAACAAAGATACTTTCACCATTGTCCTGATCTTTGATGAATCCGTAACCTTTTGAATCGTTGAAGAAGGTCACACGGCCTTTGCGTGCTGGATCGGCTTCTTTCGAACGATCCTGCTTCGGAACACCGATCTGGATATCTTCTTCTTTAATGACTTTCTTTTTGGTGGGATCGGGAGGAGTGGAAACGATGTTCCCGTCCTCATCTACGTAAGCAAGCATTTCCTCCCAATTATGCCCGGATTTTGAATTTGCTTTGCGTTCCTCACGTCTGGCTTCTTTTTCCTTACGCTTTTTTTCTTTGTTTTTTTCGGTTTCCTGTTTGTTGAAGGTCTCCCGTTGCTTGGCCATAAAAATTGTATTCTTTGTGCTGTTACTTAAGTGAAAGTCCGGTTAACTGTTTGGGATTTCAACGCTAAGATCACGAATTCCCCAACCTTTTCCAATTTCAAGAGTTATGCCCGCTCTGCCAGGGGGACTAATCGGGTCGTCACAGCACGAAAAAATCGTTTAAATCACCTAAAAACAAACGTTTATTTAAGGGTATACGATGGTGGGAAAATTGGAGAGTGTAGACTTAATTCCTTGAAAATAAATGCAGGGTAAACGCGGAGGATACGTAATGCAACAGTGCGGCTCTCCGCGTGGCATCGAGATCATAGTTCATCACATTCACTCGAGCATCACAAACGCAAAGGGCGCAACGCGTGCGTAGTCGCGCTAACGCTTGGAATCGGTGAGTGCTTTTATTACTTCCAAAAAACCCTCCGCGCTTGCTCCGTGCTTCTCCGTGCTCTCCGCGGTTTCGATTTCGGTATTTGGGATTTAGGATTTACGCTACCGCAAAGGACGCAACGGGCGAGTAGTCGCGCTAACGCTTGGAGTGTGTGAGTACGAACTTAAGGGAATAACTGCAGGGTAAGCGCGGAGGATACGTAATGCAACAGTGCGGCTCCACGGCTTCAATTGAGATTGGAATTCATCGCACTCACGGAGCATCACAAACGCAAAGAGCGCAACGCGTGCGTAGTCGCGCTAACGCTTGGAATCGGTGAGTGCTTTTATTACTTCCAAAAAACCCTCCGCGCTTGCTCCTTGCTTCTCCGTGCTCTCCGCGGTTTGGATTTGGGTTTTAGTTAGGGGCGATTGTATTAACCGAGCAACACTTTGAATCCAAGCACGGAAAAGAAAAGCCACGGACGGGCCGTGGCTTTAGCATTTTCAAAAAAAATCCTTCGCGTTTACTCCGCGCTTTTCCGTGCTCTCCGCGGTTTGGATTTTGGTATTTGGATTTTCTTATTCCACCCACTCCACTTTTGGAGACTTGTAATAATCGATACCCATCGCCTTCCACTTCTTCGCCTGGTTTGCGAGACGCACTTTATACTCATCCCAGTTTCTGTCTTTTGATGCTGTCCATCCAATCTCAGCTACACCGGGAAGACGAGGGAAAAGCAGGTATTCGATGTCATCCATGGTTGCAATAGTTTCTGACCACAGGGGAGCTTCAACACCTACGATATCTTCACGGTCGATTCCCGGAACGCGTGTCGCAGGATCCCACATGTATGACGAATCTACTTCGATGTATGCCGCCCAGTGAAGTCCAAGACGAGATGTCGAATCGTACTGCATGTCCATGTATACTTTCTTCGATGGCGAGAAAATCAACTTTGCACCTTTGTCTACTGCCTCCTTCGCATACTTCTCAGAATGCCAGTGCTGAGAAATAATCGTTGAATCGAGATCAGCCTGTGCAATCTCTTCCCAGCCGATCATTTTTTTATTGTTCGCCTTGACAATCTCCTTGAAACGATTGATGAACGCGATGTAATCAGGCTTTTTCGTTACTGCCGCTTCGTCCCCACCCACGTGGAAATACGGGCCCGGTGTAATCTCGGAAATCTCTCGAATCACATCATTCACAAATTTAAAAGTGATGTCTTTCTTGATATGAAGTGTACTGAAGCCTACTTCAATTCCCGTGTAAGGTTTGCCTGCAACTGGTTTGTCTTTCCCCTTCTCCAGTTCAATTACAGGCCCCGCATTCAGTTCGGGATAAGATGCGAGTGCTGCGTTAATGTGACCCGGAAGATCGATCTCCGGAACAATCGTCACAAACTGCTTACTCGCATAGTCAACGATGTCTTTATATTGGTCCTGCGTGTAAAATCCGCCCTTACCACCGCCTACTTGCGACAAACCACCAATAGCCGTAAGGTTAGGCCATGACTTTATTTCAATTCTCCATCCCTGGTCATCGCTCAGGTGAAGGTGAAGTCTGTTCATTTTGTAGTAGCTGATCAGGTCAATGTAACGCTTCACATCCTCTACTGAAAAGAAATGGCGGGCAACGTCAAGCATCGATCCCCTCCATTCATATTCAGGACGATCTTCGATCGAGCCTGTTGCAATTTCGAAGGCATCCTTCGAATCACCATCGTTTTTATCAGCGATAAGTTGACGCAACGTCTGAACACCGTAAAACAAGCCTGCCGGGTGGCTAGCCGAAATAGTAATTTGCTTTTCATCAATCGCCAGCTTATAGCCCTCTGTTCCATAGTCCGCTTCTCCGAGTGAAAGACGAATCAAGTTTTCCGTTGCCTCGTTATTGTCACTCTTCAACGTAACACCAATAGTCTTCGATAGCACATCCGAAAGGTATGCGGCCACAGGCTTGGCATTGTCATGACCAGCGGTTTGAACAACTGTCGAATTCGTCAGGAAGAAAGTTTTCCCGGTGGCGGTAGCCGACTTTGGTTTTGGGATTACACTGTTAAATGCGGTCTTAGCTTGTTCGGAAGTATCTTTTGAATTCGAGCAGCCGATGAATACGCTGCAGGCGATGATCATCGCGAGAATACTTCCCGAGGTTGAGTTTTGTTTAGACATGATAGATCTGGTTATGCAACGAAAATAGGGATTTTTAAAGTCGGAAAAACCCCGTTTGTATAATTTGTTATCGCACACACGCACACATTTGCTCGCATGGCCGTCCCCGACCGGGAATTCACAGATTTCTCCTAAATTGGTGCAACTCCATCACTATGAATATCCTTACCGAACCGATGAACCGCAGACAATTTGTAGTCACCGCGGGCGCTGGACTTCTTTTAAGTTCAACGTTGTCAAACTGCAAGTCAGGCGGAGAAACGAAATCTATGGCTAAGATCGGATTACAACTCTACACCGTCCGCGAACAGATCGCGAAAGACATCAAAGGTACGTTGCAGCGAGTCGCTGAATTTGGTTTTCATGGAGTTGAAACCGGCTTCTGGCCGGAAGGTGTGACGATCGAAGACGCAGGCAAACTTATTAAGGAGGCCGGATTGAATGTTTTCTCGGCCCACTGTGAAATTCCCGTAGGCGAAAACAAATCAACGTTTCTGCGCATAGCCGATGCGTTTGAATGCAAGCGCATGGTGTGGCACGGGTGGCCAGAAGACCAACGGTATAAAACTGCTGAGGGAGTAAAAGCGTTAACGGAACTATATAACGAGTCATCGAAGTTCGCCAAGAACAACGGACTTCAATTCGGAATTCACAATCACTGGTGGGAATTTCATAATAAAATTGGTGACCGTTTCGCGTACGAAGTGTTGCTTGACGAACTCGACAAGGATATTTTCTTTGAACTTGATACCTATTGGCTTAAAACCGCAGGTCATGATCCTGCAACTATCGTTAGCGAATTTGGAAGCCGCGCGCCAATGCTTCACATTAAGGACGGGCCAGCCCGGTACAACGATGACCTCGCCAACGATGAAACTCCGATGACTCCGGTAGGCAAAGGCACTCAGAATTTTCCGGCCATTGTAAAAGCTGCCAAGGGTAACACTGAATGGATGATCGTGGAGATGGATCGCACAGCAGGTGACGTCTTTGATGCTATCGATCAATCGTATAAATATCTTGTCGGCAATGACCTTGCTGAAGGAAAGAAATCTATAAAAGGCTGATCCGATGATTTCGTTTACTGCCAAAATCCAACGCTTTGCCAAGCAGGGTGAAAAAACGGGATGGACATATATTGCGATCTCCGAGGCAAACGCAGAGAAAATGAATGCCGGTTGCCGGAAGTCGTATCGGGTAAAAGGCACACTCGACAGCTTCAAGATTCAGAAAGTAGCTATCCTTCCAATGGGTGATGGAAGCTTTATTCTACCGCTGAATGCCGAGATGCGCAAAGCTACAGGCAAGGATCTTGGTGATACATTAAAAGTTTCACTGGCGCACGATGCCCGTGAGCTTCAGCTGAATGCCGATTTCATGGAATGTTTGAAGGATGATGCCAGAGCGTATGAATTTTTTCAAACGCTGCCGAAGAGCCATCAGGGCTATTTCAGTAAATGGATTGATAGCGCCAAAACACTTTCCACTAAAACGAAACGCATCACAATGGCGGTGATTGCGCTGGCGCAGAAGCAAGGTTATGGTGAAATGATTCGGGCAAACCGAACCGTGCGCGACTGATCAGGCAACATTTTGATTTTCTGAAGCAAGCAGTAAGCTTCTTCCTTCAGCGATGCTCTGGGCGAGTTTCTTCTCCAGAAGGAAGTTAACACCACGAAGTCCTTCCAGCACTTGTTCGCACCACTGCAGGTATGCGAGTCTACGCTCGATTGTCCAGCCATAAGGTGCATGATGAATAATGTCGTAAACATTGCAAATTTTATCGGCAAGTTTCAGCTTTCTAGCCGGACGGGATTTTAAGTGTGCTTTTACGATCTGAAGACGCTTGCGTTCTTCCTTTGCTAAGTTTTTATCGTCCGTCACCTCCATCACAATATCACGGACAACCCGCCCAAAGGTACTTTCAATTTCTTCCGGTGTGGTTTCAGTGTCTTCTACCGTATCGTGCAGGATAGCCGCAACCAGGAGATCCGTATCGGACTCATGCCCCAACCTCACAAAGCGTCAATGCAACGTTGATGGGATGATTGATGTAAGGTGTGCGTTCTGAATCTTTTCGCGTTTGAAATCTGTGCTTATCAGCCGCAAACGCAACGGCCTTAAGCAATTGATGGCTTAACGGTAAATTCATGTTCAAATTTTTGGTGACAAATGTGCCGGACCGGGTTGGTGTTGGTCCTCAGGTAAACAGGCTGATGTGAATAAGCCGCGATGAGGTGCACAATTATATTAACGACAATATACGAAACTTGTTTCAGCCGTTAATGGATCAGCTTAAATAAACCCTTATGCAAAGCCTTTGAAGCAGTAACGGGCTTGCACTGCAGGGTCCAGAGTTTCGTGTGATCTTCATTGATCACGCGCTTGGCATTGTGAAGCGCACCTGTAACTTCCCATGTTTCGCTTTCCTCATCCATCAGGCGCATTCCGGGCTCAGGCTGCACGGCCTTGTCTACGACTACATCGGCCAGCTCTCCCATCGGTGTGAGTTCAACTTCAACAACATTTACCGTTACCATAATCCGTTTTGTAAATGAATTCGAATGTATCGAAATGCCAGGCAACCTGCAAATGACGCCACCTTGACTAACACGAATTGATCTCACTTTGTACCGGGCACAACTTTTTCGCTTGTTACTCCAAACCAATTATTATGAAAAAGTCATTCTTAGCTTTTGCTGCAGCAGCGCTCCTGCTGGTGTCTTGCGGTTCTGACAACGATAGCGTTAAGCTGGCTCACCAGCAGAATCTGAATAATTCCATTGACGAACGTATTTCAAAATTCATGACGGAAGCGGCCGATGCGCGATTGATGGATATCGAGCAAGGAAAACTGGCCCTCGAAAAAGGCACAAATGACCTGGTAAAGAACTACGCACAAAAACTGCTTGACGATAATACTAAACTACTGAAAGAACTGAGAACCCTGGCGGCCCAAAAGAACATCGTACTTCCCACCACTCTCAGCAACGAGAAAGCAGACGGACTGAATGATTTACGTGAAGAAGAAGGCGAAGAATTTGACAAAAAATTCATCAAGATGATTCAACGCGATCACAAGCGGGACCTTGACGAATTTGAAGAAGCCGCAGATTTCAACGACCGCGATGTTCAGCAATTTGCCCAGCGTAACGTTGGCGTATTCGAAAAACATCTGACGCAGATCGATCAGGTGGAAGAATCGAGTGAGCGCATCTCCGAGGGAAATGCAGACGCAGGCGACAACTAGCTCTTTACCGCAAAGCCGCCAAGGCGCGATGGAACGCGAAGAGAATTTTTAGAAGTCTCTGACGTCATGGTTCACAGTGCGTAAATGGGATAAATTAAGAAATTACACGCCCTCGCGTGAGCGATTGAGCGCATGTTTGAGCCCGACATGGCATGTGCGTGAGATCGCGAGTAGCGAAAGCGCGACCCTGCGCGTGGATGCGTGCGAAGGAGAGGGTCACGCCCTTTACTGCCCAACCGGTATCTTGGTCTCAAAGGCACATTACCGCAAAGCCGCCAAGGCGCGATGGAACGCGAAGAATGCAATTATAACCGAGCTGCAAAGCTGCAATGCTGATCGCAAAGCATACTGAATACAGGATATTTCGCGAGGTGCTGTTTCTTGGTAGTTTGGCTCCAATGAATCAGCCAAGAAAATCGCGAAAGGAATTGAACGACATTTCGGCAATCATTCTGGATTCTGCGATCACCGTTCATAAACAATTGGGGCCTGGCTTACTCGAGAGCATCTACCAGGAATGCTTGTCGGAGGAGCTGCGACTCCGGCAATTGACAGTTCAACATCAAGTGCCTTTGCAATTACACTATAAAGGGAAACCAATAAAAAAGGACTTCTTTATTGATGTACTTGTCGAAGGTGAGATCATTCTTGAACTCAAATCGGTGGAAGAACTTCTTGAAGTGCATAAAGCCCAACTCATCACCTATCTCAAACTCTCAAACAAGCACCTTGGCTTTCTCATCAACTTCAATGTGCCATTGCTCAAGGACGGTTTCAAGCGCTTTGTTAGAGACTTCTAAAAATACTTAGCGTTTCATTGCGGCTTTGCGGTAAAAGTATTCTTTGTGTTCCATCGCGCCTTAGCGGCTTTGCGGTAAAACCGCATTTCAATGCATTGTACGCTCCCAGTTCTTATCAGCAGCGGCCTTTAGTTTTTTCTGGTCGCCCTGTAGCCATTTGGCCATGCGGTTGTCATTGCTAAAGTTGTAGAACAGATACAGCTTGTCACCGATCACTTTGTAAGCCGTGGGCTGAACTTTCACACGCTCACCTGTAGTGGCCAGCGTGTAGGCACACCATCCGCCATACATCGGTTCGTACTTGGTGGGATTCTTTTTGAATTCCTCGCGGTTTGCATCATTTACGAAATAATAAAAGATGCCATTGTGATTGTATTCAAATTGTGCTGTCGCCTTCGTTGGCTTGCCCTGAAAATAACTGACCGGGTCAAATTCCCTCAGCGCTACTGAGTTCACGGTGTTAAAGTTCCGTTTGCGTCTCGCTACATCAGGCTGACCAAATGACGCAACTACAATAAGAAGAAGTAAGGAAGTGATTGCTAAACGCATCATAGTGCTTCAAATTTCCCATGAAGTTAGTGCTGGTTTCGGTTTAGATGAAGCAAATGCGGATGAGTATTCAATGCAGAAGTTAAAGTGCGCAGGTATCAGACTTTCGGGAATCCTGCTAACTTCGTGGAAACGAATCTGATTATGAAAGGACTTATTACGCTTGCGTTGGTGATTTTTGCATCAACGCTAGCCCATGCACAAGGCTCGACCCCTAAGCCTCCACTATTACGGCACGTTGTACTTTTCAAATTCAAAGACTCTTCGAGCCCGGCAGATGTTAAAAAGGTGGAAGATGCCTTCCGAACCCTTCCCGGTAAGCTGCCAATGATTAAGAGTTTTGAATGGGGAAAAAACAATAGTCCCGAGAACCTAAACCAGGGACTTACGCACTGCTTCTTCGTCACGTTTGCAAGCGAGAAAGATCGTGATGCATATTTACCTCACCCGGAGCACCAGGCTTTCGTAGAAATATTAAAACCACACCTTGATAAGGTAACAGTGATTGACTACTGGGCATCAAACTAAAGAAAACAAAAAAAGGGCTTACGGGCCCTCTTTTTTTATTCAAAAAACAAAGATTACTTTTTTCCTTGCTTTGATTTTCCTTCGTTGCCTTCACTGTCATTCTTTGTAAACATGTTAAGGATGCTTTCCTTTAAGGAAGCAATTTTACCTTCGCCACCTTCTTCGTTTGTGGCAACATCGTTAATGCCTGCTTCGGCAATCTTTGTAAGAAGAACATCAGCTTCTTTTTCCTCATTTAGCGTAGTCTCAAGCATTTTGGCAATGTTCCCCTTGTTCATCGTTTTTGCAAGTTGAACCAGACCGCCATAGGTAGCAATTTCATAGTGTTCCACTTTTTGAGCCGCAATGATTAATGCAGCATCGCGAGTGAAGGTGTCGTCTTTGGTTTCACCAATGATCGATTCGCTTTCTTCCACAAGGCCCTCCATTGCTTCGCATTTTTTAGCCTGTGCTTTCTCGCCCAACGCCTCAAAAACCTGCTCGAGTCTTTCCACCTGTGATTTTGTAATCTCCAGGTGCTGATCGAAAGCCTTCTTCAACTCCTCGGACGTGGCGTTCTTTGACATTTTCGGAAGCGCTTTTGTCAGGGCTTTTTCAGCCCAATAGATGTCTTTTAGCGAATCCATGAAGAATTGCTGAAGTAATGATCCGTTTTTGTTCTCCTTTTGTGCCGATGAATTGCCGGAGCTTCTTTTTGCGGTGACCTTGCGGGAAGTTGATTTACGTGCAGGTGCTGAACGTTGAGCTTTCTTTGCAGTTGTAGTGCGTTTGGATTTTGCCTGTGCTTTAGCCATAGTTATGTTCGTTAACTTGAACTGGGCAAAGGGTAAAAACAATGTGCCAGTAGCGAAAACGCAAACAGATACCGCGGGATACTGTATGGTAAAAGCGTAAAATGATAATTAGTTTTAGCGGGTGGTCAGAAACTCACCTGCCTCCCTTCTATCGGATGAAGAAACTACTGATTATCGTTTTCACTTTTGCAACGTCATGTCTATCCGCACAAAGCGGGAAACTACCGTATTTTGAACTGCAAGATGGGTCGGAAGCATATACCGCGGGACGCGTAGCTGCACGTATGATCGATGGGCTCGGATTCCGCTTTTACTGGGCAACTGAAGGGTTGCGCCCCGCGGATCTTGAGTATAAACCAGGCACTGATGCACGAACCATGGAGCAAACCATAGCTCATATTTATGCGATGTCCGTTCTTATTGTTAATTCGGTGACGCGAACGGTGAATCTTGCTGAAACCGAGAGTCCGCAACTGCCTTTTGAGCAAATGCGTGTTGAAACGTTGCAGAACTTTAAAAAAGCCAGTGACATCTTAAGCCAATCATCGGACAAAGACCTTGAAGGATATAAGCTTATGTTTAAGGGAAACAACCAATACATCGAATTTCCATTCTGGAATCAGCTCAATGGACCGATTGCAGACTGTCTGTGGCATGTCGGCCAAGTCGTCTCGTTTCGAAGAGCATCGGGTAATCCGTTTACAGATAAAGTGAGTGTTTTAACTGGTAAAGTCGCGGGCAATTAAGAATTCTCATGCCTTATTGTTTACTTATGCCTCGTTTACAAATGTCATAGGAAAATGAAATATCTGACCTTGATCGCCTCGGTCCTGATCATCGTTGCAGTTCTCATCCCCGGCTCAAACATTCCTGACGTTGAGTTTACAGGTGTAGACAAATTTGTGCACATCAGCATGTTTGCTGCCTGGGCCGTGGCGCTTCGGTTCGATTTCCCGCTACTTAAATGGTGGCAGATTTTTATGCTCGGGATCATTTTCAGCTTTTTGACGGAAGTACTCCAACTTTTTGCTGAAGGACGATCCTTCGACACGTACGACATGGTCAGTGATGCAATTGGGTTGGCCCTGGGCTTGCTCGTTGCAAAGCCAGTCGTCAGGATTCTCAGCCGCGTGTTGGGCCAGAGAACTTAGAGACGCTTGACGGTCAGGTACACCTTATCTGGCCTCAACGTCACCAGAGGTTTAACTCCAGGTTTTATGCCTGCTGGTTCAACCTTAAAATTTGTTATAAACTCCTCCAGAAAAATAGCCATCTCTGCCATCGCAAAGTTATTTCCGATGCAAAGTCGCGGGCCTGAGCCGAAGGGATAAAATGCCTTAGGCTTGTCTTTATCAGAGTTCTTTTTCAAAAATCGGTCAGGACGGAAAGACTCCGGTTCATCGAAGTATTTATTGTCGCGATGCAATCCATAATAGAACAAAACCATAATCGTATCCTTCGGAATGCGAAACCCTTTAAACTCATCATCCTGAAGGGCCACGCGATCGCTGATCCATGCAGGAGGGTATAACCTCATCGTTTCATTGATCACCGCTGAAAGGTTTTCGTTCTTAACAGTGGCATCAACCGATAGCCCTGCCGTTGCAACCCTGAGCTTTTCCAGTTCATGCGGATGATTTGCCAGAAGATACAGCGCGAAGGAAAGAGCATTGGCTGTTGTCTCGTGACCCGCAATGACAAGGATAAGAATTTCGTCAATCACTTGATTTTCGTCCATCGGCTCACCTGTATCCTCGTACCGTGCATCCAACAGCATATCGAGGAGGTCATTAAATTTTGCTGTCGTTCTTTTTCGTTCGTGGATGATCTCGCGAATTATTTCGCGGGCGCGGGCTGAACGTTTCAGATTCTTATCAACCTCACCCGAAAGTTTAAACCACCAGCTTTTGTGCGGCTGGCGAACATCCCGGATGACAAAGTCCTGCGTTTCTGAAATGAAGTTACTTAACTCATCACGCTTCGATTGCTCGATCTTTACATTGAAAAGGGTGTTGATAACGATCTCGAAGGCGATTTTATTCATCCAGGGATACACATCTACTTTTTCGCCTGTTGGAAAATTGACGAGAAAGTCGTCAACGGTTTTTTTGATGATCGCGAACAAAGCGTGAATACGTTCGTGATGAAAGCCGGGCTGGATGAGTCTCCGTTGTTTGAGCCAATAATCACCGTTCGATGTCAGCAAGCCGTTGCCAAGAAACCGACCGAGTTGTTCAGTAAGAATACGCGACTTGTAATAATTTTTATGATTCACTTTCAAAACGTACTCGATGAAGGCGGGATCCTGCGTGGCAATCAGATTCATTCGGCCGAGATTGACAGAATACGTACCATTAAATCGTTCCATACTTTCTTCCATCGTACCGATCGGATTTTTAACCTGCTTGTACGTTCTCCAGAGCGACTGCAAGAAGTTGTACCCTGGCGGAAGTTTCGATGTCTTAACCATACATTACAAATTGATGGGTCAAGGTAAGGAGTGATTTGTGAATTTAGAAAGACAAATTTTGTTCAATAGGTCGACCGAAATGCGCAATTAGCCGAGTTTCTGGCTGAACACTTTCGAACGAATGGCCATCGCAAGGATTTCGGCCATCTCGGTTGCATCGGTTGCGGAAATTACTTCTTCTTCGACTTTTAACAGGTGGGCGGCATAGGAATCATCCGCCTGTGCGAGTTGATCAGACTTCCACACACTTTTAACAATCATCCAATGATAGCGCTGATCGCGGACATCATACACAACAAGTGAGTTAATGGCGTTTTCAAAAAAATCGAAATACTGAAGGAACACTGCAAAGTCAAATAACTCCATATGACTCAAGTCCGGAACCAGATTAGCATCGTAGAACTCATACCGGAGAATTGATGAGGGCACCTGCAATGACTTAAGCTGCTGACTGAGCGCTTCGAGTTTCCGATGCATTACAGCCAAGGGCGTTTCATCTGCCGAAAATTGATGCATTGGCTGCCATCGACTAGTAGCAAGATCGAAATACTCCTGAGCAGTCGGATAGATCTTAAGTTTGTAGTCGAACGGTGAGTAACCAGGAACAAAATAACCCGGATAGAAAAATTCATATCCACGATCACGCGAGAATAGAATTTTTTGATGGATCAGGAATTTTCCAAGGCTATGCTTTTTGTAATCGGGATCATAAAAGCTCGATATACCAGCCGTGCTCTTTTTCCCAAGATCAAAAAATCCACATCCGATCAGTTTTCCATTGTCACGTACGGTCACCTCAAGTGTGTCAAACACATTTTCAGTTGCCCGCCCAAAGAGCAACGCCTGCAGCGAACTTGACGGCTCAAACGATACCTGCGCCCGATAGCGTGCGAAAAGATTTTCTTTCTCCTGATCGATCTTTGCTTTTGTCAGCTCAACTGAGAAGCCACTATTTAGACGAATCAGTTTTTCCTCAAGCCTCGTAGGTGCACATTCCTTTAACCGAATGCGCAGCCAGATTGCACTATAAAACTGTTGTTTGAAATTGAGGAAGTTCGTTGTAAAAATGGTCTGCCCCATCCTGAACCACCCTTCAGACAGGTATCGGTCTAATTCTTCACCGGATAGTGATTGCGGGAAATGAACCTGGGCCAGCATACCCTAAAGATATTCAAGAATGGCAAAACTGCCTGTTGAGTAAAAGAAAAAAACAATTCCTGGCAGACCAGGCGTACACTTAGTTTGAACCAAACTTCTTCAGCACCAATTGCGAGACATCAAGCGTGGCATCTGTCCGAAGAAGGAGCTGCCCCTGACCAATTCGATAGGGCAATATCATCATGAATCCGTTTTCTACCGCCACTTCGCGAATTACGCCACCGAGTTTCAGGTATATCGGACTAAGATAAAGTTTTTTTGTATTCTCAAAGGTGTTTTGAGCATCTGCTTCAAACTGCCGAATGTCAGCATCCATTTGTGTGAGCTGCTCTTCTGCTTTCACTCGCGAAGAATCCGCCATCGACTTTGCATCCCGAAGGTAATCGGCATAGTGCTTTTCAAAGGTCTGCTGCTTTGTAAGCATTTCATCGCTCAGCTTTTTTTGCGTTTCCTGGAGTTTCGCTTCAAGCTTTTTGTAATCGGGTAACTGAACGATGACGCTCTCCACATCAATATATCCAATTTTGCCAGCGCTTGCAGGCTGTTGCTTCGGTTGAGCTTGCGTTTGAGCATCCGCGCTAAGGGAAACGAAAAGGCCGAGTGCGGCCAACACCAATATCTTCATAACTCGAAAGATACGTAAAATTTACTATCGGACCTGGATCACAGCACGAAGCGGTAGGTATACTTCACAAGGAAAATATTGTGTGCCCGGTCTTCGAAGTTGAACGAATACTTGCTATGCGCAGGATCGGAATCGTAGAAGGCTCCGTTCATTTCTTGCGTCCAGACGAAGAATACTGTTGATCCCGGGATATACTCCCAACGGATAACCATGTTAGACCGGAATTGTCCGAAGTTAAAATCCGGTCTACCGAAGCTGAAGTCGTTCATACCATTACCATCTTCATCCACGTGATATCGTCCATCGATAAAAAACATATCAGCCGAAGGCACTCGCACAAAACGACTTTCATAGTTTGAGGATCGGGAATCAGCAATGGTTTTATAGTTGGAGTATGTTCCAGACGTACCGAACGGCTGCCCCCAGTATTGAATGGATAAATTCGGTGTCAGCATATAGGTGGCGCGTATTGACATTCGTGCAACCGTCTGATTTATCTCAGCAACGATGTAGCGCGGATCTCCATTGGCATCGGACGTTGCGACATACTGCAATGAGTTTATGTTTCGTGAGAAACTTGACGAAACGGAAATCTGGAACGCATTTACGGGGCGATACGTGAGATCAAGATTGTAGTTATCGCTGATCATATACTTCTTGCCACCCCGACCGATCTCAGTATAGAATTCGCCAAAAAGCTTTTTGCGGGTATCCGAGACGATGTAACCCCAGTACCACATATTTCCCGGATAACGCATGGATGGGCCACCACGCAAATCCGCATTTGAGATGTTATGCGTGTTGTGCGTGATACCGCCTCCGGTATTCCAATAGTTCTTCCACTGAGCGTGAGCATTGACGTTGAAGCCTTGATTCGTATTTCTCCAGCCGTAATCATAGCTGCGCCATTCATTAAAATTGATTCGATACACACGCGTCAGCTTTCGAGGTTGGAACACCCGATATTGCATCCACAGCCATTGCGTGATATCATCTGTTTGAGACATGAACCCAATATCATTCAACTCAAGTTCGGGTGATTGCCATACCACACCAAGATCCGCTACGATATCGCCACTCTTCTTACCCACCACTACCTGTCCACCGGTACCGGTCAGTGAAGTTCGTGTAGGATCAAACTCGCTGTGATAGTTATCAGGGCGCTGGAAGAATCGTTCCGATGACAGTTGAGTATTGGAAATCGCTTCCTGCGTTCCCCTCACATGGCTGAAAATTCCTTTTCCCCCAACATAATACATTCTCTTTTTCCAATGATGGAGAAAATCGAATCCACCTGTGTATGCATCGCGATGCAGCCATTCAAGACGTGCATCTTCAATCTTGCGATTGGTTGCTGTGAAAACCGCTCCCACTAACGTGTTTCCTTTATCAATATCCTGCTGCGCACGGGCAATCAAATAATTGGTCATCGGCTCAATGACTTCCTTGCGTTTGTAACCCAGGCTATCAATCTCAGCAAATTCTTTTTCCGTCACGCTTTCCAGAATACCCCAGGAGAAACCATTCTTATTCTTTCCCGTAAGCTTTGCAGCACCGAGAATCGTGGAGCGATTATTCGGCTTCACGTATTCGACAACGCCATCGTCACCATTTGCATCTGTATTGACATAAGACTGCGGTGGTCTTCCGATCCTCCGCGAGTAAAAAAGATTGTTGTTGTTGAAATTTGAAGTTGGAAAATTCAGAATATTATTCCCCTCGAGAAAAAACGGTCTGCGTTCCTGGAAATATAATTCAAAAGCAGACAGGTTTACCTGTGATGGATCTGCCTCAACTTGTCCAAAGTCTGGGTTAACAGTCAGGTCGAGCGTGATGTCACTGGTAACACCGATCTTTGCGTCAAGACCGAAATTAACGCCCGAGCGACTTCCGGTATTGTAAGGATCTCCCTCCTGCTTCTCAAACGTTTCTGTCTGCGCAACCACGTAAGGTTGAATTTCCAGTTGCTTCTGTGGCTTTACGCCCTTTATGCCTTTCAGTGTGCCGAATAAATGCACATAACCCGGGGAGTCCGGAGGAATATATTGCCACACCGAACGTTCCTGCTTACGAAAGAGCATCCGCATCACCTGCATGCCCCAAATCAATTCGGGCATATCAGCAAAACGAAGTTGACTGAGTGGGATTCTGAATTCTGCTATCCACCCTTCGCTATCAACACTTGTTTTCAAATACCAGATCGGGTCCCAACCCGGATCCCATTCATCACCATTGGAAACATACTCATCGCCTTTGACTCCTGAAACCGATGCCGTGAATGAAAAGGCGGTACGCATGTCGTTATAACTGTCGAAGTTGATCTCTACCATGTCACCTTCGAAGCCATCACGTCTGGACATACGTTTTATAATTTTATCGGGCTCAGGATCAAGCGCGCGAATTATGACATAGATGTTTTTTGCATCATAGAGCACTTTGAATTTTGTCTGAACGGAGGCTGGCTTTCCCTTATCCGGTTGGCGCTGGCGGAAGTCACCTCCAGCCCATTCCACCTGATCCCATGCCGCGTCATTGAGAAGGCCATCGATGTGAGGTGCTTCACCTTTGATCATTGCAGTAGTATACGATTTGACCGTATCGGGCCGAACCAGTCCCGCTGTTTGTGCTAAAGCCGGCAAGCTAAGACATGAGAAGATGAGGAGAGTCCAGGGTTTCATTTTAGGGTAATAGGCTAACCATCGTAACGATTAATACTCTCCTTTGTTGTTTCCGTTACACCAATGGTAAAAAGAATGTCTTCAATTGCAGGATAAATGCCTCGAAACGCAGGTAACGCAGTGTGCAAAAATGCTGTTTCTTAGCAAAAAACAAAGGTTCATTTATCCCTGAAAAAAGCCACCAGAACTTTTATTGCTCCAATCCCATCGGATAGAAAGCCGGCCGAGTAATGGCGCCAGTCACCACTATTTGTTACAATTAACCCTAATGCTATGAAACCGATCATTACACTTCTCCTGCTTTCTATTTGTTCTTACGCGATGTGCCAGAAAGACAACACGCAGATTCTTGAACAGCGTGCAAAGGATTTTCATGTGGCTATTTCAAAAGACGACAAAGAAGTCTGGCGAAAATTCATGAACAACAATTTCACCAACGACCTGATAGAGCGCCCCATGCGCGCAAAAATCTCGACTTCCGAAAATGATGGCACGAACACTTCAAGTAATAACGAGACGCGTGTAGCGGAGAAGCTGCACATGTTTCAACAGCTTCACGAGGATTTTGGAAGCGGGAACATCAGCTCGATCACCGTCACAGGAAACACTGTGAAGATGATTGTGACGGCAGGCGGAAGAAAAGGTATTTTTCTGCTCACCTGCGAGGACAAACCGTCATGGCTGATCGACAAGCTAGGCATCGAAGTCGAGGCGGAGAACTGAAGCCGCTGCGGACGCGATCCCACTGTCTCTTAGTTGTGTAACGCCTTCCCTTGCTTGTTGACTTTTTCAACAGTGTTTTGCGATATGCTCCGTTTTTGCAAGTGGTACAAAAGTTTTAATACAGTCTGTGAGAGGAAATAAAAACCGATACAGACTATGAAGAAATTAATGCTTGCTTGTACTGCTGCTCTTTTTAGTATAGCTGCTTTCGCTCAGGAACAGGATACTACAAGAACAGAAACCGATCAATACCGCCAGAACCGGCAGGAACAGACGGAACA
>DASWTM010000139.1:0-17001 GCA_036402115.1 Chryseosolibacter sp.
GTGATCATCTGCGATAATAATGTTGGGCTTATTCATAAGTTCTTTTTTGTTTATCCTCCAATAAAAGTACCCTGAATAATACCCTTTAAATGTGCTATAAAGTTCAAATGTTATCTCAAGCAGTTGGAACCCACGCCCAAACTGGGTTAGCCTACAGCGATCTCGAAGAAATCCTCCTCTCTGAAGTAAGCCTGGGCAGTGCGTTGAATGTCTTCAGCAGTCGCGTTTACAATTGAATTGATCATCTGCTGATAATAGTTTGAAGGCAATTTCGAGAGGTAAAGTGTCTTGATTTTGTCTGCGTGAGCAAACGGAGTTGTGAGTTCTGATTGTAAGCTTCCAATGAAATGATTGCGTGCTGTTAGCAGCTCGTCCTGGGGTACGGCTTCTGTACGCATACGATTTAGCTCTTTACGGATCTCATCGAAGGTGACTCCGATATTCTCTTTGTTTACATCGGCACCAATCACAAAATACCCGGCATGCTTAAGAGGCTGGACTGAGGCATAGATACCATAGGTTAGTCCTTTTTCCTCACGAATGTTCTTCATTAGCCGCGATCCAAAATATCCGCCAAGGATGTGGCTTGCAAAAATGATCTTTGTGTAGTCAGGATGAGAACGCAGTACGGATTCTTTACCAAGGCGGATCGAAGACTGAACACTTCCTTCTTTTTCCACCTCGTTGTGTACTGGCTTGATCGCACTTCTGCTAATGCCTTTCTCTTGTTGGATTGCCGTTGATAATGCACTGAACGTGCTTTCGATAAACTTTTCAGTAGCATCGTCTGCTCTACCAGAGACGAACACAGTAAAGTCTTTGAAATTGTTATAGAAGTCTTTCAGGTCGCTTCTGGAAAGTGATTTAACATCTTTCTCTTCAAGCTCCTTGCCGTAAGGATGCGTTGCTCCAAATAATGTGCTCCTAAAAAGTTTTGACGCAAGAAAGCTTGTCTTCTCGAGATTGACTTTCAGATTCTGAAGATAGATGCTCACTGCCTGCTCCAATTCCTTTTCGGGGAATGCAGGCTCCAGCAAAATCTCTTGCAGGAGTATCAGAACAGGTTGAATATTCTTGGTAAGCGAATACAGTGCTATAGAAATGTAATCAAGTCCTGGCGTTACCTCAAGATGGGCGCCATACAAATCAAACAGCTGAGCAATCTGGAAACTTGACTTTGTTTTTGTTCCTTTTGAAAGCAGGTGAGCTGTAAAATGAGCAGCTCCCCATTTTGATTCGTACCATCTTCCCGCTTTAAAAACGATGTCAACTTTCAAAACGTCTTGTGACCCCCCGAGTATATACACGAGGTCAAGGCCGTTGCTGAGTTTTTTTATTTTTGGAGTGATTAAAGAATACGAAGTATCCTGGTTATAAGCAGGGGCAACAGTTCTATCAAGCATGAAGGTTAGTCAGTAACGGAATCTTGAGTTCTCTCATCTTTCGTTGGAATCTGGAGAAGAATGGTAAGCCTCCAGGTTTCAGCCAACGGATGCTCCCGTTGATTAGTAGGCACGATATAAGCTCCGTCAAAACCAAAATTGTCCTTGCGGAAACCAAGACCGAAAGTTAAATATTTGCGATTACCTTTTTCGCGTGCTTCGTTGAAATATCCAAGCCGCGCTGCAAACGTCTGGTTGTACCAGTACTCAACGCCAAGGGATGTCATAAATTCCTTCAGCTCTTCACTGCCTCCGCCTTGCGCGTCTGAAAACGAACCAAACATTCCCGATAGTACAGATTTTTCTACGTCAGAAGTATCCGGGCTTGGAACCATCAGCTTATTGAAGTCAAGGAGGAAAGTCAGTGTGTTATTGGGGCTCAATTCTGTTGTAAACGCGCCACCCAGTCTGAGGCTAGTGGGGAGGAAGTCACGGTTTGAGTTGTCAGTGTACGAGATCTTCGCACCGATGTTTGAGATTTGTGCTCCGAGCGAAAGAACGGATTGACGAGCGCTTCGCAATTCGGTAGTATAAAACACACCGATATCGGCAGCAACTGTGTTCGCAGCCTGAGCATCGGATCCACTGAATGCGCCTGTTAAATTTGAGAAAATATAGCGGCCGGTAATTCCAACGCCCAGCTTGTCTGACAGCTTGCGTGAATATGTTGCATCAAAGGCTGCTTCCTTTGGGTTGAAATCTCCGAGTGGCTGGTTCGATTCATCCCTGAAACTGATCTCACCGAGGTCAAAGTATTTTAAGGACGCGGAGATCGCCTGTTCACGCGAAATCTTGTAAAAGCCTGTCAGCGAGGAAATCCACATGTCATTGACAATTTTCCCAAGCCATGGAGTGTACGAGAAGCTTCCTCCATACTCTTTGTCAATGAAAACAAGCTTGCCCGCATTCCAATATGAACTGTTGGCATCCGGTGATGTTGCCACACCTCCGTCACCCAGTGCAGCATGCCTTGCATCAGGGGTAATGGCTAGGAATGGCACTGCCGTAGTGATAGCTTTCTGCTGACCAATCAGGCCATTCGGTGTTGGATTGTTTTGAGCGAATGTCGTGGCCGCAGACAGACCAGAGATCATGGCGAAAAGGAGGGCAGCGTTGCGCTTCATTAATTCAGTTTTACAAGAGGTTCAAAGATAATCAATTCAAAATAATAAGTTTTGTAACCCGCTCATTTTTAGAGCCATTGGTTAAGGAACGAACAATGAGTCGCGCCAAGTATAATCCAGGCGACAGTTTTTTGTTCGTACCCGAAGTACCCAGTTCCATCACATCAACGTGATACCCACTTGCCGGAAGGCCAATTTCGTACTGCTGAACGAGTTCACCTGTTGCTTTCTGTATAAATACCTGTGCCTGAAGGTCATCCCCTGAGCGATTGTGCGTAAAGAAAAGCGTGGTATTGTCAAAAAATGGATTGGGATAGTTACCAAAACTTTCGATCACCAGGCCTTCGCCATCCGTTACAATAAATTCGATTGAAGCCTCCGCATCATTGTTGAAAATATCTGAAGCCCTCACGGTGATGGTGTGTGGCCCCGCAGGCAAGCTTCGCATGGGATAGGTTAGCCACCCTGAACTTGGATTATCGAGATCGGCAACAAAGTAATCGTTAAGTACGAAGCCGACAGTTTGATGATCGAGGAATCCTATAAGGTTGTGGTCCGAGTTATAGCCGGAAATGTTTATACCGGAGTTATCTTTTATGCGTGCAATCAGGTAGGTATCCGAAGTTGTTACACCGCCATTCACAAAAGAGGTATCTCCTATAAATAACTCTATGGAAGGTGGAGTTGTTTCTTTTACAACGTCTGCTTCTGTTTCGCCAATTTTAAAGCTGGTATAGGATCCAATTGCATCAACACCAAGCACGGGATCACTTGCATACAAACTGATTCTGCCGGCATTCACGTCTTGTGCCATATTGGTCGGCAGTCGGAACCGGATCGAAAATAAACCATCGATGACTGATGCCTTTCCACGGAATAGTGCATTCGCCCATTCTTTGTACTCAAATGCAGGATCATTTTCACCAATTGTTTTGAAAGTCTTCTCCTTGTCAAATAACGTTACCTCTACTGTTCCATTAAAGTTAGACATCAGTTCACCGGAGCCATTCCTTATTTCCCCATGCGCGACAACTTCGGAGAGTGCTTTCAATGTATCAGATCCGAGGGCCGTATTGATCGATGTAATTTCTACGCGCTGTGGTGGCAACGCCAGTGTCATAGACGGATCTCCTAACAGCGCGAAGTTGCGATTGGATACACCACTAACACTATTATTCTTCGTTCTTCGAAAAACTTCTCCCACCGTGAGGTACCTGCCATTTTCCTGCGTGAACAGCGCTTCATAAAACGCGCGATTCAAATTAAAATTAGTGGTGGCATTTACGGGCCGGGCGGTGGTCACCATTCCGATCACGCCTCCATTCTTTTGCTTGACGATCAATTCCGCGCTAGACACTTCTCTTGGATTATCGTTGCGCCCGAACTCACACGTTGCTGTTACCATGAAAGGATAAAGATCGTTTTTGAGTTCTCGGACATCCGCATCATAAAAAATTTTCTCATCTGCCCATTGGTGTTCGTTGCCATGTCCTGTGTAGTTAATCACCATGGCACCTAAATCAAATGCACGACTGATTTCATCGGTGAGTTCAGGTACGCTTTCGCTATTGTTTGGATTGACAGTTTTCTCATACGTACCGATAAATAGTCTGCGGGAATCAATGCCCGGATTAAGTGTCTCTATAAATTTCGAAAGCTGGTGTGCCTGGGCCTGATGAAGGGCGGTAAAGCCATCATCGTTGTTTCCATCGTCAGCAACAAATACAATTCGCTTGCGCCACGAGCCGATCATTTTTCTATCAGTGTCATAGGCGATCAATTTGTCGACTACATTTTTAGCTTCTTCCAGTGTTGTCACAGGAAGTCTGCCAACGCCTATGTCCATTGTGTGATTCACGGCTGGTTCTTCTGACCAACTTCCTTCATTGTCTTCCAGGAATCCAAAATAGTCATCGGAGGAGTAGGTCTGGAGAGGATGGAGTGAGTTCCGCGACTCATAGGTTGGAACGAAGTTGGTGTTGCCGGGAATCCTATCTTTGTAATCGTATGACCCTTTTCCAAAGAGGAGCAACGACTTGACCACGGTGGGATTTTTACTGTAATTATGCTTTGTAAAATCGCGAATGGCTGTGACATCATGTCTTCCTCCTGAGAATTCATTAAAGATTTGCTCTGTAGTCACAACGTTCACCGAAAGTCCATTTACAGTCTCGCGGTGTGTTTTCAGGCGCAGTGCTTCTGATAAGAACAGAGGGTGTGTAACAATGATCAGATTTGTCGGTTCAAGTGCGCGAAGATTTTGATTTGCTACATTTCCTGCGAACACAGGTGCTTCAACCGAATTATCAAACACAACAAATTTTTTAAGTGTTGTTGTGTTGGTTGAAAAACTTGCGGTCGAATTCGTCAGTGTAAAAGCCTGGCTTTTCGGCAGCGTTGGATTGGTGATATCCCAGATCGAAACATTTGCATTTGCTTTCTCTACTTGAAAATTTGACACCGGGTTTTGAAGCGAAATTGATGATGTAAAAATTGTTTGATGACCATACAGCGCTAATTTCCGCTTAAAGGTGAACAGAAGATAATCGAGATAGGCTTCGGAAGCGCCCATGCCTTTATTAAAGACATATTTGACAGACTGTGCATTGCGAGTGTCAGCACTCACGTCAGACGAAAGTAGTGTAATGGTATCACGTTTATCAATGCCTTTGATGCCATACCGTGTGTTGGGAATTGGATTGATGGTTTGCTCTGTGATCAAAACATCGTTAAAGAAAATATTGAACGAGCTGTTCGTGTACGATTGGCCCATGACATCGGATACAAACTTCATTGGTGATGAAGGAACGATCCCATCAATGGTAAAATTCAGCGTGAGCTCGCTTGTTGAAATGCCAAACCGGTCACCATACCATTCGCGCCCGGATTGCAAATCATTAACTTCTTCTTTTTCGTAAAAACCGTAATCATCGAATTCCTTAACGGTTGGTGCCGTACCTGGGAGGTTCGGGGAGGCCTCGAGTCGCAGGCCATCGTCATCCGTTACAGTTAAGAAATAATAGCTTCTCTTGCCGTACAGATTCGTCTGGTGGTAAAAGGATTGTACTTCCAGACTGAATTCAGAACGATCCGGGCCTTGTGCGTAGAAAAGGATGTAGTCCGACTTATCGAAGCGTCCATCACTCTCACCGTCTACAAAAATGGCATGTTCGATAAGATCCGTGGGACGTTCGTCAGCAATCGCTTGAGGTAACATTCCACTGCCAATTCCATAGATTTTGATTTTCGTTGGGTCGACTTGACTCGGATCAAATCCACATTTTCGAAGAAAGTCGGCATTGATCTTATAAACGCCTGGCTTCTCCACATACATTTTCGCCCACGAGCCTGAGCGCAATACGGATGACTGCTGGGCTGTGACGTGGAACTGACACAACACGCAAAAAATCAACACCGATATCGTAACGAGGGGTCTCATGCCGGATGCTTCGTGAAGGTTTGGGTTTAACGGGAAAAAGCCTTATCCCCTAACGACAAACCAATATATAAAAGTATGATAAGCGGGATTGCTGCTACCTGAAAAATGATCAATAGTAATACCGAAAGGCCAAGGAAGGTAAACCGCAACTTGTTATCGGCCCATGAAAAGTTTTTGAACTTCAATGCAAAAATTTCAATGCGACTTACGAGGAGGAACGAAAATACCACGGTGATCAAAATCAATGTGGCAGGCGCATATAACCAATCTCCCACCGTGCCGTGAAGCAATGGAAGTGAGGTAATGAAAAGCGTGTTGGCGGGAGTGTTCAAGCCCTTGAACGAGTCGCGCTGTGTTTCATCAACATTGAAGATGGCGAGTCGTAACGCTGAGAACATCGCGATCATGAATCCAACGAATGGGATTATGTCTGATGAAGTCGATTCAGCCAGCATTCTGTACATGACCATCGATGGCAGAACACCGAAGCTTACAACATCGGCAAGGGAATCAAGTTCTTTTCCGATGGGAGAGGACACTTTCAACATACGCGCGGCAAATCCATCGAAGAAATCAAAAACACACGCAATCCAGACAAAATATGCGGCAGGAACATTGCGGCCTTCCAGAAGGAATACGATACCGAGGCATCCGCAGAGCAGGTTGCAGCAGGTTAAAAAATTAGGAAGATGTCGTTTCATCGTGCTTGCTATTTGCTGACCACTGCGCAGAATGGATTCGTCTTTTTTTCAAAACCAATGGAGGTTTCAGGGCCATGGCCGGGAAATACGGTAATGTCATCCGGCAACGTAAATAATTTTTCGTGGATACTGGTGATCAGCGTATCATAATCGCCTCCCGGCATATCCGTGCGGCCGATGCTGTTATAAAAAAGCACGTCACCTGCGATGACCATTTTCTCCTTCGCATTGTAAAATGCCACGTGTCCCGGTGCATGACCCGGCACGAACAACACGTCAAGCGATTGTTTTCCAAATGTAATGATGTCACCTTCCTTTATAAACCGATCCGGTTCTGCTTCGTGGTATTGAAAGAAACCATAGCTGGGAGCGTAAGCACGAACTGCCTTCAATACCGGAAGGTCTGCTTCATGAATCAGTAATTCGACCTTATACGTTTCCTTAACGAAGTCATTGCCCAACACATGGTCAACATGGCAATGTGTGTTCAGTAACAATTTCACCTTCAATCCATTACTTTCGATGAAATCGCGCAGCTCGTGTTTTTCTTCTGGTTCAATACAACCAGGATCGATCACCACACATTCTTTTGTGTCATCGTACAAGACGTATGTGTTTTCCTGGAACGGATTAAAAACGAACTTCTCTACTTTCATCAACCATGAATTTTTGTCAAAAATAGCCGGGTTTTCTGCACCAGCCCAATTATTTAAATCATTTTTGGCTCTCGAAACATGAGTCACAAGGTTGATTATATTATTGTCGGACAAGGTCTTGCGGGCGCCTGTCTTGCACTGCAACTGCTGCGGTTAGAGAAAAAAATTCTCGTTATCGATGAGCCGGCTAGGAATAGGGCGTCTCGCGTAGCTGCCGGGTTGTTTAATCCTGTAACCGGACAGAATTCTGTGCGGACCTGGATGGCGGATACGCTGTTTCCCTACCTGCACCAGTTTTATCGGGATGCAGAAGCACAAATTGGAAAAGCGTTCTTCCATCCACGCCTTCTCTACAAGCCGTTTGGCAGCGCGGCAGAGCAAAATGATTGGATGGGAAAAAGCGCAGATACCGGGTATCGCGAGTTCGTTGAAAAAATTACGTTAGAGCCGGCTTTCGGATTGCAATTGACCGATCCGTTTGGAGGGCTTTTTCTCCGGCAAGCAGGATTCATTAATACCAATATCTTTCTGGATGGCGTTCGAGATCTGATCACATCCCGGGGAATGTTTTGGGCGGAAAATTTTGATGATGAAGGCCTCGCCCTGCGTTCAGATTTTGTCGAATATAAGGATGTAAAAGCGTCACGAATTATATTCTGTCAGGGCGAACGAACAACTTCAAATAAATGGTTTTCGAACGCGCCCGTACGCCCCTTGAAAGGCGAAACGTTGCGAATAAAAACCAATTGGGATAGAGACGTTATTTTGAATCGGGGCGTTTATATGGTTCCGGAAAATGTGAAGGGTGAATTTCGGGTAGGCGCCACCTATAAATTCAATGTACGCACACCCGTCATCACCGAAGAAGGAAGAGATGAGCTGGTGAGCAAACTAAATGCGTTTCTGAACATTCCCTTTGAAGTTTTAGCGCAGGATTGGGGTATTCGGCCAACGACAAATGACCGAAAACCACTGCTTGGATGGCATCGGGAAAGCGAAAGATTAGTATTTTTCAACGGTTTAGGAACGAAAGGGGTAACGCTGGCACCTTATTTTTCGGAAATGTTAACCCGCTGGTTAGAAAACTCGGCACCGATAAACAAAGAGGTCGCCCTTACTCGTTATAAATGATTATATTGGATTCCCCTAAAATGAAAATGGCCTTGACACGAGGAATTGTTGCGGTTGTCGCGTTTATTTTTCTAAGCACTGTAGCGGTAAATGCCCAATACACCCAGGAAACTTTTGGAAAGAACCGAATTCAGTACAGGCAATTCAATTGGCAATATTTAAGTGGCGATAACTTTGACGTGTATTACTACGATGCCCGTAAGGCCGTAGCGCAGAACGCCCTTGAATACCTTGAAGCCGAGTTTGATCGTATTACTGATCTGATCGGTTACCCACCGTATTTTAAGACTAAAGTTTTCTTGTATAACTCCCTTGCAGACTTACGCCAGAGTAATGTTGGGCTTAATAGAACTGTGTTCACCGTGAATGGCGAAACGGAGTTCATTAAGCCGTATGTGGAGATCGCCAATCCAGGTACTGCACACGAATTCAAGGAAGAATTGCTCTTTAAGATCTCTGAACTGATGGTGAATGAAATGATGTTCGGAGGAAGTTTAAAAGATATTTTTCAGAGTAGCATTCTCATGAACCTGCCGGACTGGTTTGTGGATGGTGCATCACTGTATGTTGCTAAAGGCTGGAGTGCTGAGATGGACGACTATATCCGTCAGTTGATGCAAACCAGACGCCCGAAGAAAATTACTCGTCTCACCGGAAGAGAGGCTGCGCTCGCTGGCCAATCGGTTTGGAATTTCATCGCGGAGAAGTATGGAAAGAGCAGTGTCGGCAATATCTTGAACTACACACGCATCACGCGCAATGAAGAACGCAGCGTACTGATTACGCTAGGCGTTACGTTCAAACAATTGATGAACGAATGGCATCGCTACTATTCGGAAATGGAGTCGAAGGTAAGTCAGTCATATGTTTATCCGGCAGACTCCACTCATTTTCCTCATCAGCATAATAAATCTACTGTTTTCACCACGATAAAATTAAGCCCGGATGGTCGTTATCTCGCCTATGCCGAAAATGATCGCGGCCGTTATATTGTGAAAGTAAGGTCGATTGACAACGGGCGGGAGCGCACCATTATCTCCGGTGGAAGTAAAGTGATTAATCAACGTGTCGATTATCGTAGTCCACTTCTGAGTTGGGCCGATCCCAATACACTGGGTGTGATCGGATTAAAGAATGGTGAGTATGTATTCTGGTTGTACGATCTGGCAACACGTTCAAAGTTGCCGCGGGAACTCGATCGCTTCAGCAACGTACGCAGCCTCAATTTTTCCGGCAACGGTAGATTGGCCATCGTCAGTGCAGACTTTGAAGGAAGAAACGATCTTTTCCTCCTGAGTTCAAGACGTGACCGCGTGAGGCGCCTCACCAATGATCTTTACGATGATCTCGATCCGAGCTTTATTCCGGGAACAAACCGGATTGTGTTCAGCTCCAACCGCGTCTCGGATACACTGCGTTCATCACGACCTGTAGTGTTCGGACAAATGTCTGAGAACTACAACCTGTTCGTGTTTGATCTTGATACAACGAAGACGGTGATGAAACGAATTACCAACACCGTAAGTAAAGATTATGCCCCAATCGCATCGGACGACAATAACTTTTACTACCTCAGTGATCAGCGTGGTATTGTAAATTTATTTAAGTATAACCGCAGTACAGGAATCTATTCACAGGTAACG
The DNA here is from genome assembly GCA_036402115.1 of Chryseosolibacter sp. Classification (GTDB taxonomy): domain Bacteria; phylum Bacteroidota; class Bacteroidia; order Cytophagales; family Cyclobacteriaceae; genus Chryseosolibacter. Next base: position 10,137 of record DASWTM010000139.1, read on the forward strand.
AATTTCACGTCAGGTATTAAGGAATATGACCTGAGTTTCGCTAATAACACACTCGCGTTTGTGACCCAACGAAGAGCAAAACAGGATGTGTACTTGCAACGCAATTTCAACCTCAATCGAAGTGTGTTTACTCCTGCTACCCGAAGAAAGGAGCTCCAGCAGGCTCGTGTCATCCGCGACAGACGCAAGCAGGAAGAGAACAAAAACATGAGCATTAAAGATTTGCTCAACCAACGCCTGAAAGAATCGCAACCACAAAAAGACACAACACCAGCTCAGCAGCCTGTTGTAAAAGCAGACACGACAAAAGCAGACTCCGTCAAAAAGACAACGGATGTAGTGAACACCGATAATTATCAGTTTGATGTGGAGACGCCAAAGGTCGAGCCGAAGAAGGAGCCTGTTGTTACGACCGATAACTACAAGTTTGAAGATGAGCCGGCAAAAGAAGCGCAGCCCAGCGAATCTTTCTTGTCCCGCTACATGAAGGCGCGTGAGAAGAGTCGGATCACCGGTCCATTCCCGTATGAAGAAAAGTTCAGTGCCGATAACCTTGTCGCATCGCTAGTCATCGATCCAATCCGTAAATTCGGTGTGTTGTTGGAAACGCAAATGAACGACATGCTCGAGAACTACCGTTTCCATGGCGGAATCATGACAACACTTGATTTCAAACAAGGCGATGTTTTTGCCGAGTTTGAGTATCTGCCCTCCTTTATAGACTTGAGCGCAAGGTTTGATCGTAAGGCGATTCGCTGGGACAATCCGATTAGTGACATAACCTATAAATACACGCTACACGAACTTGAAGTGGGTGCTTCTATCCCTTTCACCGACCGAATGCGTTTTACGTTGAAGCCTTTCGGTGCGATTGCAAGTTCTGTTGATCTGGGTGCTAATCCTTTTCCATCGTCACCGCCATCAGCCCGAACCAATTTTAACTATTACGGGGGCGCGAAAAGTGAATTGGTATACGACAACTCAGTGACTACTGGCATGAACCTGATGGAAGGTACGCGTGGAAAACTTGAAATGTCACATTACCAAGGCTTGAATAGCGATCGCATTAGCTTTAGCAAGGCGACCATAGACCTGCGTCACTATCAGCAGATTTATAAGGAGATTGTCTTAGCGGTTCGTGGTTATGCAGGAACATCTTTTGGAAATGCCCCTAAGAAATTTTTGCTGGGTGGTATGCAGAACTGGTTGTTCAATCGCACTGACCTTGGTGGAGTTGATGGCGAGAGCCAGTCTAATCCACTTGGGGTGCCAGGTGAAACGCAAGATATTCTGTTTGTTGATTTTGCTACGAACCTCCGAGGTTTCGATTATGCAACATTGTTCGGAAACAGTGTGATGCTGATGAATGCGGAACTTCGCGTGCCATTGATTCGCGCGCTGACCAATGGACCTATCGCTTCTAACTTTTTCCGCAACCTGCAGTTCACGGCTTTTTATGATATCGGAAGCAGTTGGTCGGGAAAGCCTCCGTTCAATTCGGAGAACAGCGTGAGCTTCGATGTTGTGAAGCAGGGGCCATTTGAAGCGAAGATCAAGAACTATCTCAACCCATGGCTCTACAGCTATGGCCTTGGCGTACGAACCGTTGTGTTCAGCTACTATGTAAAGTTTGATCTCGCATGGCCGGTTGAAAACTACCAAGCTGGAAAGCCACGCGGGTTCCTCACACTAGGATTCGATTTCTGATTTACCAAACATTTTTTCGATCTTGCAGCAATGTTCCTGGGAGTTACCAGGAGGTAAAAGCAATTGCATGATCAAATCCATGACAGGCTTCGGCCAGTCTTCGCTTGATGACGGACAGTATCAGATTTCAGTTGAGGTAAAAAGCCTTAACTCGAAATTTCTGGATCTTAACCTGCGCCTTCCCAAAACGTTCTCAGACAAGGAAATCGAAGTACGCAATTTGATCAGCGAGACGCTGGAGCGTGGGAAGGTTTCTGTGGCAATCGATTTTGAAAAGGTTGGTGATGCGCAGATCAGTCAGACGTACAACGAGGCGCTCTTCATCGCTTACTATAGTGAACTCAAGAAGCTGGCCGATCGTGTTGTAGCGCCCTATGACGCGTTATTTCAGATGGCACTGAATTCCCCGAACGTTATTCAAGGCAACACGAAAGAGGATGTTCCCGAAGAAGTTTGGGTAAAAGTGAGGAAGCTGTTGACGGACGTGCTGGCGAAGTGCGATAAGTTCAGGATCGATGAAGGGAAGGTTCTCGACAAGATGCTCACCGATTGCTGCAGGATCATTGAAGAGAATCTGGAGCGCATTAAAGCGCTGGACCCAAAGCGTGTGCAGCGGATTCGGGATCGCCTCAGAAACAATGTTACCTCGTTCTTCGGTGAAGAAGGTTTCGATGCGAATCGTCTTGAACAGGAAATTATTTTCTACATCGAGAAGCTCGACATCAACGAAGAGAAGGTGCGTCTAAAATCCCATCTCGATTATTTTATTGAAGCGCTCCGCGAGAAGCAATCCAACGGAAAAAAACTTGCGTTCATTACCCAGGAGATCGGCCGCGAGATAAACACGATCGGGTCGAAATCAAACGATGCGGATATGCAGAAGCATGTGGTGGTGATGAAGGAAGAGTTGGAGAAGATTAAGGAGCAGCTGAATAACGTGCTTTGACCCCTAAATCCCCCAAGGGGGACTTAAGATGCAGGACGTTAAAATTTTTTTTCGAGCGAAAATTTCTTGCGAAGCGCGCACCTCCAAGTCTTGATGCACTGAAGTCCCCTTTAGGGGATTTAGGGGTGCTTCAAATCAACTTCGCAAGCGTGCTGATATACCGGTCAGGGATTTCTCCCTTCACGGCTGTCTGATAATCGTTGTAGCTGCAAGGTACGATGCTGTTACGCGAGTAGCGTTCCTTTCCGCTTGGGTAAGGAACTTCCATCCACCACTTCTCGCTCACTTTACTTTTGTAGAATTGAATCGTTTCCGGGTCCACCGGCATCGAGACAGTGTATTTGATGAAATCGTTGCTCTTAAAATTTGATTCGTTTTTACGATGATAATATCCTTCGATAAAATACCAGATCATCGTGGCAATAACGGACGCGGTCTTCTTGTGTATGTCGTCAAAGGATGGATTGTATTCATAGAACCCGATCGAGCTTAGTTTTTCATTCAATCCGGCATACCAGCAGATCTGACAGGCCTCTTCACCGGTTAATCCAAAAGGTTGTGCGTTTGCGTTGCCGGGCGCATCCGAAGATCGGATGGAAGTGATATCAAAAGATACCATATCTGCATTCCGGATGGTGGGTTCGATCTCTTGAATGTTTGTGCGAAGCTGGCCGATACGAAAAGCCTCAAAGTAAAGCTTTTCAAGAATAGACACGGAAAGCGGATCAATCAGATAGGTCTGGTATGCAAGGTGCGTATAGCTGAAAAGGTAGTTCGGTTCGTGTAACAAAACTTTGTGTACATGCTGGCGGCTGGGACCTGCTTCTTTTTTGTCCTCAAGGTCGAGTAGTGCATCGACATTTAAGAAGCTCACGAGTTTCTCAAGTGTCTCGTAACTCGTATACTGACCATAGTCAAGATCATGCGTTCCACCGATGATGATAGGCAGTACATTCCGTTCCAGCAACATGCGGCAAACTTCGCTTACGCGCACATATGTTTCGTCAAGGTCAATTCCTACGTTAAGATTTCCCAGGTCAACAATTTTATATGAGCCTGAGCCGCGCTTCAGGTTGTACAATTTCCTGCGTACTTCGTCCGGGCCCTGTGCACATCCTTTATTGGTAAGCGTACCGCGCTCCTCCTTCACACCAAACATTGCGATGTTTGCATCTCTGAAATCGGGCATCTTATCAGCAAATATCCGGATGTTCTTGTAGAAGCTTGTGGGTGATGAAATGTCCTGGTAGATCGATTCATCAACCGGTGAGAAGAGTATTGTTAAGTCCATGGGCTAAATTCTGTGTGAATATAAATTCATGGGTTGAAATAACCGAACTCACTTTAAGAGCGTGTTCCGCCATCCCACTTACCGCTCAAACTGTCTCATTAACCCGCCCCACATGCGTTGAAGGCGAAAACGTGTTGCGAACCGGCTTAAATAGCAATATTAGACTGATTCTGAGCCCATTAATTATGATCCATAAAGCGATGATTCAGTACAAAACTGATCTGAAAATTGTTGGAGTTGCTTTTATCTTTTATGCCTCGGCCTATCTAGGACATGCCCTGATGTTCGCCACGACAACCCAGATTTCAATGTGGCCACCTTCCGGAATCGCGTTTGCTTTGATGATCTTACTCGGACGCCAGGCCTGGCCGGGAGTTACTATAGGTTCGTTGCTTGCAAACCTGATGGCCTATTGGAACGAAGTTGAGTTGGGTGTTCAGTCACTGGTGCTTCTCTCGCTTATGATTGCCATGGCGAATACCATTCAAGTCCTTATTGGAAATCTTTTAATGAAGCGCTGGATCGGGAGCGACTATCCGTTTACAACGACACGCAATACGTTCCGGTTTTTGTTTGTAACGCTTTCCATGTGTAGTGTAGGTGCAGCAATTGCAACCTCTGGCCTAGTGGTCAATGGAGTTATCAACCCAACCGATTTTCTGGCTACGATGCTGCAATGGTGGGTTGGTAATGTTACGGGTATATTATTGTTTACACCCTTTATACTTGCCATTAGTTATTTCGCTGGAACTACGATGAGACGAGAGAATATTATTCAACTTGGAGGAATTGCTGCTGTCATTGTTGCGCTTGCGTTCTTGGTCAAAATCGACTACACCAATCCCACCGTGGCTCGCGCTGTTCCATTCCTCCTTATACCGGTGTTGTTGTGGCTGGCCTTCCGGTTCGAACTTGCCGTTGCGATGTCATTCGTATTATTGATTGCCTTATCATCAATCTTTATTTCGGTGAGAGGATATGGCCCATTCTGGCTGGATGATCCATCTCATTCCATTATTCTTTTGCAAGTGTTTATAACCGTCATCAGTGTTTCAACGATTGTGCTATCAGCAACGGTGCGCGAACGAAGAATTGCCGAAAAGAAACTGCAGGAGTTCAATGGCACGCTGGAAGCCAGTGTTCAGGAAAGAACGAAGGCATTGAATGAAGAGATTGCAACCCGGAAAAAAGCCGAGGAGAAGTTGCAGCGGACAAATGAAGAGCTAAGTAAACGGAATACCGAGCTCGATAATTTTGTCTATAGCGTTTCGCACGACCTGAGGGCTCCGATCGCATCCGTTCTTGGTTTAACTAACCTTGCCAAAATGGATGACAACTCCGCCATGAAGGATGTTTATCTCGACATGATCCACAAGAGTGCAGACCAGCAAGATCATTTCATTCGCGAGATACTTGATCAGTCAAGAAATTCCCGGCTTGATATAAAACGGGAAGAAATTTTCTTCGAACCGATGATTGAAGAGACGTTCAATCAACTGAAGTTTGCAACAGCCAATGGGCAGAATGTCACACGCATTGTCAATGTGAAGCAAGAGGAGGCGTTTTATTCGGATAAATGGCGACTGAAAGTAATTCTCAACAATATCATTTCGAATTCAATTCGGTATCGCAACGGAAAAGAACCTGTGATCAAAGTAAACGTCTCGGTGAACCGCGATGGGGCTGTGGTAGAGATTGAAGATAACGGCAAGGGGATCGCCAGGGAACATTTGAGCAAAGTGTGCAATATGTTCTATCGCGCGACAGACGATGGAGCGGGTTCCGGTCTCGGTCTTTACATTGTTAAGGAAACAATTGACAAGCTGAATGGATCAATGAAAATTGATTCCGAGGTAGGAAGAGGGACGATGGTTAGAATGAATATTCCTCCCCTAAATCCCTTAAAGGGGACGTTAATGCAGGTACTGGCGAATGAGTGTGTAGTTAATTCTTAGATACCATTCGATCTAAAAAAGAAAGGTCCGCGTTCGGAAACGCGGACCTTTTTTCTTAAGCACTCAAACAATTTCTATCGTTGCGCGAAACGGTATGCGTATGAGACTGAAAGCAACCAGTCTGCGAATGCTGCATCGCCTTGCTGGAATGTGCCTGTGATTTTTGTACGCTCTTTGTCGATGGTGTTTTGTGTTCTGTTCCTTTCGAGTGCGATCGGAACGTTGAGGCCAAACGTGTGGCTACCGGTGGTATAGAAAATAGAAGGTTCGGCAGAGATGATATAACCGGGACGTCTGAAACCATCGCTATCACCAATGAGGTCTTCGGCAGGAATACATTCCATTCTTCCACCGAGTGACGCCTGAATTCCACTGCTGCTGAAGCGTGCACCTGCGCGAAGCATGTACTGGTCCGGCACTGACATTTCGTTCGAGCGTGGAATGTTGGCAGTTAAGTTTGGACTTCTTTGCACGCCATTGGTGTTTCGCGGATTAACCATGTACATACCGTTAACATAACCAAAGAATTTTCCTGTGAGCAAATGGCTGAAGTCAATTTCAGCAATTACACCTGTTCCACCGTCTCCGAGCTGAATGGATTGGTCGACTGGAAGAAGGGTCGGTGTTGGTTCTGGGCCCTTCTGGAAGTAATCTTTCACGTGATAATTTCCGGTCGGCAGTTTCACCCCTACACCAACTATCAGACTTCCCTTGTGATACTTCGGAATCGAATTTAGGTAGCCAATGATACGGGCGTCTCCAAATCCCCGAGATTGCGTATGATAGCGCCCTGGGTTTGCAATTGGATTAGTCGGGCTTGGATTCCCCTGATGTTCATAAAGGGATGAACGATCGATCCAGATGTACGGAACGAAAGCGGACACACTCCATTTTGAATTGAAAGTATAGGTTGCTCCAAGATTGATTGAATTGTCGTTGTTGATAACTTCCGTTCCGTTTTCAACA
>DASWTM010000140.1:0-30909 GCA_036402115.1 Chryseosolibacter sp.
GTTGGAAAATAGCACAATCGCTTTTCAACCGGTTCGAACGAAGCTTGCGCCACGTTTGCGCGAATGGGTGCGGTGTAATGTGATGCTGACCGTCCTACATTCGCTTTACCTCGAACCCCTGCACTCCCTGCTTTAGGATAGTTGATGGCCGAGATATTAAGCGCAGTGGTGGCCTCGCGGTGCCGCACCGTTGACTCCCACCGAAGGATACCGTCCTTGGTGTTGCTGATATCAAAGGAAGTGGTTGCAGTGGTACTCTCACCTGCGTCTACATTCATTTCTAGTGATTCAGCTGACACAACGATCTCAGGTCCGGTATTCGTTGATGCCGTTGCAATGTTCGACAACAAAGACGTGTTGCCCCATCGATCAACCGATGTTACTGCAAAATAGTAAGTTGTCAGGCCAAGGAGGTCTGACACTTCAAAACTGAATTCGGTGTTCGCACCCTGGGTATTATTTAGTGTAATCTTCGTTGCAGACATTACGTTGCCCGCAGTGATTGGCGTCTTCGAATAATAAAGATTGAAGAGCCGCGGAACGTTGTCATCGTCATCACCGGGAACGGTCCATCCCAACGTAGCAAATTCCTGGGCGATCCCTTTTACCGCGAGATTTGTAATTGCATCAGGTGCAATTTTTTTATCGGAACGGATTGCAATCGCAGCATCAATTGCACCGGAGCCGAGCTTGCCGGCAAATTCCGGATTCTGTTTATCGATTGGAACTGTCGCAGTAACAATCATAGTCCACAATTCCGCAGCCGAAAGTTGTTTCGTGCGGTTAGCGAGAGCAAGCGCTGCAATGCCCGACACATGCGGACATGCCATTGATGTACCTTGCATGTAGGCGTATTTATTTCCCGGAATCGCGCTTAGCACGCCATTGATTCCCGGATACTCTATCTGATCTCCTCCGGGAGCCGCAATGTCAACCCACAATCCAAAATTCGAATACGCTGCCTTCTTCCACTCCGGACCGATTGAGGCTACGGACAAAATTGGTTCATATCGCCCGGGATACCAGTAACCGTCCAGGTTGCTGTTGCCTGCTGCAAAAATGACAAGACCTCCCCGCATCGGACTGCCTTCATAGTTTCCGGCTTCCGCAATAAAATAATTGATAGCATCGAGTACCGACTGATCAAAATATCCATCGGTGGTGTAGCCCCAGCTGTTTTGTGAAATGACGGCACCGTTGTTCGCAGCATACACATACGAGCGCTCAATCAATCCACCGCCAAGGATCTGCAGTGACATGATCTTGACACCATTACCAGAACCGTCACCTCCCGCGATGCCACTTACTCCCTTTCCATTGTTGTTCACGGCAGCGATTGTTCCGGCAACGTGGGTTCCATGATGTTGCGGATCAATCAATCCTTTATTCTTCGAAAAATTGAAGCCATTGATGTCGTCAATATATCCGTTAAGGTCATCGTCAATTCCGTTGTTCGGAATTTCATCTGCGTTAACCCAGATGTTTGCCTTGAGGTCCTCATGCTTGACATCGACACCCTCATCGTGAACGGATACTACAATGTTGTTAGCACCTGTCGTTGTCTGCCACGCTTCGAACAAATTGACGTCAGCATCACCGAATCCCGTTTGGTTTGTGTTTTCGTAATGCCACTGATCTTTAAGGTATGGATCGTTAAAGGGCAACGCGTTGAAGGCGGCAGCAGACGGTTTGTGCTCCACTACCTGATAAGGAGCGATGGATTTCTCGCGATCGGTTTCCGCTATCTCAATTTCACGAAGCTTGTTCAATTGCAGCACTGCTGCACGGGGATCGGTGTCTTGATCGATTTCCATCACATACCACAGATGAAGCCCGTGCCTGCGTAGCCTTGCTTCGTTTCGCGCATCATAGGGAAAGAGGCGATACAAGTTCGATGTCTTCAACGACTTGGCCATGACATCGAAGTTTTGAATACCCGTGGTGACAGTGTTGGATTGCCTGGAAATAGCCATGCTGCTCACGGTTTCGGAGAGCTCGCCCGCAAATTTTATTTTTACCATGCCTTGGCGAATTCCATCTTTAAATGTCTGCGACCAACCGGGGGCGGTGGGTAGGGTAAGAATCAATACTAGCGAGACTCGTGAAAAAATCTGTTGTAATTTTCTGAGCATAGGGTGGTGGTTAGGTTAGGGTGAGTTTTTTTTTGTGCGCGAACCTGCCTTCGTTCCTTTCATCGGGTCGCGTTCAACCGATGCTTTGATCTTTCCAAGCGCTTCCTGTTGGAGCTTCCTTTTTTGAATCAGCTCCTGGATCAGCGCGTCAAATGCCTGGTCGGGTCGATTGGTTCCTTCTGGGGTGTCAGGTGGTTGCATCTTGCTTTTTCTGCTGCAATAAGCACCTGCGACATCGCTAAACGCGAAAAAAGCATCACTACAACGTCACTACAGACCGGTTTCCGGGCCTTAGTAAAATCACTACTGCTAAGCGAATCTGCTTACTGATGACGGTCTGATGGTGTAGGAGTCTCCGTTTCCAATTGTTCGAGGAAGGTCACCAGATTGAGGTCCGTGTTGGTCAGTCCAAGTTTTTTGCGGAGACGCGTACGGGCAACGTCTATCGATTTGCCATTTTGATGGGTAAGGGCTGAGATTTCCTTGGTGGTCATATTGAGTTTCAGCAATGCACAAAGGCGTCTTTCGCTGGGCGTAAGGTCTGGGAACCGCTGGGTCAATATCTTATAAAAACTTTCATGAACCTGCTGGAAGCGATATTCAAATTCCTGCCATAGTTCCGGCTGCATATTGGATTGAATATCGAGAATGACGCGCTGCAAAGGCGTTTGCGTTTCTGCGGGCATGGATTGTTTGATCTCAAGCAACTTCTCCGAAATATTATTGATCAGTTCATTCTTGCCGAGCAGGAACGTCACGTTAGTAGCCAGCTCTTTATCCTTTTTTTCCAGATCTGTTTTTAACTGAATTTTTTCGAGTTGAAGGTGCGCCTCCTTTAATTGCGCCTTTCTTGTTTTAATGCGCTGCATGAGGAACAGCGCCACAGCAATGGCTAGAAGGAGCAGCAATGAGATAGCCGCGAGCAGATAATTGAGCTCCCTTTCTTTTTGTAACGCCTTCATTTCATCTTGCTGCTTATCAAACTTGAACTGCATCTCCAGTTGGGCAATGCGTCTGGTGGTTTGCGCGTTGAAGAGGCTGTCATTGATCGTGGTAAAAATTTCCAGGGCTGCAAGGGCCTCCTTGTCTTTGCCCATTTTCTTATTGACCTGGTAAGCATACTCTGATGCCGATGTTACCGTCTCGAGTGCTCCGATAGATTGAGCAATATCGATCGATCTGCTAAGGTAGTGTTTTGCACTGTCGAGCAAGCCTTCAACATAATAGAACACCCCAATACTAAAACACGAGCGGGCCACTCCCAAACGAAGGCTATGTCGGGCGCGGAGCGCGAGGGCATCGCGGTAAAACTGAAGGGCAAGTTTCTTGTCACCTTTATCACGATGCAATGTACCCAGGTTGTTAAGAACATTACCGATTGCTTCATGATCGTTGATTGATCTGGCAAGATGCAGCGCCTGCTGGTAAGCGCTGTCAGCCTCCGTAAAGCGCTGAGTCTGGTCGTAGATGCCTCCGATGTTGCTGAGCAGATTTGCTTTCCTTAATAGTTGCGTTGAATCGAGTGGACGGTTTGGAAAATAACTCAGCGCTAAACGATAGTTTCGGAGTGCATTCTCAAAGTCATGCTGGTGGTAATAAACATTTCCAATATTTCCGGAAGCCACCATGAGCGAGGCCGAATCTTTCTTCTCCTCACCGTACCTTAAAATATTGAGGTAGACATGAAGTGCCTGCGAATAATTCCCCAGGTGAAGTAAGGCATTTGCCTGATAGTGCATCGCGGACGACCTAAGCGAATCATTTCTCAACTTTTCCGCCAGCTGAATTGCACGCTGTCCGAATTCAAGGGATGCAATCGGATCACTGGCGAATGTTGCTTTTGCCTCGCGAAGGGAAATAGCTAGCTTCTCTCCATCGTCAGTAGCCGTATCGATAATACTGTCGACACTTGTCACGCGCGCAGCCTGGCTCATTCCTTTTTGAACAAGGGCGAAGATCACCAGCATAACTAACAGACAGCGCATCAGTAGGTTTAGTTAGGCATCGCTTATCGAGCGGATTTCAACCGGCAGCGAATAAGAAACGTGCGTTTGGTACAGGGGGCGGTATGCCTTCCTTCGAATGACATACTTTTTGTATGTATCCATTCGCTAATAAAAACATTTTCCAGAAAAAATACATTCGCATCAGCTAAGGTGATGCATAAACTGACGAATGATTTGTGGCATGGCATGCGGTTGACGAGTTGGATGACATCATTGAATCACTTTCATTAATGAGGATCATCCGATGAATCCCGTAGCAACCATCCTGACCGAGATTAGGAACTCTAAGTTCACGGGCACGCTTGCCTTTTAATCGGACCGTTACGGCTGACCTAGCGTCACTACTTGCGTTATTAGTCAAACAAAAAAAGCCTTGAATCGAATAGAATCAAGGCTTCTGGTAGTCCGTACGGGAATTGCCGGTTAATATTCGCTTTAACCGGCTTTTTCGCTTTCTGTAAAATTTGGCCTTTCTAGCGTGTTTTCGGTACTTTTACTGTTAAGGCCGGTTAAGCCGATTTAAGAAAACACCGCACCCATTACCGCACCCGCATGAAGTTCTATCTGAAAAAGTCCGTGGGGGAATCGAACCTCATCATGGGCAAGCTGTACGATGCTCAATTCCATGATGGTAGATTTGTGTACAGTACAGGGGAACGTATCAACCCGTCTCAGTGGGGAAATGGTAAACCAAAGAAGGGCCACGAATCACTACAGATCCGGCTAAATCAGATCAGCTCACAGGCTGCAGACTATATCCGATTAAACCGCTCAAGCTTGACCAAAGAAGGCCTAAAGAAACACTTGGATGGCTTGCGCCCCCAGGAATTAAAGCCTGAGCCTAAAGCCAAAAAAAATACATTGGTGTCGCTCTGGACTGACTACCTGGAGACAATCAAAAACACGGTGGAACCAAGAACTTTTAACAGCTACAGTAATTCATTCACAACATCCAAAGAAGAACGAAAGGGCAAGAACTTTTATGAGTTCCTGAAGTCGAAAGGATGGCAGGATATCGAGCCGGATAAATTCACACTTACACACTACAATCTTTATCACGGCTACCTTAAAACAAATGTGAAGCCGAACACTGCGGCAAAGCGGTTGAAGCATTTAAAGCAGTTCCTCTCCTACCTCGTTGATGGAATGGGGATCAAGATAGGATTCGATCACACCAAAATTACTTTCAAAGAAACTGCCGGGCTGAAGATCTCTCTGAGTGAAGATGAACTGCAGACTTACATTGATGCCACAGACCTACCCGCTCATCTTGTAAGGGTGAGGGATTTGGCGGTACTACAATGCAGCACAGGCCTAAGAATAAGCGATCGTAAAAGGATCGATAAGAACATCACCGGGAATAAAATCAAGATTGAGGCCCAAAAAACACGGTCTGCAATTGAAATACCTATTACTCCCCAAGTGCGTGAAATTCTTGAGCGCTACAACTATGAATTACCCCAGATCAGCGAGCAAAACTACAGGCAGGGCATAAAGGATATTCACAAGAAATTATTTCCAGAACAAAGCGTTCAGGTGCGCGAAGGCAACACTTACAAAGATGTTTTTGTGTGGGAAGAAATCAGCTCCCACGACATGGTAAGGACGTTTATCACACTGTCAGCTGAACGTGGAATGCCTATTAACGCAATAGCAAAGATCACGGGTAAAAGTGTTGCTACGCTTTTAAAGAACTATCTTGTAGAATCTCAGAAGGTAGCGGATAAGGAAATGGAAAAGGCTTGGGGTAGTTCTCCGCTAAAGGTATCGAGATGATTCTTTACGCCTGAAGAACTTCTCTGTTATAAATGCCAGAATAGACGTCATACAAGTCTTCTAGGTCCTCTGGAGGCGCAATGCCTAATACGCATGTATGGTGAATGGTCGACAGATCCTGGGTCTCATCAAATGATTCGTCCACGCGGGTCCATCGACCATTAATTACATTCTTGATTATATTATTCTCTACGATGCAGCCATTTTCCTGCACGTAATCTTTGAAATCTTTTAGATTCACTAAGCAGGCATTTTTTCAATCTTATAATCGAACTCCTCCTGCTTGATTACATCAGAAAGAGCAATACGCAAACGCTGAAACAATTCTTGAATGTTTCCAGCAGAAACAGCAGCCGCAGGGTATTGTTTTGCAAACGCAAAATACTTCCCGTCTGCTTGTTTGATCACAACGGCACTTGTCTTATTCATGGTTACGGTTGGGTTTTAACGCCTGAAATATAATAGTAAAGTGTTCAATAACTACTACCTTCTACGAAAAAAAGGCCGCAAAGGTAATATTACAATTCATATAACCAAATAGTTTGCCATTAAGTTTGGTTGGCTTTTAATTTGACCATATCCAGTTAATCAATTGACTACCAACCTTTTACGCTTGAAAAATACTCCGTAAGCATTTAATAACTTGCGGCCTTTTTGTGTAAATACCTACACGTCCTCGAAAAATCCGCTTTAATTCTATACTATCAACTGCCATTTTCTGTGTTTTTACTATCGTTTAAGCGGTTTTTTCAAAATTTAAAAAGTTGTTCGGAAAGAGAGTTGGCAGCAAAACGGTAACGGCATTGTTAAACCTGAAAATCGCCTATCCCCGCCTGGTCATCTTTTCCAATCTCCGTCTATTGATAATATCACGGATTATTACTGCAGTCTCGTAGTCTTCTTCCTTTTCCGCTTGCCTTAATTGTTCTTCCAATGGAATGACTTTAGGATTAGAGTCCTGGATATACATTGGCTTTTGTCCCTCTTTCTCGTACCACATAAAATTATTGTTTATCTAAATCCTCCAAAACTAAAACCTTTGGTAAACGCTGATGCTGTTGTCCCCGATGGACTTGCATCCATCAACTCTAAGAACTCACCGCTTACAGTATTGCTTTTATCTTCGATCGTTGGAGAAATTGGCAGGTAAATCCTGTCGCCATCACTTGCAACTCTTATCACATCAATCAGCGAAAAGTCCCTGTCATCGCTATAAAGTGTGCACACTAGTTTTCTCCATGATCGATTGTACTGCGCTGCATACTGGCGTAAAAGTATTTCATGCATACTTGCCATCTCTGGCATTCCGTCACGGGTCCATGTTTCCCATCCGGTGCCGTCTGCTTTTCTGAAGTACCCTGCATATAAAATATCTGCGCTCAACACACTTGATGTGACTAGGGTTAAAAGCGCCTGGCTTTCAGTTGTCAGTTTTCCTATTCCATAATCCCATACCGGAATTGTTGAAATGAGACTTTGATAAGACCCATGACAAACTTCAACATCGAGCATGTTTTTGTTTCTTGGTTCAGCGTTAACCTCTCGAATGATTGCATCGTAGGAACGCGTGCCGTCTGTTAAAAATTCAACCGTGATGTAGTCGATCCAGAACGGTGAAATGAAGCTGTTTGTTATGTACGGAACAATTCTCTTCTTCATTACCCATTGGCGTGGGTTATTCGTTGGGTGGTAATCAAGAGGCCTTAAAATACTTGGCTCTGCTTCATCCTCAGTGGTTTCTTCAAGTTCATAGTACCTTAAATTGTTACCGTTGGCATCATCGATGTCGTATGCTTCTGTCTTGGTGCCGGTTGGTAATAAAGGCTCACTAGTCACATTTGAATAAGTTGGTTCAGCTCGTAAATCGTCCCACGAACCAAATTCAGCATAGTACATAAAGCTATGGTAGATACGAACATCAAAATCGTAGCCTGATGTTGCGTCAGGGTGCGGTTGCACTGCAACAATCTCTTGCTCTGTATATTTCTCAAACTCCGTTATGAAGAACGTTATAATATTTTCCTCCGTTGTCCATGTGCCATCGCCCAGCAGGTAGTAGTCACCATACTTCACACGCATGCGAACCCGTTGGTATGGTATGGGTATCGTAATTGCACCTAACCCAAAAGCAACGGGTGCTGGGACTTTAAATCTGATCTTTATTTTCAGCGTGTTATTCAGTCCCATTTTAACGTTATAACTATCACTTTGAATGTAGTCATAACCTCGATTTAATGGGCCTCCCTCAATTTTCCATGCAACACTGTTAACATCAAATTTACTCCCTGATTGATAGAGCTGAAGTATGGGGCCGGCTACAGGCTCCCATGTGGACGCTATTGGTGTTAGCGCAGTCTGCACAAGCTGAAATCCAAAAGTATCTAGTTCATGAAAATATCCGTTATACAATTGACTGTAGGTCGCCTTCAATCTAAAGTCTCCGTTCTCCAATATGTTATCTCTAAGTCCGAGCTTATACACACATCTGATCTTTCCATAACCAGGACAAAGTATTTTTTTTGCATTCGTCCCGCTGAAGACAAAGCGGTTTGACTCTGAACGCGCCTTTACATGAACTATTGGATCGTAAGAACTATTGGAAACATAAACGCCATCAGGATCAAATTCCCTATAGTCATATTCGGCAACTTTCTCCTCAACCCTTACAATATTCCAAACACCGTACTCTTGAATGATGCTGGCACCGTATGGTTTAATTATTTCCCGCAGGACATAATCAAGCGTTGGACTCGGATTATTGATGTAGTAGTTGTCCGTATCAACATAGGCCTGATCAAGCGGATCACTAGAGGCTGCCGTGTCCATGCCAGTGGCGTACATGTTTATCCCCACACGAATATTTAACCGCAGACCTGTTTTTTTAAGAACATAGGCGAGTAATTCAATCGCCTTCAGACTACCGTGAAATCGTTGGCCGTCACCTTGTAGAAAGGCAAAATCTTTCAAGGTCGGTAAACCATCTGTCGCAATAACCATCACCGGATATGGAGCTTTGGTGAAGTCTTCTTCATATTGCTGAGGAAGGACTTTGTAAACGCCACGTAGCGGAAGACCTAGACCCTTGTAAAAGTATATTCTAAATTCATCGGGGCTATTGGTGTAAAGCCCTTGGAACTGCTCATCAATTGTTGAGATCAGTTTGAATACCGCTTTTGTTGCAAGGATGGTTTCAAATTTATTTAGACTTGCTTCACCAGTCAGACTTCTTTCAAATGTTTCCTCCTGGCAAACCACATCTGTTACAGATCCTAAATAATCTCTTTTCGCGATGTCGATACGCGATGGAATTCCTGTTCTTGGATTTGTGTAGTCAAGTCGGTAAAGAGGACCATATTCATTAGATACACCCACTGTTACCTGAACATTGGCAAAGCAATTGGCTGAATCACGGACATATACCCGGTACTGTCCAGGGACCAGACCAATGAACTCGCCTGTTGACTGACCGGACCCATCACCATAAACAAAATCTGAATTGAGTTTAAATTGCATAGCAAGGGATGAGCTTGCTTGCACTAATATTTCGCCATCTGCGCTAGTTGGTGCAGTGGCATTTACAATTTGAGGAACTCCAACAATAAAGAGATTACAAGTGGGCGCGTTTATCGCACAGCCAGGGTAGTCGGCTAGAGCAACATTGATTAGATACGGGAAATTTGTATCTAACCTAGCGTGTTGAATCAGATAGGTTCCATTGCATGTTCCATCACCCTCAAGGTTTTTTTCGACTAGGACACCTGAGTTGATGAATGAATTCAGGGATATCATTGCCCCTGATGACATTAACACACCGTTCTTGTAAACCGTTATCCCTTCAGAGACGTTTGAGCTGTTGGGGTCGACTGTGTTATCGTAATAAAAAGTCAATTCATCTCCAATAGCAAACTCCCCGAAAGGATTTGAGCCTACGAATTGAATTTTATGTACAGGAACGTTTGCCATCTCCTACAACGAGTTTTACCCCCTTTATCAAAACTTGCACGCAAAAAAACGTGGCGACAAAACGGTAACGGCATTTTAAGCCTGAAAATCGCCTACCCCGGCTGGTCTCATCATTTCATACGCCTCAAAGAGGCCCAAGGAAGAATCAAAACCTTGGGACCTCTAAGGGAGTTTGGATCACTGATGAAATGAACCTATTAAACGAAAACTAAAACTATGAGACCTTAATACCTTTGATTAATCCGAAGTCTGCTTCTCTGCGTGGCTGCCAGTCCATGCGGGCTACAGCAAGGAAACCAAACTGATAGTTTGTACCTACCTTATCTGTGGCTGGAATGATTTGGATATTTAATCTGATACCTGCGTATAGATTCTGGAAACCTCCAAGGAATACCGGTGAAGCATCGCTTGCACTGCCTTGTGTCTGGTTAACAGGAATCTTTGATGACTGAAGCCATTTGATATTCTTCAATGCATCTGGTAACGCGAGTGATGCGTTATTTGCGTCTTTCAATTTTGCTGCGGTTGCCCAGGTGCGCGGTGCATAGATTGCATGCGTTGGGATCTCGCAGTTATTTTCAAGCATCTCTTGGATACAATCAATAAATGGGTCGTAATTGTCAAGGTGTGCACCGTTTGTGCCCATTGAATACAAACTTGGTGAGCTGTAGTTAAAAATACCTTTTGGTTCCTGGCCTGATCCGCTGCCCACAAGACCTGCACGGTCAATCTCGCTGCCAAGGCTTCCTGTGAGAGAAGCGAAAAGTGCATCATCGATATTAATACCGTCTTGCATCAATTCCCCTGACAGGTAAGTATGAGCAACCACTTTCTTTGCGTTGAACTGAACAGCGTCAAACGTAGGATCACTACTTGTGATTGAAGCGTTCTCCGCAACCCACGCTGCCGTTGGATCCGCTGTCACTTTAGCCATTGTATGGCGACCGCTGTCATCCATTACGTATGTTGTCGCCCCTGCCTGGAAAAGTGTAGACTTTGCACGGACATTATCAATGATTTTCGCTGCGGTAATTACCGGCACCGTGTAGCCACCAGCGGAGTTTGTACCGATGGACAGTGCGCGTTCCTCTACATCATTCTTTGGGCCACTGAAAAACGCTCGCACAAGTGCACCGGGGTGAACTGCAGCTGCGTCTTTATCAACATCAAAATTCCTTTGATACCAGTCGGAAATAGATTTCGACTTTGGTGTGCTGCGCTCGTAAATCGTGAATGTGGGGGCGTTTACAACCTTTCCTGATCTTGCCTCTTTGAAGTTATAGCCATGCTCAACATTTTCTGAATTTTCCACTTCCCCTGATGGCTTAACCACCGTTGCATTTGCACGGTTAATTCTATCTTGTTCTTCCAGGTCCCTCAGTTCATCTTTGAATGAGTCAACATCCTTTTTCAAATTATTCCATTCGGTTTTTTCTGCGTCAGTTCGCGCTCTGTTTTCTTTCTGAGCAAGATCGAAGATTTCCTTCATCCTCTTTTCCTTCTGCGCAATGTCTTGTCTTAGATCCGTAAGTCTTTTCATTTTGTTAGTATACTAATTATGTGTATGACAACTATATTGACATGAAGAAGCCTATGCTTCTTTAATGTTCTCCCAATCTTTAATAATCGCTTTAAGCGTACGTAGGTCCGGCTTATCATTGAAAATCTCTTCTGGGGCTTTCAAGTGTGTTGCCTTTAACGTTGTAACTTTATCCTCTCCGTATGCCCGATCGTAATCAAGTTTAAAGAGGTCGATGCAGAAGTCCGCGAGGAAACTAAACGGCATCTCACAAGTCTTACGAATTAAGTTATCCGGGAAATTTGCGTTATCAGCAAACTTTACTGTAGTACCGTTCTTGTAGTTAATGACAGCAAACCTTAGTTGGCTCCCTACTTCGATGGAAGAAACAGTTTCTAGTAATGCCGGCTCTTTCAAGAGGGCGGTAAAGTGATTGTAAAAATATTCCCCACGCGAATCAACAAAGTTCGAAAGCATTTCCAAGTTGACCTTGATATGCTCCGCTGGCGTTTCGCTCGCAAGTAGGTAAAGAAAAATTGCGGCTTCGTCTACACTAACATGCGTGTAGTGGTCGTGTTTGTTTCCCTTCGGAAATAGTCCAACCTGTCTGAGTGCGATGGCTGTAGACGTTACCCTATTCGCTGAAAAAGGGAACTGCAAAAGATTATTAAGTGTGAATTCTCTCGGTTTCATGAGTGCAATATACGGTCACTCTTTAAGTCAGTGCAGGAAAATTTTTCCAATTCAGTTTGGTTATCAGTTTTGGTTTACCTAAATTGACACCATAATTGAATGAGCAGATGGAAAAACCGCTTAAAATCGTAACAAATGAAGGTTTTTTTGAACGTTTTGCAGAGCTGCGCGGTCAAAATCACACCCTTTCCATGGTTGAAATATACAACATGGTTGAAGATGAATATCTCGACTTAGTAGGAAAAAACAAGTTCAGCAGCTACGACAGCTTCCGCAATAGCCGGAAATATTTTGATACCAAACAGGATTTGAAATGATCAACATAGACACAAGGCTGCTGGAGAAGTTGGACGCGAACGAATTGTATTTGCTTTGCCGGATAACGAACCGGATCGGAGCAAATAAGGAATCATGGCCTTCTAATGATTTATTGTTAAAAGAATGCGGGTGGCATATTGAGAAGTTGCTGAAAGTGAAGAACGGACTAGAGTCGAAAGGGATATTGAAAGTCACCAGGAAACCAGGCCGGGCAAACCGCTACTCCCTAGCTACAAACCTTATCGGAAATTACGTTAACGGAAAATCCGAGGGGGTGGAAAATTCCGATGCTACCGATACGGAAAATCCGTCAACGCCAGCACCGGAAAATCCAGCAGCGACCACTACGGAAAATCCGAGTGAACCACTACGGAAAAACCATACACTAAGTATTAATCAAGAAGCATTAGTCAATGAAGAATTAACAACTGAAGAATTAGACAGAGAAAAAAGAGGTCTCTTTCGTAGAAAATCTTTGATTTTTGAAAAACTTATTGAAGTCGTTTACCCTCAATTTGAAGAGTACAATTTCTTCTATGCTGATCCTGACTACGTAATCAACGAACAAGGTCTTAAAGACCCAACAATAATAGCTACTCTTAAAAAAATTGTAGGGGCGGCCGAAAAACTTTATAGCGCATTCGAGCAGCTCAATAGACCCATCCCAGATTATCGTGATATCGGTATGATTAGCAGTAAGGATGAGCCGGATGCGGTGGAGGAGTCTGTCGATCAGTTATGCGCGTATT
This sequence comes from Chryseosolibacter sp., assembly GCA_036402115.1. Classification (GTDB taxonomy): domain Bacteria; phylum Bacteroidota; class Bacteroidia; order Cytophagales; family Cyclobacteriaceae; genus Chryseosolibacter. The sequence continues at coordinate 13,157 of DASWTM010000140.1, forward strand.
TCGACTACTGCGACTTGACTGGTACGTACACCACAAAGGATCCAGACAAACTTTGCGAAAAACTAATTCAAACAAATTGGTGCGAACAGCTTATGGCTTGGGCTGATGAAAAAGTTAAGAATGAGGAATATGATCCTGCATACGATGATTCGATTTTAAGTCAATGGTTGGTTGAAAGGTATTACTGTGTAGTAATATCCTACTCCTGCAGGAGATACAATGATCGAATGGTCTATGGCAGAACAGAATTCCTTGCAACAAAAGATTCTGATGACTTCGAGACCACGGGAAAAAGAAAACCTGGAACCCGTGCACCCAGAACACAACCAGTAAAACCAAATCAATATCAACCACGAAAATTTGTTCAGTAAAAATTATGAGATCAACATTTGAGCAGGAGGATTTAGAGGTGTTAAGAACATTGATCCAAGAAGAACTAAGGAAGATTGTACCACAGAACAATGAACCTAAATATCTAACCAGGGCGGAGGCCTGCGAACTATTGAAAATATCCCCACCCACTTTGCACGCATGGATGGGGAAAGGACTTCTCAGAAAAACCAAAATCGGAAATCGGGTCCTGATCGAAGATGCCGAGATCCAAAGAATGATTCTTAAAATGAAAAATCACTAAATCAAAATCAAAATTATGGAAACAACTAAGGATGAACAAATCAAAGTTCAAGCGACAACAATCGAAACATTAAACAAGACTGTTGCACTGCTCGAGAGGCGACTCGAGGAATGCCTAGTAGAGGCGGACATAAAGCCAACCGAACTGCAAGAGGATGAAAAAAAATGCCCGAGAAATCGAGCCGAACTGAGCGAGGCCATCTACGATCTCTTCCAGGACTTAGCTATTGTAGACATTGATTTCGACCGGGAGAAAGAGCGTGTTTCAATGGATGCGCTGAATGCTGAAGAATATATGCGGGCCTTTCGTGAAGACATTGCAAGACTTGGACAAGACTTCTTGGTGGCTCAGAATGCGAGGAAGGGGGGTGACCTTGATTTCGTTGCAGCAAGGCCGCTGACGGGAGTTGATGAAATCAATATGATCTCTACTCTGGACCGTTTGTCTGACGTCTTCAGAAGGGCTGAAAATGTTTATCGATCCATCCGTTGGCATCATGGTAAACACACTAGCTGAAAAAGGTCACCTGACTCATAATCAGGGGGTCGGGGTTCGAGTCCCTGTCGGACAACAAGTACACGATTTTGAGTCGTGGGCCACATCTCCGCACCCATAGCCGCACCTAAAAATAAAAAAGGGCTTCCACGATATGCAGAAGCCCGATTAATGTAGTCCGTACGGGAATCGAACCCGTGTTACCAGAATGAAAATCTGGTGTCCTAACCCCTAGACGAACGGACCGTTTGTTAAAGGAGGTGCAAATATAGACCTACGATATAGATTTGCAAACCAGTGCGGTAAAATTTTTCAAATCGCCATACATTTTTCATTGGTTTTGGCCCTGAGGTCGTTTATTTTTGGCCCCGTTGAACCGGAATTATCCTTTCAACTGTTACAATTAAAACAAATCAACCAATGACTAAAGTAGGAATCAATGGATTTGGCCGCATCGGCCGCCTGGCTTTCCGAGCTGCCGTAAATCGCAAGGATATCGAAATCGTAGGAATCAATGACATTGTAGAGCCAGACTACATGGCCTACATGCTGAAATACGATTCAACACACGGTCGATTCAATGGCACTGTTGAAGTGAAAGACAAGAATCTCATCGTAAATGGAAAAACAATCCGCGTTACGGCTGAGAAAGATCCAGCGAACCTGAAGTGGTCTGACGTTGGCGCAGAGATCATCATCGAATCAACCGGTCTTTTCCTTACCCAGGCCGATGCGCAAAAGCATATTACAGCAGGCGCAAAGAAAGTGGTGATGTCAGCTCCGGCAAAAGATGACACTCCAACATTCGTAATGGGTGTGAATCATAAGAAATTAACGAAGGATCATACCATCGTTAGCAACGCATCGTGTACAACAAACTGCCTTGCTCCTATCGCGAAAGTTTTGAACGATAAGTTCGGAATTGTTGAAGGTTTGATGAGCACCGTTCACGCGGTTACGGCAACACAAAAAACGGTTGATGGTCCATCGGCAAAAGATTGGAGAGGTGGCCGTGGTGGATATCAAAACATTATCCCTTCGTCTACCGGTGCTGCGAAAGCGGTTGGTCTTGTTCTTCCTGAATTGAAAGGTAAGCTGACAGGTATGTCGTTCCGCGTTCCGGTAGCTGACGTGTCAGTAGTCGATCTTACCGTTCGCCTTCAGAAAGCAGCTTCTTACGAAGACATCAAGAAAGCAATGAAAGAGGCATCCGAAGGTGAATTGAAAGGCATTCTTGGCTATACTGAAGACGAGGTTGTATCACAGGATTTCCTGGGTGACGAGCGCACCTCAATTTTTGATGCAAAAGCGGGAATCGCCCTCAACGACAATTTTGTGAAGGTCGTGAGCTGGTACGATAACGAGTGGGGATATTCCAACAAATTGATTGACCTTGTTCAGACTTTGGCCAAGATTTAAGCCTGAATAGCATACATTGACAAAAAAATGCCGTTTCAACACGGCATTTTTTATTTCTGGCATAAAGATTTTTGCCGCTTTTACGTTATAACTGAGACAAATTACAGCCGCTTGGTGTTATAGGTTCAGTAAAAGGCCAGAGTATGCAGGATTTTTACGAGGTTTTAGGGGTTGCGCGACAAGCATCGCAGGCAGAAATCAAAGCTGCGTTCAAGCGCATGGCGATGAAGTATCACCCGGATCGTAATCCCGGAAATAAGCAGGCAGAAGAAACCTTTAAGCTCATTAATGAAGCCTATCACACACTTTCAGATCTCGATAAGAAGTTGCGCTACGACTCGCGCTTCCATTGGATCCAGCAGGAATATGAAGATCAATACTGGCAGGAATTAAAACGCCAAAAGTATCAGCAATGGCGTAAGACCCACCATCACGAGCGTGAATACTATCGACTTGACAAAAACTATTTTAAAATTCAGGGACTGGCGTTTCTGGTTTTCCTTGTAATGGCGGGGTTTTGCTTTGGCGTTATTCACACAGCTCATTATTACGTAGAGCAACAATACCTGGAAAAGCAGCGCGCGAATCGCCAACTCCTCAATCAGGTGAACGGTTTATTTGGGCAGGGAAGATTCGATGACGCGTTCGCGATGATCCACGTGCTTGAAGAAAAGGATCCCCAGGAATTTCGTTTCGCCTTTGCAAAAGATAGTCTTGTCAACGCGCTGCGAATAATGTCCGACAAAGAATATAAGGAAAAGAATTTCGCGGAGGCAGTGCAACACTATCTGGTATTGAAACAATATGAACATCCAGTACGCCCCGAGACACTTGAAAATTTATCGATGTGTCAGTTTTACCTTGGAAATTTTAAAGAATCTATCCAGGCGCTTAAACACCTACACAATCAGCAACCGAATAACCTTAGCCTAATCTATCAGATCGGATACATCAACCTGGAAAAGCTCGACAATCCACAGGAAGCATATCATTATTTCACGCTCGGTAAGAAGCTGTTCAAACAAAACCTCGGGCAGGTATATGGAAAAGCATTTGAGATCGTCATGAATCCTGCTGACGCACCCGACATCTATTTTCATATTTTCAACGCTCGTGCCGTAACGAACCTGAAATTGAAAAAGTACAAAGAAGCTGTGACGGATTGCAACTGGGCGATCTTCCTTCGACCTAATGAAGGCCAGGTTTACCATATGCGTGCATCCGCCAATATTCATTTGAAGAAATTCAAATACATCTGTGAGGATATTAATAAAGCAGTCGAGTTGGGGTATGGCGAAGCGTCAGCGACACAAGCTAAGTACTGCGTTAATAATTGACACCAGCGGTCTTCTTCAAGTCGTCAAATTCGATTACCTTAGCTTACCTGTTCTCCATGAGATGCACCTTTTAAACCATAATCTGACGTCATGACCGATCTTACAAAGGAGCAGCTTCGATCAATTAAGAAAAGCTATTTTAATATACTGGCGCTTTTTCTTGGCCAGGAAAAAACCGAAAGCCGTTATCTACGGTGCTTATTGAAGTGGGGTGTCCAGCTTCATCTTAACCCCGAGGACTTGCGCCAGTCCAATGTTGACCTTGACGTGGTTAAGTTCGCAGATCCAAACGACAAGCTTGAAAAGCTTGAGTCAATCTATCACCTTGTTTACATGATCTACCTCGACCAGGTGGTCGATGATGTTGAATTGGAAGTCGCCTCCATCTATGCTCAGCGACTTGGCTTTGAAGCAGAAACAGTTCCAGACCTTTTCAAGTCGATTGCTACCGCTGATTATGACGAGACAGGAAACCGCAACGTTCGGCAGGAAGTGATGGACTTCATGAAAATCTACAGTAATTAGCCGCCAATCTTTGCTCACGTTATGATTCGACTTTCTTGCCTTTTGCTGGTTATCAGCATTTCTGTTCGTGCACAAACCGAGGAGCTCCATGCGTTTATTGACCAGTGGCATCTTGCCGCGACAACCGCGAACGAGAAACAGTTCTTTGACGCCATCGATGACGAAGCGATTTATATTGGCACCGATGCGTCTGAGCGCTGGACGAAGGCCGAGTTTCGGGCGTTCGCAAAACCGCATTTTGACAAAGGAAAAGCCTGGGATTTTAAGGCCCATGACCGCGACCTTCACGTATCCGCAGACGGGAAATATGTATGGTTTTCAGAACTTTTGACCACCTGGATGGGCATCTGCCGTGGTTCGGGAATTCTTTACAACACACCAACCGGATGGAAAATAAAGCAGTATCACCTTGCTGTGACGGTGCCAAATGAAACCATAAAGGATTTTATATCACTTGTCGAAAAATACAACCAGCAGAAGAGATAACGACTACTCCTTTCGAACTACCTCAAATTTCCTTTTCCACCAATAGCCCCCCTTTCAACACCGATGTAGGTTTTTGAAACGGTTTGGGCAGAAAAAACGGGTCCGCCCCCTCATCTTTACATCATAAACCAAATGACATGGCAAGGATGGAAAGGCTAGACTTCAAAGATATCGCTAACGCCAGAATAGGCGGCCGAATCAGACAGTTTGTTGTTCTGATCCTGACAATTATAATCGGGATACTGATCTCTATATCAGTGAATGCCTGATCCACAACCGAAAAAAAGTTAAAGGTTAAATTAGTTTGAAAACCCTGCGGCTAACCCTGCGGGGTTTTCTGTTTGCGTAAGACTTACTTTCGTAGTTTTACGCACATGAACTTCGATCCCGAGATTTTCCTCAACAACCTCGCACCCACTTCTCCGGCTCCTTTTCTTATTCCCATCGAACGAGCCGAAGGAATCTACCTGTATGGTCCGGACGGCAAACGCTACATTGACCTGATTTCCGGAATTGGTGTCAGTGCGCTCGGACATCGCCATCCAAAAGTAGTTGCCGCGATCAAAGCCCAGGTTGATAGGCACCTTCACGTGATGGTGTATGGCGAATACATTCAGTCACCGTCTAACCTCCTGGCGAAAAAGTTTACATCCGTTCTGCCAGCCAACCTCAATTGCTGTTACTTTGTCAACTCCGGAACTGAAGCCAATGAAGGGGCCTTAAAGCTTGCCAAGCGTGTAACAGGGCGAACGGAGATTATTTCGTGCAGAAAGTCATACCATGGCAGCACGCATGGGTCGCTCAGCGTTTCAGGGAACGAAACGAAGAAGTTTGCGTTTCGTCCGCTCCTCCCCGATGTGCGTTTCATCAATTTTGGAGCGATGGAAGACCTTGAAATGATAACCGAGAAAACCGCCTGCATTATCATGGAGACGATTCAAGGGGATGCCGGTGTACGGATTCCGTCAAGGGCGTATATGCAGGCCGTTAGAAAACGATGTACGGACACCGGCACGATTCTTATCTTAGACGAGATACAGAGTGGTATGGGCAGGACCGGCAAATTATTCGCCTTTGAACACTTCGATATCGTTCCCGATGTACTCACCGTGGCGAAAGCGTTCGGTGGCGGCTTGCCCATTGGCGCGTTTGTTTCTTCACGGGAAATGATGAACAACTTCACATTCGAGCCCATGCTTGGCCACATCACAACATTCGGTGGAAATCCCGTGTGCTGCGCTTCAGCCCTGGCAACATTGGAAGTATTGGAGGAGGAGAAACTTGTATCGCAAGTAGAAAGGAAGGGAAAGTTATTCGAGGAATTACTCAAACACCCGTCCATCAAAGAAATCAGGAGAATCGGATTGCTGTTCGCGATCGATTTTGACTCCGAAGAGCGCGTTTCAAGGATTGTAAATTCCGCCAAGGAAAACGGACTTATTTGTTATTGGTTCCTCTCTCATCCGTATAGCTTCCGCATCGCGCCACCATTAACCATTACGGATGAAGAAATCCGTGAATCGTGTCGCATCATTTTAAAGGCAATCGATAATTCTTAACTTGGGTTCATGGGAGAAAGAAAATTTGACCGTCTGGGGTATGTCTACAAGCTCACTGTAGTAATTGCACTTGCCATCACTGCGGTTGTATTGTGTCGGGACATCGTGGTCCCACTCGCCTTCGCGGCATTCCTTTCTGTGGTTATGCTGCCGATTGTAAAGCGTATTGAAAAACGCACCGGGTTAACGCTTGCAGTAACGATTACACTGGTCGCGACTATCGTGATCCTTGGATTGCTGAGTTGGATTCTGGTCCATCAGATTGTAGGGCTCGCCAATGACTTGCCAAACCTGCAAACAAAGTTTGAGTCGTTTGTTGAACAGGTGAATACAACCATAAGCGAGCAGTTCAATATTCAGAAGAGTGAGCAAAATCAAATGATTAAAGATTTCGCTAAGAGCGTCAGTGTTTACATCGGTGCATTTCTACTCTCGACAACCAATACCTTATCAACGCTTATTCAGATCCCAATCTACCTGTTCCTGCTTTTGATTTACCGCGAAAAATTCAAGCAGTTCTTTCTAGCAATGCTTCCTAACAATGACGATGAAATGGTTTGGAAGAAAGACATCGAGAATGTGATTCAAGGTTACATCTCGGGTTTGTTGCTGGTTACACTCATTATCGCTGCATTGAACACGATTGGTTTGCTCGCCCTGGGAATTGACCACGCAATTTTCTTCGGTGTTCTGTCTGGCGTATTGACGATCATTCCCTATGTGGGGATTTTTATCGGAGCGTTATTCCCGACTTTGATGGCGCTGATCACCAAAGACAGTTACTGGTATGCGATCGGTGTAGTCATCGTGTTCACCGTTGTTCAATTCCTTGAAGGAAATTTTATCACCCCAAAAATTACCGGATCCAAAGTCAGCATCAACGCACTTGCCGCAATCATCGCGTTACTGATTGGTGGAAAAATTCTTGGCATCGCGGGGATGATCCTGGCAGTTCCAGCCATCGGAGTGGTCAAGATACTGTTATCGTACTCAACACATCTCAAACCCTTTGTCATCCTTTTGGGAGATGACGATGCTCATCTCAAGAAGCAGGATCCAACGGAACACACACCACCGGTCGCAGACCTGAAGCAGGAAGTCAAAGAGAAGGAAGTGAAGGAAAAGGCGATGGATAAGATAAAGAAGCCGCCTACTGAATAAACGCTTTCAACGCAGCGGGCGGAGTTGCGGAGTTCGCAGAGAAGAAAAGCGCTTACTTTTATGATTTCTGAGAACATGTGGACTTTGTACATTTAGAGCCCAGTGGTGATTACCTAAAGTCCTTTGCGAACTCCGCAACTTCGCGTCTCTGCATTGACAATCACAACTTCTCAATCACCAGATTGTGATTCGTATAAATGCAAATATCGGCTGCTATGTTCAGGCTCTCTTTTACAATCTCTTCGGCCGATAAGTGTGGTGCATGTTTCTTCAAGGCAAGGGCTGCCGACTGCGCATACATCGATCCGGAACCGATGGCTGCAACCTGATGATCGGGCTCAAGAACATCGCCCGTTCCAGAGATAACGAGAAGCTCATCTTTATTTACAACAATCAGCATAGCTTCAAGTCTTCGAAGAAAGCGATCCATCCGCCAGTCTTTTGCCAACTCGATAGCAGCGCGTTTCATATTGCCACCATAGCTGTTCAATTTCTCTTCAAAGCGTTCGATCAATGTAAATGCGTCTGCTGTTGAGCCTGCAAATCCAGCGAGTACTTTTCCATCGTGGAGCTTGCGAATTTTACGCACATTGCTCTTCGCAACATAGTTTCCCATCGTTGCCTGCCCATCACCGCCAATGGCTACCTGACCATTGTGCAAAACCGCCAATATTGTTGTTGCGTGAATTTTTTCCATGAACAATTTTAAATTTGAAATTTTACATTTGAAATGTGACGAGGGATAAGCCGATCGCTAAACTTAAAAGTTCAGGAAAGTAGTGGACCTAGCGCAAAAATAAAATCAAACGTTCGACTCAACCGTAAATGGCCGCCATCAAACAAGGCCAGGGCTAAGATCTACCTGATCTGAAATTTCAAATTTTAAAATTTAAAATTTCAAATTAGGATCCTTACGGGATCTTCGAGCAAGCCTTTCAACGTTTTCAGGAATGCTGATCCTACAGCGCCATCCACCGCGCGGTGATCACACGACAATGTTACCTTCATCACATTGCCCGGAACAATCTGACCGTTCTTCACGATCGGAGTTTCCTTGATTCCACCAACGGCAAGAATACACGCATCCGGTGGATTGATAATCGCGGTAAATTCTTCGATGCCAAACATACCGAGGTTGGAAATCGTAAACGTGCTTCCCTCCCAGTCTGCGGGCTGTAATTTCTTATCGTGTGCACGCTGTGCAAGGTCCTTTACTTCCGTAGCGATGTGCGACAACGACTTGTTGTCTGCAAAGCGAACTACAGGCACGAGCAAACCATCTTTCACCGCTACCGCTACACCGATATGGATGTGATGATTCTTTCTCATCTTATCACCGAGCCACGACACGTTTACATCAGGATGCTGACGCAAGGCCGCAGCGGCTGCCTTCAACACCATATCGTTAAAGGAAATCTTCACCGGACTGATTTCGTTGATGCTCTTTCTTGCTTCAACCGCTTTGTCCATGTTGATCTCCATCGTGAGGTAGAAGTGCGGAGCCGAGAATTTGCTTTCCGCGAGTCGCTTCGCAATGGTCTTACGCATCTGCGAAACCGGTACATCTTCGAAGCTTTCCTGCCCAACAACTTTCGGCAATTGAACGGGGGCCTGACCTGCTTTCGCTGGTGCGGCTGCAGCTTGTGATGGCTTGTATTCCTCTACGTCACGCTTTGTAATTCTTCCCTGATCGCCAGAGCCCTGGATCTTGCTTATGTCAACGCCTTTATCCTTCGCCATTTTCTTGGCAAGTGGAGATGCTTTGATTCGTCCGTTGGATGAATTGTCTGCGTGCGCTGTTGATGATTGTGCTGCTGGCTGTTGTTGCGCTGCTTCCTGCTTAGGCGCAGCGGCCTGGGCACCACCTGAAGACTTTGCTTCGTGTGCTTTCAACAATGTTTGCCAATCAGCACCCTTTTCTCCAATGATGGCGAGAACACCGTTCACGGTAACAGATTTCCCTGCATCGGCACCAATGTAAAGGAGTGTACCTGTGTTATACGACTCATACTCCATCGTTGCCTTATCGGTCTCGACTTCGGCAAGAAGTTCGCCTGTCTTCACCTGGTCTCCGACTTTTTTATGCCACGCTGCAATCACCCCTTCAGTCATCGTGTCGCTCATCTTCGGCATGAACACGATCTCGGCTTTGATTCCCGATGTGTCAATTGCCTGAGCCGGAGCACTTGTTTCCTGCTTCGGTGGCGCAGCTGATTTTTCTTCTGTTTTACCACCACTCGCGGCTGCATTTCCAGCTCCGGCCAGTAATGCCGAATAGTCTTCCCCTTTTTTCCCTACAATGGCAAGCACATCGTTGATCTGAACAGCTTGTCCTTCCTTCGCGCCAAGGTATAATACAGTCCCTTCGTTGAAGGATTCGTAGTCCATGGTTGCTTTGTCGGTTTCGATTTCCGCCATCAACTCACCAGACTTCACTGTATCCCCTACTTTCTTATGCCACTTCGCGATAACCCCTTCGGTCATGGTATCGCTCATTTTCGGCATTCGTACGATTTCTGCCATTGTTTACTAAATGATTTAATATCAATTAATTAGAATCCTGAAACAGCCTGCACTTTTCCATGAGGAAAACAACAAAAACTGCTTTAAGCGTTCAAAAATAGGGTATAAAACGCGATTTTCAAGAAAAAATTTAGACGGTGCTTTTTAGAAGTTGAAGGTACCAATCAGCACCTCAAATCGTGTCAATGCTGGCTTAATCCCAGTTATGAAACGAACGCCCAGGTCGAATTGCGGATAGAAGCGCAGGATGTTCAGATCAGCGCGTAGTTCGATTCCTGCCGTTGCATAATGTGTTTTGAAACGCTGAATATCGCTCTGTAGGTATGCGTAATCCACAAAACCGTTTGCGCGAAACCGTTGAATATTTAAAAGTGGTCCGATGGCCACATCAGGGTACCATATGGGCAAGGTGTAATTTGCTGAAGTGGTATAAAGATTCTCAACACGGCCGAGCAATCCAAGACCACGTGGTGTCGGTATCTGTGTTCTAAACGTATAATTTTCAAGTCTGCCATCGGGATTCCTATCGAGATTCAGAGCCGTATATTGATATCCACCATAGCCCCATAGAGAGTGATGATTAAACAACCCCGGAAAATAAAGAACGCTGTACCCGGAAAATTGCCTTCCCGTAAAGTCAGTGGACCAAGGAGTGACGTAGGCATTGATGAACAATGTTTGCCCCCATTTACTGTTTATATCTCTGCGGCTCTGTTTGAGCAAATGTGTTGCAGTCAATTCGAAATGATTGTAAATAAGATTTCCATTTTCGATGTGACCAAAGTAAATGGAAGAATCTCCAAGATCTTCTGAAGGTAACAGCCTTCCCCCACCGGTAATGCTGTTTCGGAAATTTGTCACACGCGTGTAGCCTACGTTAGAGGCAATGCTCATCTCCGCGTAATACTTAGATCGGGTCAATAGCAACGGGACGCGAAGACCACCCTGCACCGTAGTTTCATTATACTTGAAACGCAATGGTTGCGTTCGGTAAACGGTGTCGCCACCAATTCGCCTGGCGTATGTGTGATTGCCTTGCAGCACATCCCGATTTGCGTGAATGACAGACAGGTCGAGGATTGGAAAAAGTCCCTGGTAGCTAACGCTTGCCCTATACGCGCCTGTGCGCTCATTGATATCGAACGTGTAGCCAAGGTCAATGGCCGTTGTACTGAGCAAATCGCGCGACATGATTCCAATGTTAGCTTGGGTCAGGTCGCTTTCAACATACGGTCCCCACGAATACGGGTTAATGATCCCTTTCAGCTTTGAATATTTCTTCACGGGAAGCGATTGAACTGGCGTGTTCGTCAGGAATTCGGGGTGGCCCTCCTGTTCAATCAGCGTTTGCGCATACGTTGGACCAACTTGATCTTGCTGTTGAGCAACGCGGGTCCATCGTGTGGGATCGAATTCAACCCGAACAATGTCCATTCCATTTTTCGATTGTTCGTTGTAGTAAATGTATTTTCCATTGGGCGGAATGGATGGGTTGTACGCACCAAACCGACTCACGGTGATTTGAAAACGTTCTTTCGTGGTGCGGTGTATCGCATAAATGTTATCGATCCCGTTGCTGGGCGAATTGTACAGAACATAATCACCGAACACGATAGGGTGTCCGAAATTTTCATCGGACGGTTCCGTGATGTCTGTTTCTATTCCCGTGGCATAATCGATGATGGATATTGTCTTCTTGCCATTGCTTGTTTTTAATACAACGATCTGACTACCATCCGATGACCATCGCGGCATCGAGTAGAAATGGTTTTGAGGATTATCGAATTTTTTCACTAAGGTCTCCGCACCTGCATCCAGAATATGAATCGATGTCTTGTAGTCGGTGGTTGTTTCGATCGCCACAACTTTGCTTCCATCGGGGGAGATGGCAGCACTTCCATATCGCTGCTGCCGGCTTCCGATTACATGCACCTTGCGCTTCTTTGTGTTTATGGATTTGATCAAGGAGTAATTCTTAACGAGGAATCGAGGATGATATCCATACTCAGTCCACACCAGCGTTTCACCTGCAAGCGATAACATGCCTGCGTCATTTACAAACCCAGGTCGGAAGATCTTTTTTTCTTTTCCATCCTTGATTGATACAAAAGTTTGGATGTCACCAATGCCGGTCTTCATGGCGATTATCGTTCCATCATCCATTGCCTGAGGATATAAGTAATCGGTGTACGCGCTGTTCGGGCGTCCCGCTACATTTTCGAATGGCGTTAATTGTATTTTATTCAGATCCTCTTCCCACCGTTTCTTAAAATCAACTGCCATCTGGTTGTACAGGCTGGTGACATGCATCCCGGTCTCCTTCTTAATCGCATTTGAAAATGCAAAAGGAATAAAGGGAACAGTCCATGCTCGTTTACTTATCTTTCCCCAAATCTCCGGATCATTGGTGCGCTGACGCAGGTAGCTCACCAAGTGGTAGCCGAGGACATAATGATCGGGAATGGCATGTTTATACGAACGCAGGTATTGCTTGTGATAATTGAACGTTCTTCCTTCCAGCAAATTCGTTCGGAAGAGAAGCGAAAAATTCGGGATGCGGCCGCGGCCCGTTGCCGTGAATGCAGTTTCGGTTGCTACTGCATCACCTTCCCAAAACCACATCGGTGCAGCAGCTTGTGCCATGCCGGCAAATCCAGCGGAGCCAAACAGGTAATAAAATGCTTTATTAAATCCGCGAAACGCATGCTGGTACTGAACGATGTGACGGTACTCGTGTGATGAAAGCAAATCAAGCCAGTCGGTATTGCCAAGATAATTGTAGTCTTGTGGGGGCATCCCATAAAATTCTGAACGTCTGGGAAGAACACTGACAAATCCGTTTGCGATCGAGGATTGGTTCTGAAGGATGACAGAAATTTTCCTTGGAGAACTGCCCAGCGATTTGGCTTCTTCATCATGGATATGCTCCAGCGTGTTGGCCACCCGTTGTCCCTGCGCTTCATACCCTTTTGGGAATATCACACGGAAGTGTGGCGTATTCACCTGATACCACCTAAGGGATGGAGGATTGTTTTCAAGAACCGTTTGCCCGACCGCAACCAGCGAAGACAAAAGCAGAAAAAAGAAAGAGAGCGTTTTCTTCATTTCGGTATTCCAAAATGAAATATAGCTCCCTTTCCTGAAAACCAAACGGTTTGTTTTAACTATTCAATTTTAACTGTACTGATGTCGATGGCGCTCACCTGAAAAAAGCCTATCGCTCCATTATTAATATTGGTCCGCGGCTGGGCCGGCACTGGGCCGAACATCCCTCCACTATCACCATTGAGAATCGAGAAGAGATCATTATAATAAACATACCCGGTTCTGCTCATGCTGTAGACTTCAACCACTGCAACATCATCCTTTCCATAATAAACCGGTGATGTTGCTCCATTGATATTCTCCGATAATAATTCATCATCGCTATAATAGATGTCCGTCTCGTTAAAGAAGGTCAGTGAATCGTTGCGATAAAACTTGAACAGGTAGAAATTCTTTTCGTTCTGTGGCTCACGCGCATACATCAGCAGCTCGTAGATCTTTCCTTCTTCGTTCGGATCTTCTTCCTGAGATTCACTCACCTGATACTTCAATGAATCCATCGATATGACGGGCAACAATTTGTCCGTTGCCTCAAAATCCTGTCCATCTGCAGTAACGCGGAGGGTATACGTTCTGCCGATCTTGCCGACAAAGGATGCAGGTGGTAAATAGATTCCTGCTGAGTCCGGATGGTTTCCAGGATTGTGGGTAAATGTAACTGTCTCACCAAGGTCATCCGATACGGTTACAGAAGCGTTGGTAATCTTTGGTGTAGTGCCGTCTGTATAGAAACCGACAGAGCGCGATACCTTTACCATTTGATAACCGGGCTTGTCTGTTACACTACCTTCAATCACGATTTTTGGTTCGACCTGGTTTACATCGAGGTCGATGGGCTCATCACAGGATGCAAAAACAACTACGCTTAACAGAAATATATATACCGTTCTCATGGTTCTAGAATTTGAAATTATAGGTTACTGAAGGAAGGATTGGGAACAGGTAGATCATCCGGGCCTCTTTCTTATTCTTGTCGATGACATTTCCATCCTCATCCTGTTGTGTGCGGGTGTAGATCGTGAACGCGTTCCTGCGTGAGTAGGCGTTGTACACCGAAAATACCCACTGCCCTTTCCATCTTCTTGAAACATTCTTGCGTGGATTCAATGTTGCCGAAAGATCCAGTCGATGAAAATCAGGTAATTGATATCCGTTTCGTTCACTCAAAATGTCAGGACGATAGGTTCCGTACTCGTAGCTTCCTTCGGCAAGGGTGATCGGTCTGCCCGTGCTGTACGTCAGCACTGCACCAAAACTCCAGACTTCACTGTGATCATACGTTGCCTGAATGTTTGCGACATTTCTGCGATCATAGTTTGCAAGAAATTCATTGCCTTGATTTACACCTGCAATTTTACGCTTGCTCTTCGACCAGGTATAACTGATCATACCGGTGATCTTGCCCGAAGTTTTGTTGATCATCCATTCCGTTCCGTACGACCACGCCTTCCCCTGTCTGTATTCAGTTGAAAGGTTTTCGTTGAAGAACAGTTGCGCATTATCAGCAAAGTCGGTGACGTTCTGAATGTCTTTGTAAAACGCCTCGACCGAAAACTCATACTGGTTGTCTTTGAAATTCCTGAAGTATCCGGCTGCCACCTGATCAGCAATCTGCGGCTTCAGGTAATAGTTGCTCGGGTTCCAGGTGTTAAACGGTACGGGTACGGTGCCCGAAGAAATCAAGTGGGTATTTTGCACCATCCGGTTATACGAAAGCTTTAGCGATTGGCCATTGCCGAGAAGATATCGCACGCTCACTCGTGGTTCAATGTTTACATACGACTTAATCGTTTCGCCTTTGCCAAAGCTTAAGGTATCGATACGCTCGATGTCGATATTGTCCTGCGGATCAGAATAGAGGTACACATTTCCTCTTCCCACATTCTGGAAGATGGATAAGCGCAGCCCGTAATCAACAACAAGTTTATCGGTCAGCTTTTGCTGATTGGCCACATAGAAGGCATGATCCAGCGCATACATATGCTGCTGCTTGAGTGTGGTAAACAATGACTCCGAGCTGGTCGGGGTGATCTCGCCCGGAGAAAATCTTCTTCCCGTGAGGTGATAACCGAAGGTGATTTCATTCGATTCATTCAACGAATACGACAAGTCATTTTTCACGCTCATCTCCTGCAGGTCCGAAGCCCACTCAAATCCGCTGGTCACATCCTCGAGGCCAAGTTCGTAGTCAAATTGACTTGCGATGAACGATGTATTCAAGAAAAGACGCTCGTTGAAGAGGTGGTTCCACCGGAAGGTTCCAGTCTTGTTTCCCCACGCGAACGAGAAGTCGTCACCAAAACGAAATACATCCCGCCCTGCATAAAAGGCAAGGAAGAAGCGATTCTTATTGTTGTGGCGGAAGTTGAACTTTGCGTTCACATCGTAGAAATGCACGAGGTTATCTTCACCGGCTACCTTGAGAAATGCATCTACGTAGGAACGTCTTCCCGAAATTATAAAGGAGCTCTTGTCCTTGACGATCGGTGCTTCAATAGCAAGTCGGCTCGCTAGTAATCCAATTCCACCCGATGCACCGAACTGTTTGTTGTTGCCATCTTTTGTACGGACATCGAGAATTGAAGAAAGTCTTCCACCGAAACGAGCAGGAATACCTCCTTTATATAATTCGGAGTCTTTGATGACGTCTGCGTTGAAAACAGAGAACAATCCAAACAAGTGAGAGGGGTCGTACACCGGAGCTTCATCAATCAAAATCAGGTTTTGGTCGGCACTTCCACCGCGGACAAAAAATGCCGAAGTACCTTCACCGGCCGAGACCACACCGGGCAGTAGCTGAATATTTTTGATGATGTCAACCTCACCGAAAAGCGCAGGAAGTTTTCGCACCTGGTTCATGTTGAGCGTGTTCTTGCTCATCTGCACGGAGATGACATTTTCATCGATGGCTTTTTCCTCGATGACCACCTCCTGGATCAGCGATGCTTCTGATGCCATCTCAATATTGAGTGACACATCCTTTGACAGATCAACCGTGATGGTTTTGGTGTCGAAGCCAACATACGTAAACTGCACCTCATACGTTCCCTTGGGAAGTGTTAGCGCATAAAATCCGTAGTCGTTTGAAACGGTACCTGCTTTAAGCTCAGGGACATACACCGTGACACCGAGAAGTTCCTCGCCATTGTCACCATCACGGACGTATCCGTTAAGCGTAAATTTCTGTGCGTAAGAAGCGAACGACAGGAAAAGAAAACATGTAAAAAGTAAATAGCGATGCATTGTTAAAGGGGTTCTAGTCCGAGTTGTGACACTTAAGTCCGTAATTACCCCTATTTTGAGGAAGGATCTTTCTGTGTACATCAACATCTGACGGAAAAACGGCCAAATAGTTACCTTTGAGATAACAATGATTGCTAATAATTTCCGCACAAGATGTTCAAACGTTTGAAAGAGCTCTATAACGAATATAAGCCCTACGTTCGCGTTGACCTTGTGATGTATCTGGTGCTGATACTCCTCATTATCATTTATTTTATTGTGAGCATGGCGATCTAACGCACACTGTTGCGTGTTCGGGTTCCGTCTTGTGGGTTCGGTGTTGCGGGTTGAGCGTTATGGATTATATCAGACCATCTGCTAACCAAGAAGGGTTTCTCGGACGTTGTCTTTGATCTTCACCGCTAATTCATCGGTTGGCAAATCATTTAGGTCTCGGCCGAACGGATCTTCAATTTCCTCTGCGATAAGCTCAACACTCATGAGCACGAACGTGATAAGTACAACTATCAGAACCGTGATGTAGCCAGACTGCGTAACGAATGCGAAGGGTAACGTGATGATGTAGATGAAGATGAATTTTTTTACATACATCATGTAGGAATACGGAATGGGTGTATTCCGAATTCGCTCACACGCTCCGATCAGATCAATGAAATCTTTCAGTTCCTTATCGAGATTGATAAGCTGGTCACCGGTCAAAATTTGCTTTTTATACAGCTCGTTGACTTTGCTGTACATCATCGCAGCGATGCGATTTGGTTTGTGTTTATACTTTTTAAGGTTTTCCATGAAGTCTTCACTTACCGGCTCCAACTCGTTAAATTGAACACCGTTGCGGAGGCTCTCCTTCATTGCGAATACGAAATTGGGGATCATTTTGGCGAACCAATCACGCTCCTCGTGATTTTCCATACTGATGTAAGCGTTAAGCTTCAAAGCAAAATTGCGCGTGCTATTCACCATGCCACCCCATAGCTTTCGTCCTTCCCACCATCTGTCGTACGCAGTGTTCGTTCGAAACACCAGGAACAAACCCAATACGATACCCAACAGGGAGTGCATGGCAATCGTTGGCTGAAAATCGCTCTCGTGCAACTTGAAATAGTCAAGCATCACATAACAAACCCCCAGGCTATACACCACCATGAATAACAATGTGGGGGTCAATGTTTTCATTACCTGCCTGCTGTAGGCGTGAAAGATCAAAGAAAACCAGGTCTTGGGGTTGTATTTAACCATATAAAAATTTGAGCGCCCTAAGTAAAG
>DASWTM010000141.1:0-3520 GCA_036402115.1 Chryseosolibacter sp.
GCGAAATCTTACGCAGATCTATCAAAAGAATTCGAGTCGTGTGAACACCTACACGTTCACGCTGAACGGAAAATTCTATCGCAATAACCTGAACCTGATCCTTGACGGAGAAGGCATTGAATCGCACATGTATGGCTTGTATCTGCTGAACGGTGATACATTAGCCGATAACCATACCGTTGTTGACCACATGAAACCAAATTCCTTCAGCAATGAATTGTACAAAGGAATCTTGGACGATAGTTCAAAGGGTGTTTTCAACGGAAAGATCTACGTAAGGCCGCAGGCTCAGAAGACGAATGCATACCAGAACAATAGGAACGTATTGTTGACTGACTCAGCATCCATTAATACAAAACCTCAGCTTGAGATCTGGGCGGATGATGTGAAATGTTCTCACGGTTGCACTACTGGCCAGATCGATGAAGAGGCTTTGTTTTATCTTCAGTCGAGAGGTATTAACAAGGACACCGCTCGTGCCATGATGCTCTACGCTTTCGCAGGAGATGTGGTGGACCATGTTCCAAACGAAAAAATGAAAGAATACATCGATGCGCTGATTAGCGATCGACTTCACAAAGATTTTTAACTATGGCTCAAACCAACGTTGCTGTAAAATCCACACCGATTAATGTGGAAGAAATACGAAAAGAATTTCCGATTCTTCACCAAAAGGTGAATGGAAAGGATCTGGTGTACTTCGACAACGCAGCAACGAACCAGAAGCCGAAGCGTGTTATCGATGCGCTGATCGAGTATTACACGGGCTATAACGCCAATATTCACCGCGGGATCCATACCTTGGCTGAAAAAGCAACCAAGGCCTACGAAGCCACCCGCGAGACTGCAAAGCATTTTATCAACGCAGCTTCAACCGAAGAGATTATCTTTACCCGTGGCGTTACAGAGGGGATTAATCTCGTAGCAGCTACGTATGGTCGTGCGTTCCTCAACGAAGGTGACGAAGTGATTGTCTCAACGATTGAACATCACTCGAACATTGTTCCGTGGCAGTTGATCTGTGAGCAGAAGAAAGCAAATCTGATAGTCATTCCGGTGACTGATAGTGGGGAGCTGAAAATGGATGTCTACAAGTCCCTGCTTAGCAATCGGACTAAGATTGTTGCAGTTAACCATGCATCTAACAGTCTTGGAACGATCAATCCCATTAAAGAAATTATTCAGCTTGCGCACAACGTAGGCGCAGTCGTACTAATCGATGGTGCACAAGCCGGTGCGCATCTTAACATTGACGTTCAGGATCTCGATTGTGACTTCTATTGCCTCTCGTCTCACAAAATGTACGGACCTACGGGGACTGGAATTCTTTATGGAAAGAAAGACATTCTCGAGAAGATGCCACCTTACCACGGAGGTGGCGAGATGATCAAAGAGGTAACTTTTGAAAAAACAACCTACAACGATCTTCCCTACAAGTTTGAAGCAGGTACTCCAAACATTGGCGATGTAGTTGCATTCCGCCACGCGATGGAATTCATCCTGGATCTCGGTCGCGAGAATATTGCAGCACATGAACATGAGTTGCTGGTTTATGCTACCGAGAAAATTTCAAAGCTGAAAGGCGTCAAGATAATCGGCCAGGCAAAAAACAAAGTTGGTGTAGTAGCTTTCACTGTTGAGGGAATACATCATTTCGACATTGGTCAGATGCTAGATGCACGAGGTATCGCGGTGCGCACAGGGCACCACTGCACACAGCCGCTGATGGAGTGCTACGGAATCGAAGGAACTGTGCGCGCTTCGTTTTCTGTTTATAATACGAAGAAGGAAGTCGATCAGCTAGTAGAGGGGTTAGAGAGAATTATTAACTTCATGAAGTAGATGCTGTAATGAAACAAGTTTCGGAGGAACGAGTAATTGAACTTCTAGAGCAACTTGTTGCAAAACAGGATCAGCTTTGAAAGAAAATGTCGGACGCTCTACACACCTCTGTTAGTGAGTCTACTGAAGCGAATAAAGAGGAGTATTTAAAATACGTCAGGTCGAAAATAAATGGCAATGGAGATTACCCATACCCAAGATGAAATCATTAACGAATTCTCCCTACTCGATGGAGATCAGGAAATGACCGTGTTCTACATCATGGAACTGGGACAGAAACTTCCTGACATGGCGGAAGCCGACAAGACCGAAGATAATGTTGTGAAGGGCTGCCAGTCGAAAGTATGGCTGACGGCAAAGGTTCAGGACGGTAAAATTTTCTTTGCTGCCGACAGCAATACAGCTATCACGAAAGGGCTTGTCAGCCTGCTTATTAGAATATTCAATGGTCAGGCACCCGAAGACATTCTGAATGCCGACCTTTACTTTATGAAACGCATTGGGATGGAACGATTTATCGGCACCCAGCGTTCGAATGGCTTTGCGGCCATGATCAAACAGATGAAATTATACGCGCTGGCCTACAAAACCCAAATGGAAGTAAAATCATGAGCGAGCCGGTTGAAAATATTGAACAAAAGGTTTCTGATGCTTCAATTCCTGAGTTGAAAGACAAGGTGATTGCGGCTATAAAAACAGTCTATGACCCGGAAATTCCTGTGGATGTTTTCGAACTAGGGCTGATTTATGAGATCAATGTTTACCCCGTCAACAACGTTTACGTGTTGATGACCTTAACTTCACCCTCCTGCCCTTCTGCCGAGGTAATTCCTGGTGAGATCGAGCAGAAAATAAAGGGCATTGACGGTATCAATGATGTAAAAGTTGAGATTACCTTTGACCCGCCTTATTCACAGGACATGATGAGTGAAGCGGCAAAGCTGGAACTGGGATTCATGTAGAAACGTTTATTAGTTGATACGATGATTAGTTGATTAGTTACCGGACCTACGAAGCTCATCAAACAAATCATTGGAAGGGGATATTTAATGAAATGGCACAAGCTTAGAAAACCCGAAACGAATCAACGAATAGACGGATCAACGTAAACAAGAACACAACATTCATAATAATATGTATCCTGAACAATTAGTAGCCCCGATGCGCACCGATCTGACAAGCGCAGGGTTTACAGAACTTAAAACGCCACAAGAAGTGGAAGCCCAGTTGAAAAACAAGGGCACAACACTTTTGGTGATCAATTCAGTTTGCGGTTGTGCTGCAGGTGCAGCGCGTCCGGGCGTTAAGTGGGCTTTGCAGAATTCTTCCAAGAAGCCTGACCATCTGACAACGGTTTTTGCCGGTGTTGATAAAGATGCCGTTTCAAAAGCACGCGAATACACATTACCGTATCCTCCATCATCTCCGGCAATTGCGCTGTTTAAGGATGGAGAATTGATGCACTTCGTGGAGCGTCACCACATCGAAGGCAGAAATGCGCAGATGATCGGATCGCACCTCGTGGAAGTGTTTGATGAGTATTGCTAATACGTCACTATAACATTCAAAGGCTGCCCTACTGGGTGGCCTTTTTTTGTTTCATCGATTTTAACAACCTGTTAACAATCAGTTACCTTCTGGCGGAAACTGAAATCTATACCTTTAGCGAAACCTAACT
>DASWTM010000142.1:0-7479 GCA_036402115.1 Chryseosolibacter sp.
AATGAAACCACCTTTGGTTAAACTTTTCATGGATATGTTGCTCGAAGGCATGCCTCGCAGCCAAAACAACAATCGGATAAGCCTCGACTGGCCGAGATCATACTGCTCCATCACGGATGAAATGGTTTGTGCATCACTCAGGATATTGATCGAATGTTTTTCACTGAAATGAAATGCCGGCAGGTATTTGTCGATGAGCATTACTGCAAGGAAAACGTTACTTGAACCGGGAGGTGATCGGAAGGATAGTTGCTCCCATCGTTATCGGTAATCACTTTGTACTCGCTGTACTTCCATTCGCCAGACGAAAAGATGTAGTCAATGGCGCGACAGTCCATGGAATTCACCTGGAAGTTGCAGAATGTACCGGGCGGATTCGCGGGAGCAGGGTCAGTAAGCGGAATCATTTTTTGTGATACGATCACTTCGTATGGTTTGTCATCCCGGGTACAGTTGAAATCGCCCGTGATGATCAGTGGCGTAGACTTCGCAAGTTTATCCGCTTGTGTCACGAGGAGCTCTGCGCTTTTTGCCCGCGCCTCTTTTCCGATGTGATCAAAGTGAGTATTGATAACCATAAAACTCTTTCCGGATTCTTTGTCAGAGAAAACAGCCCACGTGGCAACGCGGGTAATCGCGGCATCCCAGTTTTTACTGCCTGGGACCGAAGGCGTCTCCGAAAGCCAGAAGGTATTGGAGTCCTTTACCTTAAACCTGTCTTTTTTATAGAAGATGGCTGAATACTCACCCTTCTGTTTTCCATCATCACGCCCAACACCAACATAGTCATACGCGTTAAGATTTGCTTTCAAATCTTGCAATTGATGATGGAGCGCCTCCTGAACACCAAAAATTTCCGGATCGTATTTCTTAATGAGCGCATACACTTTTTCTTTGCGGCTGCTCCACTGATTTATACCATCACCCGGATTGTCATAGCGGATGTTATAGGTCATTACATCCAGTGTTTGTGCCGGGGACGCTGTAAACGAAAGCAACAATATGATCACACCAGTTATACGCATAGAAACTTTTTTAGCAATTTAAAATTAAAAGCCGAGCATTAGCGGGAAATTGCGATCATTGTAAATGGATTTTTTTCACATCGACAATATTTTCTTTACGGTCTGGGGATACGAAGTCAGCTACCTTGAGTTCTTTGGCATGCTATCCGGAATTATTGCCGTTGTTTTGTCATCCCTTGCAAACGTGTGGAGCTGGCCGATAGGAATCATCAATGTGACGCTTTCATTCTTCCTATTCTTTCAGGTACAACTCTACCCCGATATGTTTCTGCAGGTATTTTTCTTCGTCACCAACGTGATGGGCTGGTGGCGCTGGACACATCCGAAGCCACACGAGGAAGATCGCAAGCATGAACTTCGCGTCAGCTTCATGAAACGGAAAGATGTTGTGCTGGTAACGATGGTCGGATTAACGGGAACATTTTTACTCGGACTGTTCGCACAAAACCTCCACGATTTTTTCCCAACGATTTTCACCAAGCCAAGTGCAGCTCCCTACCTTGATTCATTTATCACCGTCATGAGCGTCATCACAACCTTTTACATGATCCAGAAAAAGATCGAATGCTGGGTGATTTGGCTGCTGGTCGACATTGTGGCAACCTATCTGTATTTTGTTCGCGACATAAAATTGTACGGAATGCTGTATCTCGCGTTTTGCTTCATTGCAGCTTTTGCGTTGTGGAATTGGGTTAGAGAATACCGAAGCTATAAGCACCAGAATACTTGAAACGCGGACTCGTCATCGGAAAATTTATGCCACTGCACAAAGGGCACATCGCGCTGATCAACTTCGCAGCGGAACAATGCGATGAAGTCATTGTGTCGATGAGTTTTACCAATGATGATCCAATACCGCACGAAAAAAGATTCCACTGGTTAATTGAAACGTTCAGAGGTAACGAGAAAGTCATTCCCCGGCTTATTCCCGATGTCTTTGATAATCCCGATCTGCCGCTCAACGAGCGAACTAAGAAATGGGCAGAAGTAATCGCGCGCGTTTATCCGAAGATCGATGTTGTTATTTCGTCAGAGCCATATGGTGAGCCATTCGCAAAAAATCTGGGAGCTAAACACGTGGCTTTCGATAATGAACGGAAGCAATTTCCAATTTCAGCTTCCCAGATTCGGCTAAAGCCAATGAGTAATTGGCAGTTTATACCTGAAATCGTCAGGCCGTTCTTCGTAAAGAAAATTTGTTTTTATGGAGCTGAGAGTACAGGCAAGTCAACCATGGCGGGAAAAATGGCTGCGAAATATAATACCGTGTTCGTACCGGAAGTAGCGCGAGAAATGCTAACATCAAATGATTTCACACTCGATGACATCATCAACATCGGCCACGCCCACTTAGGGCGAATTCTTCAAGCAACACATGACGCCAACAAGATACTTTTTTGTGACACCGATGCGCTGACAACGCAAATTTATTCTCAACACTATCTGGGACAAATCCCGAATGAATTGTTGAAGGTTGAGAAACTCATGCGGTATGACCGGTACTTCTTATTTGATATTGACGTGCCTTGGATAGCCGATGGCCTGCGTGATCTGGGCCATATGCGCAAAGAAATGCATGCCCGATTTAAAGACGAACTTGATAAACGAGCCATCAAGTATGTAAGCGTGACAGGCTCGTGGGAGGAGCGGGAGAAAATAGTTAGTGTGGAGATTGACAAATTACTCCGTGACGAGTGAAAGTTTCTTCTGTAGCAATTCCTTTTCCGAGCTTGACGTCACAAGGTTCAATGCCTGTCGGTACGCGTTCGCAGATTTTTCCTTCATGCCTTCCGCGAAATAAAAATCGGCAAGCGCTGCGTGATATAGATGTGAATTTTCAAGGCCGTTAATCTTAAGGATTGCTTTAAGTCCTTCGCCTCTCCCGTTTGCGTATCCGATCGCAATGGCTCTATTAAGCTGGATAATCGGATGAGCCTTTATCTTTTCAAGCAGGTCATAAAGCGTAACGATCTTATGCCAGTCCGTTTCTTCAAAGGATTTTGCTACCGCATGAAGGCCTGCGATCGCTGCCTCAAGGTGATATGCACTCATTGAATTGTCTCCTGTTGCCTGGTCAAGGAATTGAAGACCCTTTTTAATAAGCGCCTGATTCCATTTCGACCGGTCTTGATCTTTCAAAAGAATAATTCCGTTAAACGAATTAAGTCGCGCATCTTCGCGGGCAGCTTGAAGACACATGAGTGCCAGCAATGCATTCGTCTCCGAAGTATTTGTTTTTTGATTGCTCGTTAGAATCAGCATCAGACGAATCGCCTCAGCACAAAGATCCTCCCGGATAAGCACATCAGGATGGGATGAATTATAGCCTTCGTTAAACAGCAGGTACAGAGTGTGATGAACAGCATCCAGGCGCTGCGACAGATCCGTTGTGTACGGTACATCCAGCTTAATTTTTTCTTCGCGGATCTTTTCCCGCGCCCGAAAGAGTCGTTTGGTAATTGTTTCCTCGTTGGTGAGAAAACTTTTTGCAATCTCCGATACACTCAGTCCACAAAGTGTCTTCAACGTGAGGGCTATCTGAGCATCATAGGGAATCGAAGGATGGCACAAGGCGAAGATCATCCGCAACTGGCTGTCCTGAATTTCATTTTCAAGGAAGTATTGATTGACAGTAGGACTGAGTGTGTATTCAGAAGAAAGAAATCTTGCGACTTCCGGGTCGAGCATGCTCCGCACTTTATTTTTTCGCAACACATCGATCGCCTTCCTTTTCGCGACAGCATACAACCACGCTGAGGGATTATCCGGAACACCTTTATATTTCCACGTACTCATCGCCTGAAGAAGTGTATCCTGAACAATATCTTCTGCAGTCTCCAGATTTTGAAAACCCAGAAGGCGCGTGAGCACAGAAGACATCCGGCCGGACTCGGTGCGGAACAGTGGAATTAGGATGCTATTTATTTTTTCAGGTTCCAAAAAGGAATGGTAATGAAATTCTGAAAATAACCAATTACCAATAACCAAATCTCAAATGGGCCACGGTAAAAATTTACTACCCAACTTTGGCATTCAGAGTACAAAAGCGAATCCTCCCGCGTTGTTTAATAACCAATGATCAATAACCAAATCTCAAAAGGGCAGCCGAAAATTTTATCGCTCGACTTTGGAATTTGATTATAGATCATTGGAATTTACTACCCCTGCATGTCCAGTTTTTGAACCGTCCTCACCTCCACGCTTCCACCGTACTCATAATCCGGACTGTCTTTAGCCATTTGAACCGCTTCATCGTAATCTTTTGCTTCAACGATGAAGAAGCCACCGATGACTTCCTTGGTCTCCGCAAATGGGCCGTCCGTTACCGTTTTCTTCGGGCCTTTGATTGTTTTTCCTCCAGGCAGTAATGGTTCGCCTCCAACGTATCTGCCTTGCTTTGTTAATTTTTCCACCCATGCCAGCCATTTTCCCATATGCGATTCCTGTGCCTGGGCGGATAGATGACTGACATCGCCTCCGCGAAATAAGAACATGTACTTTTCCATAATAGTAGTGTTTAGTTGAACATTTCGTCTATGACGGGCATGTTCGATGGATCTGGACACAAGGGAGGAAAAAATTTTCAAGTTCCAAATACCAAAGTCCAAATTCCAACGGATTGGTGTTCCAACGGCAATGGGCGCATATTGAATAACTTAACCCACAGGATTAAGTTTTGGCCCTTTGGTTTTTGGAACTTGGTTTTTGGAACTTGGTTCTTTGCTCTTGGCTCTTGATGGCTCTACGCCTTGGCAGGTGCGACCTGGCCGCGACCTGCTTTATATCCCTTAGTTGCGAAATAAAAGATGAACAGGTACGCAGGAATCATCATGGCGTATGCCTCGCGTGTGCCTACTATTAGCGATAACTTCCCGTAAACTAACGGAAGAATTGCACCTCCCGAAATTGCCATGATCAATAGAGCGGAGCCAATTTTTGTGAATCGTCCCAGTCCGTCAATCGAGAGCGGGAAGATCGCTGGCCACATCAGCGAATTCGCCAAACCTAGCATGGCAATAAAAATAACGGATGTTGTCCCAGTTGTCATAACAGCGCCCGCTGTGAAAATCACGCCAAGCACGGCACTAATAGCAAGTGCCTTTGACTGAGAAATAATTTTTGGTACTGTGAAAATTCCGATCACATATCCTATCAACATGAAGGCAAGTGTGAATTGTGTATAAAACCGCGCTTCGTTTAGTTCGATACCCAATGATTTGCCGTAGCTGATGATTGTATCCCCTGCCATTACTTCAACGCCAACGTAGAGGAATAATGACAACACGCCCAACATGAGGTGAGGGAACTGCAACACGCTCGTGCGACCAACGCTTTCGCGTGACCCTGAAGCCGAAGCATCATCTTCGTCCTGAATATCCGGAAGGCCTGAAAATAAAATTCCAACGGCAAGCACAACAAGTACGATAGCAATGATGATGTATGGAACAATCACACGACTTGCCAGTTCATCCAATCTGGCATCGCGCGCAACGGCATCCATACCCGCAAGACTCTGTTCAAGCACATCGGCATCTTTCAACGCGATATACCCGAAAATCAAACCTGCAATGATTCCGGCCACTTTATTGCAAATGCCCATGATACTGATTCGCTTCGCGGCACTCTCGATCGGGCCAATAAGCGAGACGTATGGGTTGGAAGCAGTTTGCAACAACGCGAGCCCCGAACCGATGATAAATAATCCGACCAGAAATAAATTAAAATTGCGATCATTTGCCGCTGGAACAAAGATGATAGCACCAACTGCCATCACGACCAGCCCGATTGACATTCCTTTTTTATAGCCGGTGCTTTTCAACACCCATGATGAAGGAATCGCCATCACCGTGTAGGCAATGAAAAATGCCGTAGCAACAAGGTATGATTCTAAATCCGTTTCGAGTTCGCATGCAATCTTGAGATAGGGAATTAAGGTACCGTTCACCCAGGTGACGAAGCCAAAAATGAAGAACAATGCACCAATGATGATCATTGGAAGGGCATACGATTTTTGCTGCGAGGTCATGCTGGTTGAATTTGGTTGAGGATTTAGTTTCTAATTGTGTGCAAGTGCGCACACTGAATCAATTTAAACTTTTATTTTTGGGGCCTTAAAAAAACAGCGTTGCGGCACGAAAATCTTGTGTTTGCGCAAACACTAATCGAAAAATAAGGAAAAGACAATGGACACACCAAATAGCACACAAAAAAAACTGACTTTATTAGTACTGGCTGCGGGTATTGGAAGTCGCTATGGCGGAATCAAACAAATTGACGGCTTTGGACCGAACGGAGAAACCATCATGGACTATTCTCTTTTCGATGCCATCCGCGCGGGGTTTACAAAAGTTGTGTTTATCGTGCGCGAAGAAATTCTTGAGGCAGTAAAGGAAAAGTTCGGCAATAAGCTGAAGGGCAAAATTGAAGTGGACTATGTAATTCAGTCGCTCGATAAGCTTATCCCTCCGCAATACAAAAATGCCGAACGTGTAAAACCATATGGTACCGGTCATGCCGTGTTGTGCGCGCGTGAAGCAATCAACGAGCCGTTTGTAGTAATCAATGCCGATGATTTCTACGGTAAAGATTCATTCGCATCTGTCGCTAAGTTTTTCCGTGAAGAAAAAAATGGTGCACACGCCATGGTAGGTTATACACTGAAGAATGTATTGTCTGAGCACGGAAGTGTTTCGCGCGGTGTTGGTGAAACGGACAGCAATGGGTTCCTGAAGTCTGTTGTTGAGCGAACAACCATCGTGGTGGAAAATGGAAAGATTATCGCGAAAGAAAAGGACGGGGACCTTGAATTGAGTCCTGACGCGCCAACGTCCATGAACTTCTGGGGATTCCAGCCTTCGATGTTCCAACTGTCGAGCGACATGTTCCAGGAATTTTTGAAGAAGAATCATCAGAACATCAAAGCCGAGTTCTACATCCCGCTTATTGCCAATGAGATGATTCACACCGGCAAGGGTAAGGTAAAAGTACTCGGAGGCGGTAATATCTGGTTTGGCGTTACGTACAAGGAAGACAAGGAAGCTGTATCCAACCGGATCAAAGAACTAATAGACAAGGGCGAGTATCCAAACAAACTCTGGTCTTAATTAATTTGGACAATTAGCCAATGTGCCGATGTGCCAATTGATAATGCACAACGGCAAATGCAATCGTGGCTGCTGTAAACCAGACTTGGCACCGCAGACTGAATTTTTTTTTGCCTTAAGAAGGGTTCGATCCGGCTGGTTCGTCAGTGTTCTCCAGTTTTTTCCGAAATTCGTCTAAACAACAGATCTATGAAAACCTTCTTCATTACCGCGTTGCTGCTTGCCAGTATTACATTTGTTTCTAATGCTCAGCTTACGAAGCTCTACGGAGCTTGGAAATTTGAGAATGGAGATACAACCATCGCACTGATTATCACTGACAGGCATTTCGCGGAAACGACATACGATCT
>DASWTM010000143.1:0-8597 GCA_036402115.1 Chryseosolibacter sp.
GACGTTTGGCCCTGAAGTTAAAAACCCAAAAATTACGCTTGCCCTTTTCCGGATTATCCAGGAACTGATCTCCAATTCACTCAAGCACTCCAACGCTTCGGCTATACGCCTTCATGTGAGTTCTTTCGATGACCTGGTCAGTATTGTCTACGAAGACAATGGCAAGGGCTTCACCATGACTGGGCAATCCAAAGGCCTTGGTCTTTACAATATCGAGTCGCGGCTGCAGGCATTAAACGGGACGCTGCGCTTTGAATCAGGTGATTTTGGCGTATCCTATACGATCGATATCCCGCTTGGAGTTCACTCAGCCTGAGGTGCTGAAAGTTCTTTATTTACAACGGGCCAGTGCACGTTCAGCTCAGGGTGACCCAACGTAATAATATCTTCCACGTTACCGAGCACTTCATCAATTAGTCCGTACGTTTTCGCTTCGATCGCGTTGAGATAACGATCCCGGAGAAAAAATTCTTCAATTTCCTTCCAGGTGTGACCCGAATGTTTTCCGATCAAATGAAAAAGCTGCACCTGCAGGCGCTCCTGCTCACGAGTCGCGATTCGGACGTCTTCTGTGTAGCCACGCGCCCCGCCACCGGTGGGGTGCATGTGGATCGTTGCATGCGGCAAAGCATATCTTCTTCCTTTCGCCCCTGCCGTCAGCAACGCTGTGCCCATACTCGCGGTCACCCCTAGCGCATACGTTGCGACAGGTGCCTGGATCATCTGCATCGTATCATAAATAGCAAGCCCCGCATACACATGGCCGCCTGGACTTTGAATATACAGGTTGATCTGCTTTTTCTGATCGAGGCTATTCAAATAAAGCAGCTGTGCTACGATCAGGTTGGCAGAGACATCATTCACTTCCGTTCCAAGGAAAACGATCCTTTCTTTCAGTAACAGACTGTAAATGTCATAGGCTCTCTCTCCGCGCCCATCATTATCGATGACCATCGGCACCACACTGGCAAATTTTTGCATACGTTAATGTTTTTGAAAAATGGCGAGAATTCGATCGAAGAACGTTTGATTTTTTGTCATCAAATCACGGTGGAGTTGATCCAGCTCCGCTTTGAGTTGTTGACGACTGCAACGTTTTATTAATTGATATGTCTGCTGTTGACTACGATGATCTGCCGCGAGCTCTTTATCGAGAAGAAGGTTGGCTGCGAACACTACACAGTCCTCCTCCGGCACTTGTCCGTGTATAAAATCCTCTATCCTTTTAAGCCTGGTTAATGAAGTCCTCATAGTTCATTGATTTATTTTTAACCAGATCTCTTACTTTCTCTAGACACTTGTATTTCTGCACGGTGGCAGAACGAATGCTTGAAAATCCGAATACGCTGCGGATCAGATCCATGGACTGACGGTCATAATAGAATGCCTGAAGCAACGTCATACATTTTTGCCCAGCCATCCTCAGAAATGACACTAGCGAGTCTGGGCGCAAATCACTTTCAAAATCATCCGGAAGCGTTATGCCCGATTCATCCTCCGACAGCAGAACGCGTTGATTTTCTTTCGTTTTTCTGATCCACAAGTGTTTCACGATGCCAAAGACGTATGCGTCATCCGTTAGTTCAATTTCAAGTTGCCTCGTCACTTTCTTTTCATAGAAAATGATCAACGCATCATGGAATACATCTTTGGCGTCATCAAGCGAGCCTTTTTGTCTGCGAATAAACCGGGCCACGGCAGGAAACATCTTCAGATATAAACCTTCGAACAGATCCTTGCGACTAAAGTCAACAGAAATTTCCGGCTGCGTTTCAACTTGTGTCATAGGCTTGAGTGTTAGCTACTAAAGATAAGTGTTTAAATTATTCAACTATCACCCAAACTTTTACTGAATTTTTTACACCCGCTTCCCCGGTTTGCGGCATGATTTTTACCCTTAACGTGAACGAGTGGAAAGCAAAGTAAAAGGCGGAGCCAGGTGCCGAGGCTCGTATTATCCGATGAGTCGTAACACCTTAGCCGGTTTGAACCTGCTGACGACTGATGCTGTCTTTCTACAAGTCTTACAATTTATGTGTTGGTATGAGTGAGTTGGAATTGTTTCACGTGTTGAGGGAAAGTGAATGTGACCTCACCGTGCTCAAAATGAAAGTTAAAGGAATTGATAATCCCGTCATTGGAACAGTGGACCGCATTGTAGGGAAATCAGAAATCATTCTGAAGCCCTATACACTTTACGGTGAAAAACTGACTACCAGGGTCATCAAAATCGCGAACATCGAGAAGCTCGTGAAAGTGCATCTTCACTACAGTCATCTTTTACTGCCCATCGGCCGACCACAACAAACGGTGCGCCCAGCATCAAAAGCGACCCGAAACATTAAAGGCGTCAGAAGGAAGGCTGCATAGTGGCGCAGAAATAAAAAAAGAAGTTCTGCCAGTTGACAGAACTTCGAGTCTTTCAAATTTTTATTGACTACTCAGGCTTCATGGTCATTTCGGAACCATCGGCAGCCCGCAATTTCATTTCGTCATCATCAAGTTCGACTACTGTAAAATTTTCGGTGACATTTTCCCCGGTAAATTGAAGTGCTAATGTTTGGCCGGAATACGTCCACTTGCCGGTCATCGATTGCGCATCATCGCCCATTTTAACGTTACCGTTGCGCCAGAACGTAATGCGCTGTTCCTTTTCAGCTTTTGTAAGCTTATCTTTTTCACCTTCGGAATTTGTTTCACGTTTTGCTTTCCAGGTTTTTTCGCTCTCACCTGCGATCAGCTGTTCAGTCGAAGGAGCACTTGCGCTTTCGGTGCTGGATGAGGCGCTGTTATTAGCTGCATTTTCTTTCTTGTCGTTGCACGCGGTAAGCATTCCAGCCACCAACAATGCCATAATTATGTTTTTTGTCATACGCTCATACGTTAAGGAAGAATAATTTTCTGACCCGGATGAATGAGGTCCGGGTCTTTGATCGTGTTCCGATTGGCCTGGTAAATTTTTTGCCATTCGGCAGCATTTCCATAAACCTGCTTTGCAATTTTTGAAAGGCTATCACCTGGCTTAATCACATACTCGCGTTGCTGTCGCTGACCTGATGCAGCACTGCTTTGTGGCGCTGGTTGTTGACGTGGTGTATTTGCCGCTTTTTGTTCAGCCGGCTTTTCAACACCCTTTTTAAAGAAATCTAAAAGTCCCATGTTATTTTCATTTAATAAAACATCACTCCACCAAAGTGGAATTGCATTCTACACCGATGAAAATTATGCCTGTGAGAATAACCGACAGAAGCGCCTGCCTTAAAAATAAAAAGCCCTCGGTTTACGAGGGCTTAAGGCTGAAGAAAGATTTTTCTAATTTCCGACCTGGCCTACAACTACTTTGTCGCGCCTAAAGACATAACGCGTGATGAAGATTCCGTTGCCGTCTTTGTCTCCTGCATCGCTTTCAACACCGCTTGTTACGAAAGCAAGTGTCCAGCCCTCTTTGGCAAGCTCATTGAGTTTCGATGACACGACCGCATCGTTGGACGTAATGTTCTGAAAGTTTATTCCAACAGCGCTGTAGAAGTTGAGAAGTTTGGTCTCTTCGAAATTGTCAATCTTCACATCATCACGTTTGATGTCCCCTTGCGCAGATTTTTTTCCGTCAGTGCGTTCAGTCGTCAGGGCCTTGTAATCGCCCGGACTTTGTGCATCCACCATACGGGATCTGCCGATACCCATAGGGACTATAGATTCAACGGTTGTGACTATTTTATATTCCTGGGCGAATGAAAAAATAGCGAGAAATAAAAAGGCTAAAGTCAAATAACATGATTTCATATTTTATGGAGTTTGATTTAAATGATAAACAAAAAGCGATCCAAATTGCTGCTTACCCGGTTATGAATTGTCTTTGGTTGCATATCGCGTTACGGGAGCTGCAACAGCATTGTGTTTTCTTGTGGCTTAGGAACGGGCTAGAACACATCCAGCAAGAGGCTTGTTCTTCGAAAGATGAATCAAAACCGAGATTGTTCAGTATGGTGGATTCTTCTTGCGCAGCAGGCGATACGATTACGCGGTTAAGGTCTTTAATTGAAACCTTGCTGATCCATTTAAATCCCGCCTTAATGATTCCTTTTTCACTTGAGGTGTTTTCGGGCGAGTGGAGAATCCAAAAGCATTCTGTGCTGTCGGATTCTTTACGGATAATGTACTGCAAAAGTTGCGGATAGATTCCCTTACCACGAAACTCTTCAACCGTTCGAAAGTTCCACAGGTATTTGTGGCCAATGGGTAAAACCATTTCATGGTTGAGTTCACCAATGAAAGCCTTACCTGCTGCGCTCCATCCAAATGCAGCTGGATTACGCTTATAAAATGCAACATACGCTGTGTTGTCATTGGCAAGCCTGCGCCTGATTTCATCCTTAGGAAGGTTGTTGAGCGCTGCGAGAAATTCGATGTCATCCACCGCGCGGAAGGTGAGGTGAAAGTTCACAGGAAGCGCTGGTAGTAAGGTGGTGGTTGGTTTGAGGTAGTAAAGCATACGGCACTTAACGGGGAAGTTGCCGCAGAGATTTATATGATTTTCACAAAGAGTTATATAATCTTCGGGGGCGGGAATTTTTTTTAACCATCGACAAAGACAGGGTGCACCCGATTAGCCTTCGCATTATGCTAATTCATCCTCTCCCTCAAACGCAATCTGCTTTTTGATCAAAAAACAATTCGCTTATCGTAAATGAAGAACCACTACACTTTTTTGTCAAATTCTTCTTCGAATTGTCATACCGGCAAATGAAAGACTTTACAATGCTGCTATTCATTTGTACTTTTCGTATAGGTCTACAAGGCCTGATGCTTAACCTAAACGAATGGTACAGAAATCCTCTATCCAAACGAAGATAGTTACGATTATTTTGCTGACAAGCGGGGTGGTGTTGCTGTTAACATTCGCTGCGTACTTTATCTACGAATATTATTCTTTTAAACGCACCACGATTTATCAGCTGTCGTTGATGAGTCGGATGATAGGCGCCAACAGCAGTGCAGCATTGCTTTCAAATAACCGGGATGAGGCTACTGAAATCCTGTCGTCACTCCAGGTAGAGCCGCATATCCTCGCAGGCGCAATCTATGATAGTGCGCATAATGTATTCGCCACATACCATCATGGTGCTGTCGAGACTAAAATACCCGAACAAAGTGTTGAGAAGACCGGGTTTGATGTTGACGGAGCACTTGTTGCGGGTGCACAACCCATCATGCATCAGGGAAAGAGAATCGGATCGGTTTATCTAGTCTCCAACATGACGGCTGTCTTCGACCGCTTTTTACTGTATACAAATATCACTGGACTCATATTTATATTCTCTATTCTTGCGGCCTATTTCGTGTCAAGACGCCTGCAACGAAATCTTTCAAATCCAATTCTTCAGCTTGCTGAAACGGCAAAACTTATTTCTGCAAATCGAAACTACGCCATTCGTGCACAGAAAGTTGATAGTGATGAAGTGGGATTATTGACGGACGCATTCAATGAAATGCTCGTGCGCATCGAATCTCAAAATCAGGAAATTGTCAACTTCACCCATAGCCTGGAAGAAAAAGTCAAAGAGCGGACAATTGAATTAGAGAACGCGTATGAAGAACTCGAAGCGTTTTCATACACTGTTTCGCATGACTTAAGTGCACCCCTTCGACACATCGAGGCGTTTATGAGTGAATTCCTGGAGGAAAATGAAAGCACGTTGGAGGGTGACAATAAGAAACTGGTGACAAACACCATTCGCTATGCCAAGAAGATGCGCCAGCTGATTGATGATCTGCTTTCATTCTCACAACTGAGTCGCAGGGAGCTGACAAAGGATCAAATCCACATGAAGGAACTGGTCGAAGCGGTCTTAAAAGATGTAAATCCGGAAGATGATGGTCGGATTAAAGTAACGATCGATTATCTTCCAAACTGTCATGGTGATAAAAGTACGTTGCATCAGGTTTGGGAGAATCTCTTATCAAATGCATTCAAGTATTCACGAAAAAAAGAGACGCCCCGTATTGAAATCGGATCTCAGCAATCAAATGGAATGATCACTTACTTCGTAAAAGATAACGGGGCTGGTTTCGACATGCGTAGCTATAACAAATTGTTTAACGCCTTTCAGCGTCTTCATCCTCAATCACAATTTGAAGGAACTGGTGTCGGGCTTGCAATTGTGCATCGGATCATTGCAAAACATCATGGCAAAGTATGGGCTGAATCCGCAGTGGACCAAGGCTCGACATTTTATTTTTCGCTGCCCGCCAACTAATGCACCGCGTTCCATTCTTGTCTGGCGCATGCTTATGTTAGCCCATCATTTAAGGTAATAACGGCACAATTTTTTTTGACTGTATCCAAAATTCAAAAATCAATATGAAAACCAACTATTTGCTTTGTCTAATCCTTGTAGCAATCACCGCACTAGCATCGTACGCACAGGACGCTGCATTTGGCGTGAAGGGTGGAGTCAACCTGAGCACGTTTAATATTGATGATGCAGAAGCAACATACGACTCACGGACAGGATTTCACGCGGGAATTTTTCTTCGCGGCAAATTCAATAAAATTGCCATTCAACCGGAGTTACTGTTGTCGACACTCAATAGTGATATAAGAAGTTCTGTGTTCGGCACAGCGCAGGATCGCTTTACGTACTTAAGTATCCCCGTTATGGTGAAACTCTATCCAGTAGGTGGACTGAATCTCCAGCTTGGACCACAGTTTGGATTTTTGCTCGATGGTGAACGCAAGTACGATACATTCTTCGGAAGCGGTTCAGCCGATATTAAAGACCATTATAAGAGCAGCGATGTTTCAATAGCACTGGGCGCGGGTTACGACTTTGGATTTGGCCTCGGCCTGGACTTCCGGTACAATCTTGGAGTAAAAGATATCAACAATGCCGCCAACGGAGAAGATGTGAAAAGCCGTGTCTTCATGATTTCCCTCGGTTGGAATTTTATTAAATAAAGTCAGTCGCAGAGACAATGATATCCACCGCAATTCATTTTGCGGTGGATCTTTTTTTTGTCAGATCTTCGTCAGTCTGAGGGTTTCACTCGAAGGGTCGGCATTGTTTTATTAACAGCGATGTATCTCAACTGGAAACTATGAATTATCTGATCATCATGGCGGGAATAATCGGCACATTGACGATGACATTGTTCATTGAGGTCGTAGCTAGAGTTTCGGGAAAACCTTTTCGCGTGATTCATATTTTAGCCGACATGCTGCGATTTGGCCAGGAATTCAATCACGGCCAGCGGAGAAGAATCTTTTTTCTAGCAACAATTCTGCACTATGCCATTGGCGTTGGCTTCGCCTTTTGTTACAACTTCCTGCTCGACTCTAAGTATATCAGCTCTTCATGGGGCGATGCAGTGCTTTTTGGAGCGTCCGCGGGAATTGTCGGCATCCTCGGGTGGAGACTATTCTTTGTTGTCCATCCTGACCCACCAGTTATGAATCTCTTTCAGTATCTCACCGTGATTTGGCTGGGCCACCTCGTGTTTGCCTGCGGTCTATTTCTTCACGTCCGCTTTTATTTACATTAACAGCGCTAACGTTCCAAGTCGTTCGTTTTTCCTCTACAAATGTGAAACATATTAATTACTTTCACGTTTGTAGGATTAATTAAGGACATATGAAAGGAACTCACTTAGGTGAACTGGAAGAATTGATCATGCTGATGGTTGGGGTGTTGCACCCTGAAGCTTATGGCATTTCAGTCATGGATGAATTGAAAAGCCAGACAGGCCGAGAGCTTAACATCAGCGCAGTTCATGCGGTGCTGACTCGTCTGGAGGACAAAGGGCTTTTGAAATCAAAAATGAGCGCACCAACCGATGCGCGTGGCGGAAGACGAAAAAGAATTTTTCTGCTCACCGCATTGGGCAAACGTACACTCCAGGAGGCACACGAAAAAAGAAATGAGCTCTTTGCCCGTATCCCTCGAATTGCATTGCAGTATAAACTGATATGACACCACAACCCCCGAAATGGGCCGACCGTTTTCTGCAATGGTACTGCAGACCTGATCGCCTTGAGGAGATCCAGGGCGATGCGTACGAGCTGTTTGACCGCACGGTGAAGCAGAGCAAGCGCAAAGCCGACTTCTATTTCATTTGGAATGTACTCCGGTTTTTTCGCTGGAGAAATATCCGCAGACAAAATATCAATGAACATTCAAGCCAAGTAACTATCGCTATGCTAAAAAATTACTTCACCATCGGTTGGCGCAATCTTACTAAGAAGAAAGCTTTCTCAGCCATCAACATTTTCGGGCTTGCCATCGGGCTCACATGTTTTCTTTTGATCGCAGCATTCGTAGTGAACGAACTGAGCTACGATCAATACGCAAAACGGTACAAGGACATCTACCGCGTAGGCCTTCAGCTAGAGCAGAACGGTGGCGTGGATCTTTACCCAACCGTGGATGTTGCCGTAGGTCCCGGCATGAAAAGTGACTATCCGGAAATTGAGGAAGTGACACGGCTGACAGGCCCGGTCACAGAATACATTAAGCATGGTGATGTGAATGTGAAGGAAGAGTTGCTCGTGTTTGCAGATTCAAATTTTTTCGAAGTTTTTTCCATTCCCTTGATCGAAG
>DASWTM010000144.1:0-82487 GCA_036402115.1 Chryseosolibacter sp.
GTCAGACCTCCTTGGCCTGACAACTTACTATTTTGCAGTAACATCGGTTGATCGATGGGGCAACACGTCTTTGTTGTCGAACATTGCAACGGCATCAACGAATACCGGACCTGAGATCGTTGTGTCGGCTGAATCGCTGGAGATGACTATAGACGCAGGCGTGAGTACGACTGCAACCACTTCCTTCGATATCAGCAACACCAAGGATGGTATCCTTCGGTGGGAGTCAACCGTGCGGCACCGCGAGGCCACCACTGCGTTTAACATCTCGGCCATCAACTATCCTAAAGCAGCGAGTTCAGGGGTTCGAAGTAAAGCAAATGTAGGACGGTCAACATCATATTACACCGCACCCATTCGCGCAAATGTGGCGCAAGCTTCGTTCGAGCCGGTTGAAAAACGATTGTGCTATTTTCCTACAAACCTTATTGGGGAAACAAACACGACACTTTCTAACTCTGCAGCCGGGAAATTTCTTGTAACGGAGCCAGTTGGTTTTAATCTCACCGATGTAGGCATGTACCTGAAGCACGATCCTGCCAAAGGTCCTGTTATCGTAGAGATCTACAAAGGGCAGTCCATCAGCAAAAACAATCTGCTTTTTGCGCAGGAGTATACTGCCTCATCGAAACAGGAAACGTGGGCAAGCATCATCCTTGGTGAACAACTCTATTTTGAATATGGAGATACCTTCTGGATCGTATTTCATGTGCCGGCCGATAATTTATTTCCGTTAGGGATTGGATTCGAAGCGTTCGATGCTGCATCTGCGCAGTGTATGATCTCCTTCAACGTAGGCGCTACATGGCAGCCACTGGAGGAAGCACTCAACGACAAACAATTCGCGTTTGTGATGTCTGCCGGAAGCTACAACGAACATCTCGGCACCTACCTTACGCTTGATCCTTCTTCTGGTGACATCAGTGGGAATTCGCAGGCACCCGTGTCTGTGACCGCTGATGCGTCCCACCTTGTGAATGGTAACTACTCAGCCAATATTGTATTAAAGTCCAATGATGCTGCAAAGACAGAAACCCGTATCCCGGTCGTTGTGACGGTAGCTGGTCATCAGCCGCAGGTTCTTCACACGGATGTCGCAGATTTTGGTGCGGTGTTTATAGGGGAGACAAGAACGCTTGCCATTGAGCTTGATAACGTTGGTTACGGCACGTTGGAAGATTTGTCATTCAGTATAGATGGAGATGATTATGAACTGATTTCCTCTCCCTGGTCGATCGCTGCGCGGCACAGGGAAGAAGTGCAGATTCAATTTACACCAACGGGTGCTGGCAATCGAAACGCGACACTTGAATTTTCGAATGGCGACCAAACGTATTCGCTGTCGCTGTTTGGCGTTGGCGCGGAAAGTTCTGAGATCGCTATCGAACCAGAACAGCAATCCATCAATGACATCACAATTGGTGATGAAGTCACGGCCAATATCACCATTGAAAACACTGGAGTATATCCGCTAAAATACTTTATTCCGGGATTTGACACGAAGGGAGTGAGTGACAACTGGCCGTCCACTTATCACCGCTATGGATATAAACAGCGTTCGAATCGCGGTACCGAAGCAAATCCGATTGCATTTGATTACGAAGATATTTCCGGAACAGGCACGGATATTACGAGCCAACTCCTGCGTGACGAATACTATGTAGAAGTAGATATGGGATTCACCTTTCCCTATTATGGGAAGGACATGAACAAAATTTACATCGCGCAAAAAGGGTTTACCACCTTTGATAACACGGTGCGTCCTATCAACACACCAGTGCTCAATAGTGGTTACAGTCCGCGCGGATACATTTCGCTTCTCGGAACCTTCCTGAGTTTCGTCAGTGAGGGAAAAGTATACTACAAACTCGAACCGGACAGACTTATCATTCAATATGATAATGTAACGGATAATTTTGCTGGCTATATCACAGCCCAGATGGTGCTCCATTCGAACGGTGATATTCGATTTTACTATGAAGACATCGGATATCCCGAGTGGGCCATCCCATACCTGACGGTCCTGATTGAAGACTATGACAAAGCAGATGGAATCTTAGTCAATGACATACAGCAGTCGGGAGATTTGTATAGCGGGCTGGCGCTTGGCTTTGATTATCCCGGCCCTAATATCATCACGGAGGTTATCGGTGGCTCGGGCATTCTTGCACCAGGAATGTCCACTGATGTCGAAGTAAGAATGAATACTTCGGAACTGGCTGAGGGATTAGTCAATCGTTACATCAACATCGTCAGCAACGACCCTGCTAATAAACAAAAGATTGCACTTGTTGAGCTGAACATCGAACACGGTGGTGTTGCTGAAGCAAGTGTCTCTGTGGATGCAATTGCCTTTGGCGATGTATTTCAAGGTTCAACCGTTTCAAAACGGTTCGCGATAAAAAACACGGGCACTGCATCGCTTGGAATAACAAGCATCGCCTTTGCCAATGACGCATTTACGTTCACGGGCAACGCTCCTGCGGTTATCAAGCCAGCGCTAATAGAAAATTACGTGGTTGTTATGCCGACTACAACGGTTGGTCTGCTGGAAGATGTTCTTACGATAACCTACGCTGACGGAAGTAGTACAACCCTGACGGTCACAGGAAATGTAGTCGATCCTCCTGCAATCGCAGTAGACTTGACATTGGTCAATACATCTGTTGACTATGGTGAAAAAACTTCGCTTCCGTTGACAATCCAAAATCCCGGCCTGGCAGACCTTACGTTCACAACGGTTGGCAAAGCGTGGATGTACACTGAATCATCCGAAGTCCCCACTTCATATTCTTACAGCGTGCAGAAGGAAAATACCGGTGGCGTTTATCAGTGGATCGACATTCGCAAGACGGGTACGCAACTTCCATTCGCTACAGATCCAGGTGATGTCAACCAGTACTGGCGTGACCTGACACTGCCTTTTGATTTCACATACTTTGGTAGGACGTATTCCAAATTGAAAATAGGTGAAAATGGTATTGTATCCTTCGAGGAGGAACCACCCATGATGGACTTGCATGACAGTATTCCGAGTAAAGTTTATGAAGGCGCTTACATCATGCCGTACTGGTCGTTTGCGGGTTTTGATACCTATAACTTTAAAAAGGAAGACGTTGGAATTTTCTACCAGTCGTTTGATGACAGGATCATTATAATGTGGAGTTACCTCGTGAGCCGATTCAGTGGCATGGGCGATCCGGTATCTGCGCAATTGATTCTGTATACTAATGGAGCGATGCGATTCCAGTACAAAGCGGAGGAGGGACGCATGGATGATATTTCACGAAATTCAATTATCGGTTTGCAGGAGGCCATTGGTAAGGGCTTTGCCATCTCCGACAAACTTGATCTTGACTGGGGCAAAGGCCTTGCTTACAACATATTGCCCTCCAACCAGTATGTAGTTGCGCCCGGTGCAACATGGAACGGAAGCCTTGTGCTGGACGCGACTCATACCTATGGAGGTTCTTACGCATCACCTTTACAAATTCATTCGAACGTCCCGGGCAGTGAGTTGCTGGAGAAACCGGTTGAACTAACGATCAACGGAGTGACAGCCCTGTCCACGCCAACCTCCGTTGACTTTGGCAGCAAAATCATTGCTGTTGAAGACTTCATGCCGGTGATGTACACGGAAGCACTTGAAGTTTCAAATTCCGGTACAACACCAATCGCGATTAGCTGGATTGAAAGTGCGAGTGGAAGCAACGCGCCATTGTCCATTCAAGTGTATGCGCTGATTGATGGATGGGCAGGTCCGCAGTGGGAATGGGTGGATGTATCCTATTTATTTTCACCGTCAAACAGTTCATCACCGGTATATGAGTTGATGCCGGGTGATGACCTCTTGGTCCGTGCGGCATTTGTACCAACGCAGCCGGGCGATGCCAGTGACGAATTCGTTTTCACCACGAGTGCGGGAGAGAAACGGATCACGCTTCATGGCTCCGGTATTGAGGCACCTTCATTGCAGATTGAAAAAGATCCAGTCAACGTTTTCCTGAACACAAGTGGGGAGACCTCGGTCCGGACTATCGCGCTGAACAATATGGAGGGAAAGTCTCCATTGACCTATGAGGTGTCGGTGCAGTTCGATCGCGGAGCAGCACAAGGCGCTAACGAGAGTGTGTTGCCAACGCAGAGGCTATCCGGTTTGCAGCAGGCCATGTCATCAGCCACATCTTCCTCAGGAAAAGCATTAAGCCTTTACAACAGAACGCTCAAACATACGGAACGTCAGACACCTGACAATCATGTTGGGACAGGTGGCTCTGCTCCGTTTACAGTCGCAACCAGGTTTAATGCCGGCAACAAAGGATTTAATCTTAGTCATATTGAGACGTGGTTCCGCGCTGAAAGTTTTAAGTCGGGCACTATTGAAGTGGAAGTCCGCGCAGGTTCTTCGGTGACGGAAGCCGTTACGTTAGCTAGCGCGATGATACCCTTCGAACGATCAGGCGAAGATCAGAACGGCAACTGGATGCAGCTTCCATTGGAATCTCCGGTGTTCATTTATCCAAATGAAGACTTTTACATCCTGATCACTTATCCATTCGAGATCAAATTTCCTCAGGGTATTGTAAGGAATGAACCAACGATCCCCGGCCGATACCTGTATTCTGAAAACGGTCAATGGGCCGACATCCAGAACGAAGAAGGCTTCGTGACTGCGGGCTGGTTGATGTATGCTGCTGAGCAAACTGAACAAACAGAGTCATGGGTATCGATTCAAACTTCTGGTGATGGATCAATTCCGGTGGGAGAGGCGGGGGAGATCAGCCTTTTGTTCAATGCAGCGCTCGCATCTGCAGGCGACCAGTTTGCAACAGTCGTTGTTTCCTCGAACGATCCGACTCAAAAGCAAGTTACTATTCCCGTTACACTGCACCTCAACCGTGCACCCGTGTTCACCAATGTTCCGGAAGAACTTGAAATGTTTGAAGCCGATACGCTGACCATCAACATTGCGGTTGATGATGTCGAGCAGAATTCGATTTCCGCGATGCTTGAAGGAACCCATGAATTTGCAGTAAGCACTTTTGAGAATGGTATCTTCCGAATGACGTTCACTCCGGGCTATGAAACTGCGGGAAGCCACACCTTCAACATCGTTGCGAAAGACGAACATGGTGCGGTCGCGCAATCTGCGTTTTCTCTTTTGGTGAAGCATACGAATCGCCCTCCACTATTCATTGGCGCGACTGACAAGCTTGCACTTGATATGTCAGACACCTTCTACCCGTTCAGCATCAAAGATTATTTTGCCGACCCTGACCACGACCCTTTTTCGTTCGAAGTGGTGTCCTCCGATGTTTCCGTTGCGGAAGTGTTTCGGTCAGGCGATGGATTTCTCCTGAACACAAAGGCAGCCGAGGACGGCATCATCACGATTACTGCTGTTGATATACATGGAGCAAAGACGAGAAAAGAACTCCAGTTAACGATCAGCGAGAATGCAAATCAGCCTCCTGTTTATGTTGGACCGACCGAAGGTATATACGTTTCTGCATCAAAGCAGATCCACGAGTTTGACGTTAGCGATTTTTTTGCAGATCCGGATAATGATGCGTTCACCTATGCGGCAACATCGA
Source organism: Chryseosolibacter sp. (assembly GCA_036402115.1). Lineage (GTDB taxonomy): Bacteria > Bacteroidota > Bacteroidia > Cytophagales > Cyclobacteriaceae > Chryseosolibacter. The sequence continues at coordinate 5,595 of DASWTM010000144.1, forward strand.
CCGATAACAGCCTCGCTCAAGTCTTCACTTCAGCGAATAAATTTCTGGTGCACGTACTGGAGGCAGGCACACTTGAGATAACATTTACGGTGACCGATACGAAAGGAGCAAGCGTACAGAAGTCAGTTCCCCTACACATTGAGGTTGTGTTGAGTGCCGAGGCTCCGCTGACGCAAGGGATTAAGGTGTTCCCGAACCCTGCCAGCGATCGCCTAACGATTGCCCTGGGCGCAGAGTGGAAAGCCGAAAAACAAATCGAACTGGTGTCGATGAGCGGCAAGCTACACGTGTCAGAGTACACGAACGAAAATGAGCTGACACTGGAGTTGAAGAATCTTAAGGCGGGCGTTTACGTGCTACGTGTTGCGTCCCGGGATAAAATTGTAAAACGAAGAATAGTCATTTATTAAAAGACCCCGGACATGCCAGCACACCTGGCGTGTCCTTTTTTTACAAACATTATGAAAAAAACAATCCTAGTTATCACACTGGCGATGTTGGTCGTGCTGGTTGTGATTCAATGCTCGAAAGAGAAAGACCCAAGTCCAAAAGAACAGAAAATGCACATGCTCACGGATGGAGCGTGGATGGTAGATAAGGTGCATAATAATGCCGATGGAGACATTACATCATTGTATGCGACTTTCGCGATCGCGTTTTCTAAAAGTCCTTTCGGCAATTTTGAAGGCGACTACTACGTGGCAGCAGGAGGCAGGGCATTTCCTGATGTGTATGGGCACTGGCGTTTCAATGAAGATCTCTCCAGACTAATTTTAGACAACGGCCGAGAAATGGAGATAAGCCTTTCCGACAAGATACTGACATTACGTTTTAGCCTGGCACCCACAGGCGGCAGAATGGACGGGCTTAGCGGAGATTTCACGTTCACGCTTGTACGAAAATAATCCGGAACGCCCCAATCGAAAGGACGCATGGCAATGAATATTAGAAGACAATTCAGGCGGAATTTGTCGATGTGTGCAGCGCTTGCGATCCTGGCACTTTTGTACCTGCTGGTCACGATGCTTACTTGAAAGATCTTGTATCCGACAGTCTATCAAACCATTTTTTCAGGATACGATAAGACCATTGGCAGACGGCTGATGGTCTTTTTTTTCCAATTGAGAAAGTACCGGCCACATCATTGCACTTCTGCCGCGCCAATATCATAGGCCGCGCCACGCAATCTTGATTTCTTGTAAAAGTCAGTGCCGATCGCGTAGGAGGATATGTCGGCACCTTTGTCGATGATCGGTGAAGTTAGCGTGAGCCGAAAGTTGTGAGCAGTCGGGTCAACGAAGCCAACATCGACAATTGACGTTGTAAAAAAATTATTTCTGATTTCTACAGGCAGATCTTTACTTAGCTTATAGACAAAAGCATCATCCGCAACACGCGGATAAACGTATTTTGCAAAGTTGCCCGGATTGACAATGATGTTATTGATCACATGATTCATCACAACTTTCTCAGCATAGAGTCTGATTCCATCAATTGCCGGGTTAACGATCGTGTTGTTAAGAAATGTGAAACCCGGGCCGGGCGTATAGCGATCATCGCAGAAGATACCCATCTCACCTGCATCAACTATAACATTGTTGTGAATGACATTTGTACCGATACCAAGCACATTCATGCCATTGCCTGCTCCGCCATTTATGAAGTTACCATAACAGAGCCCTCCTGTGCCTTCACCTAGCTGCATCCCATTCCGCTGATTATAGGTATTTGAAGTCCCATAGTTTTCGATAACGTTACCGTAGATTTTTGTTCCAACCGTTGCACAGCCCACCTGAATGCCATCCCATCCGGTGTTCTTAACAATGTTGCTGAAAAGGCGCAGATAATGTATTTCATGAGGATAGCGTGTTCCACACTCAGTCTTGACTCCAGCCTCAAAAAATGAATTGCCAACGTAAAATCCTTCGCCACCGCAATCATGCACATAGTTGTAATTCAAATTGATGTTTTTCATCGTGAAGTTTTCACGGGATGTTGCCGGATCGCAGCTCGGATCCGTCTTCGCCATGATCCCAGCGAATCCGGAGTTAGCGACTTCTACGTGATCCACCTCAAAGTTCGTACTCAGATCTCCCAACGCAATCCCGATGTGCCCACCCTCGACCTTAATCCCATAAACGTACGCGGACGATCCACCTGTAATACGAAAATGTTTACTGTTTTGAGTCTTTAATCCGAATGACAAACCTGTTGCATTCAACAAAGCTGTTCCTCCGCAATTTGTAATGATGACCGGAAGCTCCGTTGTACCAACGATATTTTTAAACAGTAGATTTTTATATGTATTCGAGGCGCTCAAACATATCCGGTCCCCCGGTTTGATTTGAAGCACCGCACCATCGATCACGTGTGTTCTTTCAGGAACAACATACGTGCACTGACAAGCTTCAATTGATGTTGCGCGGAGCTTAATATCTTCTGATAATTCCGGATCTATCTCGGATTCCTGGATTCGGCAAGAGAGTGCAAGTGCTGAACAAAGTAAGCACACCACGAAGCGGATCAATCGTTTCATCGGAGCAATGGGGTTAGGTAAATTGAGTAGCGTAGCCACTTCTGGTTCACGTACTCAGATGCAAAATACTGATGAACCAGCTGTAGAAAATTTAAATTGCTGCCGGTTGCACAGGTGTGTAAGAAAAGTTGTGGAAGCGCTTACTGCTTTTCAATAGCGGGCGTTCAGCTGTTAGTCTTCTTTGTAAAACCGAGTCGCCTGGAGAGAGATGTTAAAGCGACTCAATTAATCAGCGAAAGGCAGCCTCGATAGTGTCGAGCGAGTAGCGGAAGATTTCGATATGCTCCAGGCGCTGGCCCTTTGAAAAATGATGTCATGATGGTTTGCATACACCTCTCAAAGAGTTAACTTCGATAGCAACTGCCTTTCGAAACCTGTACCATTCATTTAATGTAAGATCATGGCACGTTTTCCACGAAGAAAGTTTTTGAAGTCCGCAGGATTTGGACTTTTTCCAGCGGTTATTCCTTTTTCTGCTAAAGCCAATCGGTCAACCTCATCCCGTTCACCATTGAACGGCCGATCAGTAAGATTCACTTCGGACGGAGAGATCTTTGAACCAGCAGAATATCTGGCCGAGCTGCAATCGGTCAATGAACGTACGCCTATTGTCCGTGATCGATACGCACAGGGTGGTGCTGTGGCAGCCCTCGAAAGAGCATTCGTTGAAAAAACGGGGAAGGAGAAAGCGATATACATGCCTACGGGTACGATGGCGAATGAGCTGGCCATTTCAGTATTGAGCGGAGACAATGCCAAGGTGTTTGTTCAGGATACGAGCCATGTTTACCGGGATGAAGCAGATGCTGCGCAGCGTATTTTTGGTAAGCGATTGATTGGGCTGGCACCGGGCAAGACTTACTTTACTCTTGATGAACTCAAAGCTGCCAACGAGAATTTAGCCATCGATGAGCATATTCCCGGGAAGGTAGGAGCAGTCTCCATCGAAAATCCAAACCGTAGAATGAATGGCACTGTTGTTCCGATTGAAGAAATACAGCGTATTAGTGGCTACTGTCGACATCAGAATATTCCGCTGCATCTCGATGGAGCGCGCATTTTTATAGCCTCTGCATACACCGGTGTCGATGTCAGGACTTACGCATCTTATTTTGATACGGTTTATATCTCCCTTTATAAATACCTGGGCGCGAGCGGTGGCGCTGTGCTTTGCGGACCTGCAGCGATTATTGATCAGATGCCTCTGCTTATAAAAATTCATGGTGGATTGATTGCCGGCAACTGGTTGAATGCGGCCATGGCATTGCATCGCCTCGAAGGTTTTGAGAAGCGAATGAAGCGTGCGATCGAAACCTCGCAGGAATTGTTTGCCGCGTTGAACGCCACGCAGAAGTTAAAAATAAGTCCAATCGCGGGTGGATCAAATATCCATAAGCTAGAATTAGATAAGCGGATCGATCCGATGACCCTCAGAGATAAACTGTTTGAGGAATTTACCATTCGTATTCCTCCTCCCAACGAAAAAAAGGAATTGTACCTATATGTAAATGAAACGCTTTTGAATCAACCCATTGAGTACCTGCTTACGGCTTTCAGGAAATGTTGCGGGGCTTGATGCACTGATTGATTGGCAAACAGGCTTCGAGTAGCGCTTGTTCCACGCTTAGTTCGCCTTTACTGCTTGCCGTTAGTGTCAAAAGTTCTTTTTATTCCGATGGCAATGATGTGTTGCTCACCGGCCCGCAGCTTGGATGGGGATGGCAATCATATTGGTTATCAGTGCCTTGAGGCCACCATCGTTAAAATTAGAGATATTTATTTAGGATCAGTCTAAATAAACATATCTTTGCAGGCCGTCCCAATTGTCAATGGAAGAACTGCTTTTAGAAGATGTTTCGCTCTCGCTGGATAAGCGCAAGGGTCGTTTTCTGCTCAATCTTGGCAATCAGGAAGTTATTGAGCAAACGGTGTGTGAATTTCTCCAAACCATGAGTTTCCTGGTCGGCAAAAACATTGAAGAACACTTGTTAAGCACGGACAGCGTGTATGATACTGTTCGCATCCCGTTGACAAGTTGCGGCAGAACTACGACTCTCGATCTTCACCAATTCATTCGTTTTCGTAAGGCCTACGGTCATCAAATGTATCTGCTTAAGTTGGAGGATTTGCTGATGAGGAAGGGCATTAAGCCTGCTTCCCTTTTTTAGACTTCTTATAAATTACTGCCTTTTCAGTAAGGCGTCCACTCGCTTACCTGTTCATTTGATAACTTTGGTATGTCTTTTTTGACAGTTACTATTTTAACGACTATGAACACATCCGTAATACGCGCAAAAACTTCGCTTCAGGAAAATATTCTTGATTTGCTCAACAGGCAGATTGCCATGGAGGCACATTCATCAAGTACCTATCTTTCAATGGCTGCGTGGTGTTACACGCAAGGGTTGAACGGAAGCGGTGACTTTTTCAAAATACAGTCGGCTGAAGAGCGTGGCCATATGCTGCGGATCTTCGACTACCTTGTTGAGGCAGGGGGTCAACCAATATCGCCCGAGGTGACAAAGATTGAACAGAACTTCGAAGGTCTTCGTGATGTTTTGGTACGCGCACTTGAACAGGAAATTGCTATCACACAAAGCTTCAACAATATTGCAGACCAGTGTTACAAGGCGAAAGACTATGTCACGTTGAAATTCCTGCAATGGTTCCTTGAAGAGCAGCTTGAAGAAGAAGCACAGGCCAGACGTTGCATCGAGCTCTACGATTTAATCGGAGCGAAAGATGGAGGTTTGTTCAGAATTGACAAACAAATCATCCGCCTGAAAGAGGAAGACATGACGAAAAATGTTTCCAAGACCGTCTAGCGTCATCTGTTGAGGAAGATCCATCTGATTTAGAACATCAGTTCCAAAGGTTAAAAATAACGAGGCCGTGTTAGCGATGGCGTGTTGTTTTTAACCTTTCCTTTTTGCTGTCTAAGCATCTTACATAACGCAGCCTGTAAATGAATCTACAGGTCCTTCACTGACTCACTTCACACACATCCTGCACTGGAGCTTTCGCACGTTCGCAAATGGAATACGGCAGTATTCGAAGTCTTTAATGCCACTGACACCATCCCTTCTGGACAAAAACGGTTATATCTTTCGAACTAGACAAAATGGTGGTACCACCGCCTAATGGTGGTCGTGTGAAATATCATTTCAAAATGATAGATTTGTTTTGCCCCAAAGCTAATGAGCACATCACAAAAGAGGAACGACATTGTTGCAAAGAATGTTGCCGTCATTTTTGGTTCGTTAAGTTTTATCGTCCTGGGCGTTCTGGTCATTCTATTTGGTCCTAACATTAACACCCCGGTCATTGCAGGCCTTGGCATTTTCTTCTTTCTTGTACGATTTAGTATCAGCCGCGGCTACTCTACAACGGGGAAGCTACTGCTTTGTTTGATTCCACCCGTTGTCACCTTTGTAGCAGCACTTCTTCCAAAGCTGTATTCCGCCTCTTTTACTGACATTTTGTACTACGATTCACGTTTTGTACTTGTATTGTTGAGCAGCTTGCCGTGCCTGGTGTTTGACTTGAAAGAGCGCGCTGCCCTGTGGTCAACCCTAAGTATATCTCTCCTGCTCATTATTTTGTTTGATCCGGTTCATAACTGGTTGTCGATTGGATATTACCAAAAAGGGTTCACGGGCCGATCGTACTACTACATCAACTACATTACTGTAGTTACATTTCTTGGCATCGTTGGAGGCGCCTTCACGTTGAAGCAAAGTGTTTTTGTGTCGGAAGAAAAATACCGGCTCACGTTTCAGCGACTTGCTCTCGCCTTCAAGAACCTGCGCGTGCAAAATGAAAAAATTAAATCGCAGCAGGCTGAGTTAGTGAGGGCGAATACCCTTATCGAACAGCAGAAGGCTGCGCTGGAAGATCGCGTGCATCAGATCAACGTCAATTTGCAAAATGCGAACGATGAACTGATCCGGCACAATAATGAACTAACACAGTTTTCCTACGCTGTCTCCCATAACCTGCGTGGTCCGATCGCCCGTCTGTTGGGATTATCGAATCTTCTCACCGTACAGAAATTAGCGGAAATCGAGGCCGATGGGCCAATTATCATTAAGCATATTCATCAGTCTGCGAAAGATCTTGACGAGATCATCAAAGACCTCGGCCAAATCGTAGACATTCGAAACAATGTGCTACAGCGAAAGGAAGTCATTCACTGGGAGGCTGAGTGGGCGAAGATCCGCGGGCTCCTCAACTTGTCGGATAATTTCGTTAATGATCACATCCGCATCGATTTCACTAAAGCGCCTGCGGTGCATGGCGTTCGCATGATGGTGAGCAGTATCCTTTATAATTTGGTGAGCAACGCTATCAAATACCAATCACCGGAGCGCGAGTTGGAGATCGCCATTCGAACATCGATGGAAGATAATGTAAACGTGCTGGAGATCACCGACAACGGCCTCGGAATTAATCTTGCCTCTTTCGGTGTTGATGTTTTTAAGATGTACAAGCGTTTTCATACCCATCAAGATGGAAAGGGGATAGGTCTTTATCTCGTCAAGACGCAAGTGGAGGCACTCAGCGGAAAAATCGAGATCGAAAGCGCACTGAACGTTGGTACTACTTTTCGAGTGAAGTTCCCCAACGGGATGCCTGAGTGTTAGGGGCTAGGCCAAATCGGCACTGAACTTTCACTTATTTCTTAGGTCCAGCGAATCCTCAACTTTACCGCGTACGGAGTTTCTTTTATGTAACACCATGAAAAAACCGTGAATGTTTGTTTAATCTCAGCGTTGAAATTCCTGATACGTTCGGACAGAGATCAAATGACCCATCACCACCATTCGTGTTGCAATAATTCCACACATACCCATAGCGTTAGATCCAGAAAACGGTTTTATCTTTAATGATAATTTAACCCCACGATGATCAAAGATCCTCAGGAGACAGTGCTCTATGTTGATGATGATCTGGATGACCAGGAATTTTTTGTTTCGAGTCTTTCAGAATCCCGACCGTATGCAAAGTGTTTTGTAGCGAGAGACAGCAGCACTGCGTTTGAAATCATAAAGACTATTCCCCTCCCGAACTTTATTTTTATTGACCTCCATTTGCCACGGGTAAATGGTATCGAATTGCTCAGACAATTAAAGGTAAGCGAATTGTACTCGGCTATACCGACCTATGTTCTTTCCACCACACTGTTCGAACCCCACGCCATTACGATTCGTGAGCTGGGAGGTAAAGGGTTCTTTCGCAAACCTTCATCGCTGAGCGATTTCAAGGCACTTTTCGATGCTGTGTGGGCAAAGTGAAAGCAGAAAGCACTTGGCGGTCACAGCTATTCACAAGACAAACGAAGTCTGCCGAAAGCCGCTTAATATTTTATTTACTTTCATATCAGCGTAGGCTACTCATATTTTAACGACTGAACCGGGTTAGTCCGCGCGGTGCGCAATGAATGGAACGCCACGGTTAGAAAGGCAAACAGTAGTGCCAATAGACCAACCGTTATGAAGACGAAATAATTTAGCGCAGTCTGGTAAGCGAAGTTGCCCATCCAGTCGGTAATAATAATATAAGCGACCGGCACGACCAGAATTGACGCGATAATCACCAGGACCATTACGTCTTTGTATAACAGGTAGATAATTGTAGGTACGCTTGCGCCATGCACTTTGCGAATTCCAATCTCTTTTGTACGCTGCGTTGCTGTAAAGGCAGACAAACCAAGCAGCCCAAGCAACGAGATGAAGATACAAATGTAGGAGAGGCCTGTCAGCAGTTTGTATTGAATCTCGTCCTGTCGATATTGTTCATTAAACCTTGCATCAAGGAATGACACTTCGTAGGGGTGGTTTGGATCAAACTGTTTCCATTTTTTTTCAATGAACGCCATTGTTTCTGGCAAGTTTTCGCCTCGGATCTTGAGGTGCAGGAAGCCGCCTTCTTCACCGGCCTTGATCATAATCAGGGGCTCAACTTTGTTATGAAGCGAATTGAAGTTGAAATCTTTCACCAGGCCGATCACCTGACCATCTTCCTTAGCATGGAACCATTTTACTTTTTTTCCGATCGGGTCGTCCCCCCAACCGAGTAGTCTGGCAGCAGCCTCGTTTGCGATGAAAGTGCCTTCAGTGTCTGTCTTGGGACCCGGCCTGAAATCCCGGCCCTTCAACAATTTCATGTTCATCGTTTTAATGTAATCTTCTCCCACGAACATGAGATTGAAGGCCTGTTGTTTCATTCCATTTTCCGTTTCGGCCCACATTACTGCGTCACCACCTGTATTGATTCCCATCACATTGTGAGAAGTTGTTGCAGCGATGATGTTTGGGTTCTGAAGAAATTCGTTTTTGATTCCTGTGAGCTGGCGTTGCACCAACGTATCCTGGATGGGAAGCAACACAATATTTTCTTTGTCGAAGCCGAGGTCCTGATTGCGGACGTAGTCAATCTGATTCTGCATGAAGACTGTACACACTACTACGAAGATTGAAATTGCAAATTGTGCAGTGATGAGAACTTTTCGAAGCACGTGACTTGATTTCCGATTCTTGAATGAACCCTTCAATGCTTTGAGCGTTGGGACTGATGGGAGGTACAGCGCAGGATACAAACCCGATATGATGCCTATTCCAAGTGTGATAACCAGCGCACCAAGTAACAATACGGGGTTGGAAAAGAAGTCAGGATTGAGATTCTTTCCAACCAGCTGATTGAACGAAGTGGCTTTCAGCACGATCAGCACGATGACGATTGCCAGCACGAGGGAAATGAAAGAAAGAAATACCGACTCAGCCAGGAAGGAGAAGACCAGTGCGCGCTTGCCGGAGCCCAGCGTTTTCTTCATCGCGATTTCAGTGGCACGGCTTACCGATTTCGCGGTTGACAGGTTCATGTAATTAATGCAGGCAAGAACGATAATAAAGATTCCGATGCCCGTGAACGCGTAGAGATAGATGATGTTGCCATGTGGCTCGTCACCTTCTACGGTTGAATGAAAGTGAATGTCGGCAAGCGGTTCGAGTATTGGCGTATACTTTCCACCAACCTGGTCGCCAAATGATTTGAAGTACTTGTCATAGATGGCCGGAAACTTATCATAGAAGTCCTGCGGGTTGTAATTATCTTTCATCAACAGGTATGTATACACATCCGGATTCCAGAATGCTTCCGACTTAAGTTGCCCGTTCTCCATTACCCATTCCCGGTCAACCAGACTTGACAGTAGGATGTTAAACTTCAGGTGCGTATTCTCAGGAACTTCTTCAATGACTCCTGTTACTTTCCATTGCGCATCACCAATGATCAGCGTTTTGCCTAACGCCTCTTCGTTACCGAAGTATTTTTTTGCAACCGATTCTGTTATCACGACCGTGTTCTGATCGACCAGTGCTTTCGTTGGTTCGCCCGCGATGAATGTGTGCGTAAATACATCGAAATAGGTTGAGTCGGTGCGCACTACATCTTCTTCATAGAATGCCTTTTCCTGTCCGTTGCTTTCATATTTTACCAGCGTGTGGTCCCAATTGTTGGCCCGTACCACGTTTTCAATTTCCGGAAACTCCTCTTTTAAGATCCTTCCCAGCTCCCGCGCTGAACGTGCCCCGCGGAAGTCGATACCGGTAGCTTGCAGGTGGCCACCAAGGCGATAAATCCGTTCATGTTTTGCATGGTATTTATCATAATTCAGATCGTTCTGGAGGATAAGCAAAAGAATGATACTAACTGCAATACCCAGTGCGAGGCCAAGAATGTTTAGGAGTGAAAAGAATTTATCTTTCAGGAAAACACGGATAGCAAACTTGAGGTTGTTAAGGATCATAGGTGGAAAGATTTGGTGTATTACTGGTAAGATAGATATCCGTTACAAAAAGTTTTGAAACTTGAGCGAAATTGGACACCGCGTCCGAAAGCATTTTTAAAACCGGACATTTCGGATCAAAACTGGCTTTTCTTTGCTTGTCAATTTCGCAGGGCAACCCTTTTGTCTGAATAGACGTTAGTCACTGAATTCAGTGATCGCAGGGCTTGTTTCAATTATGCACACTGCCATTGACTTCAACTAAAACTTCAATATAGAAATTCTGAGACTTCAATTGTATCGCCAGGATTGATGGTGAGTTGGGGAATTTGCCGGAACAATATTTTGGAAAATTTGGATATGCAGATTTCCAAAAAAGCGGTGCACAGAAAAAGTTACACTTCATTTTGTGGGAATGTTATCCGAAAGTTAAGTGTTTACGTATTAGGGCACAGTACCTAGCTAGTGGGGTATCGACCCAATTCCCAAACAAACCCATGGAAATTGTAACCTAAGGAGAACGAAGTTTCTGCTTGCTATCTACTATAACTGTATCGGCAAATGGAAACGATGTCTTTGAAACAACTATTACCGGAGATGACAATGTTGGAAAACGCGGATGTAGGAGTGTGGCAGGATCTGTTTACGTCCATTATTGAAGATGCGGATTCAAATATCCTTTTGCTGGATGATGAGTTCAGAGTGATTAATCTGAATTCAGGTTTTTACTGGATCTTTTTTGAAACATACGGTATTGAACTGAAGCGTGGTACTTCCATCTTAGAATCGATGGAGAGTGTAAATCCAACGCTGACACAGGAATGGAAGGAGCGTTGTATGACTGCGCTCAGCGGAACTCCGTTAAAAGTGGAGGATGTGTTTGAGCTCGAAGGAAGAAAATATTATTGGGAGATTCACTTCAAGTCTGTCACACGGCCGGATACATCACAAGTCATTTCAATCTTCAGCCGTGACATTACGGTTCGCAAAGCCTATCAGAAAAAAATTCTCGAAGATGAAGCGAACCTGCGCTCTATCCTTAACACCATTGACGATAGTGTGTGGCTTGTGAATACACGATATGAGCTGATCGATTTCAACAAAGAATTCTTCAAGGCGTATAAGCTGGCTTTTGGTGTGAAGCTCTCGAAAGGAAAGAATATTCTGGATTTGCTTCCCGACAACGCGCCTGATTTAAAAGAAATGTGGAGGGTTCGTTATGAGAGCGGTTTGCGCGGCCGCACCGGGAAATACTTCGATACCTATCTTGTAGATAAGGAGTGGAGAACGTATGAGATCAAATCGTATCCGATCATTGAAAACTCGAAGGTAACGGGGCTCACTGTCTATTCGCGCGATATCACCACACAGACCAGAACTGAGGATTTGTTAAAGCGTCAGAACGAGGAGTTGATTAAAATCAATTCAGAGCTTGATCGTTTTGTGTACAGTGCCTCGCACGATTTGCGTGCGCCCTTGATGTCGGTGAAGGGTCTGCTTAACATGATCAAGATTGATCCGGAGCGAAAGAATGTAGATCATTACCTGACACTGATCGAGCGAAGTGTGGGTAAACTGGATCAATTCATATCCGACATTATCAACTACTCGCGAAACTCGCGAATGGATCTCATGCCTAAAGAAATTGATTTTCATGAGCTGCTCCAGGAGTCGATTGATTCACTGAAGTTCATGGAAGGAGCGGAGAAAGTTCGAAGCATCCGCAACCTCAAGCTTGAAGCACCATTCTATTCAGACTATAGCCGATTGCTAATCATCTTCAACAACATCATTTCCAATGCCGTTCGTTATCGCGATTCATGGAAGGAGGACTCATGGTTGAAAATTGATATCCATTCGACCCGCGAAAAGGTGAACATTCAGTTTAGCGATAACGGTGTTGGTATTGCCGAAGAGTATGTCGAGAAAGTTTTTAAGATGTTTTTCAGAGCCAATGCTGATAGCAAGGGCTCGGGGCTTGGTTTGTATATTGTTAAAAGTGCATGTGAGAAATTGAACGGGACCATTCATGTGCAGTCAAAGTTAGGTGAGGGAACGGTATTCAATATTGAGATCCCGAACCACCGGCCGTTGCTTTAGACTGGTAGTCCTTTCTTTCAAGGAAACGAACTTACCGCTTCCTGCGCTTTAGGGTTCCAAATGGCTTGGTCTTTTGTTTATTGACTTCAAGGTAGCGCGCAATGCCGATGTTCAGGGAGGCAAAGAGTTCGCGTCTCTCACCGCTGAGATCATATAATGTCTGATTTTCTTTTGCACGAACAAGGTATGCATCGCTTCGTGGTTCGGTAAATCCGTAATTGGCGCGTAAGTCAAATGCGACTCGCCACGACTTTTTAAAATCCCAGTCTGACCGGAAGCCAAGCGACCCGAAAAACTGAAATGGTTTAAAATCGTCTTTTGAAACAATTTCAAGTTTTTTGATTTCGGGTGCAATTACACCATCATACTCAACCACGTAATCAGAAGGAAGGATCGGTAGTACTTCGGCCGGAAACCGATACTTGGCGTAGCGGTGAGTTACCGTTTCATTTCCCTTGATCAGATATCCCGCACCAGCACCTGCAATCAGACTTACCTTAAAGAACGCCAGATCGATCATGTGCAGTTTGAATCCGATCGGCACCTGAACGTATTGCATATTAATGCTGCGCGTCCCTTCGTAACCGCCAACATTGTTGATGATGTTCATGTTTTGGCCGATGTTGATAAGCGAGGGTGTGATGACAAACCCGTAGCCCTGGTAGTCGACTCCGTATGAAATACCAACAGGTGCGAGTTTGACCTGATAGCGCTGTTGATAACGAGAATCTCTATTAATCCCTGAGTCAAATGTATAAGGGGAAGTGATGCCGGTGAGTACGCCCACTGAGATCTGCGTAGGCTGACCATTTAAAGAAGTAAAGCTACCGCAAATGAAAGAGACAAGAACAAAAAATCTCATTGAGCGAGTAATGGGGTTTACTCACGAAAATAGTAATTAATTGCAGAAAAAAGCCAGCTTGGTCAGGCCAGGTTATGATAAACGGTTTGCACGTCATCATCAGCCTCAAGCAGTTCGATCAGCTTGAGCACTTCGTCCTGCTCCCCTTCATTCAATTCCTTTGTAGTAGTAGGGATATACTGGAGTTCTGAACTCTTTGCATCGAGGTGTTTCGATTCCAGGAATTTTTGCATGTGGCCGAACTCGGTGAACTTGGTGTAAACGATGATTTCTTCTTCTCCTTTTTCGATGTCCTCAGCTCCGGCATCAATCAGGTCGAGCTCCAGTTCGTCAAGATTGAGTTTTGCAGGATCGAACTTGAAAACTCCTCTACGCTCGAACATAAAGACGACTGAACCCGAGTTGCCCATACTGCCACCGTTTTTGGCAAAGATCAATCGCACATTAGCAACGGTGCGGGTAGGGTTGTCGGTGGCGCACTCCACGATGATCGGCACGCCATGCGGCCCATACCCTTCATAGGTTACTTCCTGAAAATCTTTTTCATCCTTGCTTGACGCGCGCTTAATAGCCGCTTCTACACGGTCCTTGGGCATGTTCGCACCTTTCGCGTTCTGGATTGCCAGTCGCAACTTTGGATTGTTTTCCGGTAACGGGCCGCCTTGTTTTACCGCGATAGCGATGTCTTTTCCAATGCGAGTGAAGGCTTTGGCCATACGGTCAAAGCGAGCAAACATTTTATGCTTCCGTTTTTCGAATATGCGGCCCATAGTGCAAGGTTTTACGGGCCGCAAAATAATAGCGTTCGCGCAAAACGCAAAGCCCAAAGGGTAGAAGTTGCTGTTACTTCGCAGGTTGCGCGGCCATCGAGGCTCTTTTTGCCTTCTCCCAAACCACTGACTGCTGACCTTTATGGTATCGCATGAATCCCGCATACACTGCGAGGTTCATCACGGCAAAGTAGTACGGCACGAAGAAACCTTTAATAGAAATTTCCCGGTCGCGCAAAGCATAGCCAACGGCAGCCAGCGTATAAAACAACACTTGTCCGGCCAGGATAAGCGTGTAAATCCACGAGCCCTGCAAGGCTAACCAAACATTACTGATGAACACCAGCGGAAGGAATAGCGGTGCGAGCGTCCAGCGTAGAACCCTGTGGGAGATGTATTGAAAGCTCAGGATGCGGTACTTAAACGGATTGAGCACATAACTCAGCTTAGCGATCGCCTGAAAACCTCCTGCGCAAATTCTCACCTTTCGCTTCCATTCTTCATTCACGTTAGCGGATGCCGTTTCCATTGCATACGCATCGGGCTCATACATGAACCGATAGCCTGACGCTGCGATTTTCATCGACAAATAGAAATCTTCGATGATGATGTTTTCAGCTGGCTCTTGATAGAGTTTCGTGCGTACCGAGAACAATTCTCCGGCTGCACCAACGATCGAGTACACTTCGGCATCTTTTCTCTTCAGAAAGGACTCGTACTTCCAGTAGAGTCCTTCTCCTGCACCGGAGGCGTTGTCTTCTGCTTTTTTAAAAATTCTTTTTTCACCCGCGACACCGCCTACCGTTGGATCCTGATAATGTCGCACAATGTTGCGAAGAGCTTTCTTATTAAGGATCGTATTGGCATCGGAGAAAATTACAATTGGAGTGTTCACGGCTTTCATAACGCGATTGACTGCATGAATCTTTCCTCTGCGCTGTGGCTCATGAAACAGCTTTACGGCATGAAATTTTTTTACAAGGTCTGGGGTACTATCCGTAGAGCCATCAGTCACGATAAAGATTGACATTTTGTTTTTAGGATAGTCGAGTTGCAATGTGTTTACAATTTTCTCCTCGATGTAGTTTTCTTCATTATATGCAGCGATCAGTACAGTTATTTCAGGTAAACGGTTGTCGGGTTGGTCGATCAACGTTGGGCGTCTGCGCTTTACCTTCGAGAGGATGTAGATCACAAAGCCATATCCCACATACGTGTAAAAAACAATGGCTAAGCCAATCCAGAATACAGTTAGAACAAAAGTGGTCATGACAAGATTGGTTTTGAACTGTGGAAAAAAAGTAACATCAATTTTTACGATTTATTTGTGAGTACTCTATATAGTTCGTTTGTTGATTTGGAGCGTATCAAACGCTTTATGGTCTTGGTGTTCGGAATTTCATTTCTAACAATCTTATGCCATCAGCAACTTTCTGACATCTTGCGATTCAGTGACTCAATTAAAAGGCAGGACCGAGGGATGGTTTTCGCTGTCCCAGGTGATGGAGAATCGTTTGTTGATGATAGAAAACCAAGAGCTAAAGACGACCAGATTACAACGCAGGAAGAAACCCCCACGCAATTCAATATCCTTCTTAACGATGAAGCGGATCGTGATGACGATGATGATGACGACAACGAAGACACGATTGACCCAACTTCGATTGACCTGAATCCGGAGACCAGACCAGTTGACAATTCATTGACGACAGAGGCGGGCGTCTTCTCGGTCAATGATTCTGGTGATTTGAGGTTCGATCCATCCGAAAACTATTTTGGAAATTCACGGATCAGCTACACGGTCAGGAACTTTCGGGGAGAGGAGTCAAATCGGGCAAACATCTCCGTTGCAGTTACTAACATTAATGATCCTCCCACCATTACCGGGCAAAACCCCGATCCGCTGCAGGTCGCAGAAGATGCTTCACTCACAGTTACTTTCGGGAATCTTGTTGTCTCTGATCCCGATAGCTCGTATCCAACTGGTTTTTCAATTTCTATCGGGTCGGGCTCGAACTATACTTCGAGTGGAAACGTGATAACGCCTTCAGCGAACTATTCGGGTCCCCTTTCCATACCTGTGACGGTCAATGATGGAACTGCTTCGAGCAATGAGTTTATCTTACGTGTGAGCGTGACCGCGGTCAACGATGTACCCGTAATCACAGCACAAAATCCGAATCCCATCACGGCAACTGAAGAGCAGGCATTTACAATCAGCGTCACGAACCTAACCATTAGCGATGCAGACGACACCTATCCCGGTGACTTCAGTCTACTTATTTCAAGTGGTGCTAATTATTCAGTCAGCGGAAATACTGTCACCCCAGCTCCCAATTATCATGGCCAGCTGACCATCCCTGTAAATGTAAATGACGGAACAGACACGAGCGCACCGTTCAACGTACAGGTTCAAGTTGCCAATGTTAATGATGCTCCGCAGATCACAGGGCAAGTTCCGCTGACAACGGGAGAAGATCAGGCATTGACGTTGCAGTTTGATGACCTGGTCGTGCAAGATTCCGATAACGCTTACCCTACCGGTTTTTCGATTAACGTTTCTGATGGTGATAATTATTCCGTCACCGGCACGACCATCACACCTGACCCGAATTTTACGGGGACACTCAATGTAACGGTAACCGTCAGTGATGGCGCGCTAACAAGTACTCCGTTTATCCTGAGTGTGTCCGTCTCCAATAGCAATGACACTCCGGTAATTACAGGGCAGAGCCCGTTGAGTGTTGACGAAGATAATTCCATCACGGTGACCCTTGCGCATCTCACGGTTACCGACCACGACAACACCTATCCAAACGATTTTACGCTTACGCTCAGCCCAGGCACTAATTATACGCTGTCAGGAACAACCATTATTCCCGCTCCCGACTTTTCCGGAACCTTGACTGTGCCTGCAGTTGTAAATGATGGACAAGCGAGCAGTGCCAGTTTTCCCTTGAGCATCACGGTGAATGCGATAAACGACCAGCCCGTCATTACTGGCCAGGCATCCCTCACTACTACTGAAAACACTCCGTTGACGCTCGCACTTTCCGATTTCACAGTAACCGATCCGGATAATAGTTATCCAACAGGTTTTGCCCTTGCTATCTCACCAGGCGCGAACTACAATGTTTCGGGTACAACAATTACTCCTGTAGCAGGTTTTAGCGGGACGCTTTCCGTAAATGTGTCAGTCAATGACGGAAGCACGCCAAGTGCAGCATACGCAGCATCGGTGACCGTCACTGCAGTTAACGATCCACCGGTTATTACGGGAAACAATCCGGTCAGCGTAGCGGAAGACAACTCCCTGACGATTCAATTAGCCAACCTTATCGTCACGGACACTGACAACGCGTACCCTACCGGTTTTTCGCTGACCGTGTTACCTGGCTCCGACTATGTAGTCACCGGAAATACGGTCACCGCTTCAGCAAACTTTAACGGAACACTGTCTGTGGGAGTCTATGTCAATGATGGTACAGCCAGCAGCGCAACGTACGCGCTACCCGTCACGGTTTCTCCTGTTAATGACGCGCCTCAAATCACAGGGCAGCAATCCGTTGCCACTTCGGAGGATCAATCAATAACAATCGAGCTGTCTCATCTGCTTGTTACGGATCCGGACCACACCAGTTTTACGCTCACCGTTTTCCCCGGGGCCAATTACACGGTCTCCGGAAACACAGTTACACCAGCGATGGATTACCGCGGCATCCTATCCGTACCGGTCCAGGTAACTGATGGCGAATTGAGCAGCAACGTCTTTCAGCTTCAGGTGGCGGTGGCTGATGTGAATGATACACCCATCATTACAGGACAGACTCCATTGAGCACCAATGAAGATACGCCTGTCAGTATTTCATTGGCGAACTTAATCGTGCTTGATCCGGACAACAACTATCCATCCGGGTTTACACTTGCGATTTCACCGGGCATGAATTACACCGTTGCCGGAAATACAATAACACCTGCAATGGATTTTAACGGCACACTTAACATTGGGGTCACCGTAAATGACGGCTCAAGTACGAGTGCCCCATTTGTTTTTCAGATTCAGGTAGGGGATGCCAATGACCCTCCTGTGATCACAGGTCAATCTCCGCTCAGTACGAGTGAGGAGACACCCCTTACCTTAAACCTTGGCAACCTTACGGTGACCGATCCTGACAACGCTTATCCAACAGGCTTCACCCTGCAGGTGGCCCCCGGAGAAAACTATACTGTTCAGGATGCAGTCGTTACTCCCGCACCGGACTTTGTCGGAACATTGACTGTGGCTGTTCGGGTGAACGATGGCGTAAATAATAGTCCGAATTTCAATTTGTCTATTCAGGTCAATGCAGTCAACGATGCACCTTCGTTCAATGCCATTGCAAATCAGTCTGTGCTGGAAAATGGAACACCTGCTGTTGTTCGCATCAGCGGTATTAGTAAAGGACCCGGTGAGGATGATCAGGAGCTGACATTCACGGCCCAATCAGGAAATACTGCAGTGATCAGCAATCCTACGATTACGTATAGCGGGGGGAGTTCTGCACGACTTACCTATTCCCTGCTACCCGATGCAAGTGGAGTTGTTACGATTACTGTGACAGCGGTTGATAATGGGCCTTCGGGAGCGCCACACGAGAATACCTACACGTCTACATTTCAGGTGAACGTTGTCGAAGTGAATAAAGCACCCACACTTGACGATCCTGCCGACCTGACGTTACCTGAGGACGCAGCCTTGACCAGCGTGAATATTACCGGGATAACCTCGGGTGCAGGCGAAACACAGACACTTTCGTTGGAAGTGACCACGGACAAGCCTGCTTTATTCGAAACACTCGCGGTCGTCTACACCTCTCCGCAAGCTTCGGGAACTATACAAGTGAAGCCTGCGCCAAACGCCTTTGGTAGTGCAACTGTTACTGTTCGTGTTGTTGACAACGGATCGAATACTGCACCGTCTATCAATTTTGTTCAGCAGACATTTACTATAACTGTCCAGCCGATTAATGACCTACCTGTATTCACATCGACACCGGTAACCGTGGCGGCAGTCAATGAACGTTATGAATATCTTGTTGAATTTACGGATGTTGAAACGCCTAACCTGACCGTTGTAATTTCCAATAAACCCGGATGGGCTGCCCTTACTGCGGTAAGTGCAGGCAAGTTCCGTTTGGCAGGAACGCCTCCCTCCAGTGCGCAGGGACAAACTGCCATCACGTTGCAGATCATCGATGGTGGCGAAGTAGCCTCCCAGCAATTTACCTTGATTGTTAATAACAGGCCGTTGTCGAGTCCGGTGCAAGTCGAAACGACAGAAGATGTCGCGTATACATTCAAACTCTCAGATTTTACTTCCAGTTATTCCGATATCGACCAGCATCCACTTCATTCTGTTGTCGTGGTACAACTTCCCCCTAATGGAAAGCTGATAGTGGGGGATGGCATGATTAAGGCAAATGATACCATTGAAGCCGCCATCATCAATCAACTGCAATACATGCCGAATCCGAACTACGATAAGCCAGACGTTTTCTTTTGGAAAGCTTTTGACGGATATCATCTTAGTGCAGAGCAGGCAAGTGTTGATATAGCGATCCGCCCTGTCAACGATCCCCCGGTTATCACCGTGCCACAAGATACCTTGCAATTCGATGTGACTGGAGAACCGCGTCTCATTGCGTCATTGTTTGATATTCAGGATCCAGACAACGATTCCCTTGCGAGTGCTGAAATCATTATCACTGAAAATCACGATCCTCAATTTGACCAATTGATCTTGCAGGGGATGGGAAATGTGAGAGGTGTTTATGAACCTCAGTCGGGCAGGATTACCCTGAACGGCCTTGCACCCATTTCAGACTACAAGCAGGTAATGGCGAACATTCAATACAATTATCTGAATACACTCGATCCTGACCTTCGAATGAAAAAAATATCATACACAGCAAGCGATGGCATGGTGGCCAGCGAACCTGCAGAAAGGCTGATCAATCTGACCTACACGTTTATTGAATTGGAGATTCCGTCCGGTTTCACACCGAATGGAGATGCTGCGAATGACCAGTGGATAATCACAAGGCCTGGAGGCCTCGATCAATTGCAGGGCGCCTCTATTAGAGTAATGAATAGGAGAGGCGTGGTGGTTTTCGAGTCAAAGGGGTTCGATAAGCCGTGGGATGGCACACTAAACGGTGAACCATTACCGGCAGACTCATACTATTTTTCAATTGACTTGAATTTGCGTAGTAAAAAAACTTATAAAGGCGTTGTTACAATCTTACGTTAATTATGAAAATTAAAATTGCATTCGTGTGTTTGTTTGGTGTGGTGTCGATGATCGCGAACGCGCAGTATATTCCCAACAATGCACAAGGCTATCAATTCATGTCGCTCTTTAATCCAGCGTTCAGTGGGGTTGAGAATTTTGACGAATTGAAATTTGGATATCGGTATCAATGGGCAGGTTTCGGTGCAGGGTCACCCAAGTTTGTTAATCTTGCCTTCCATAAACGCATCAAGCAGCCTCTTGACATGACGTACAATTCTATGCGCGTGAGTGATTTTTCATCCGCCAACACAGCCAGGCTGCCACGCGGAAAACGTATGATCCATTCACTCGGTGCAAATTTGTTTCAGTCATCGATCGGGGTCATTAAAGGTGTTGGCGGAGCGCTAACCTATTCCGTCCATTATCCAATCACAAATTACACCAGACTGGCGTTTGGCGCTACAGGCCTGATTGAAAATCGCAAGCTTGACGTTAGTGAAGTGGTCGTTCGTGATCCTGACGAATTTTACAACTACCTGATGCGCAGCTCTACTTCTCAAACTGACTTAAACCTCCGTGTAGGCGCACTTGTGTATGGTGAGCGATATTATTTCGGAGCCAGTTACCTGCCTTTGGTAAATATCGCTTTGCAGGCGTCTGACCTTGCGATGGAAGAGCCTTTTTACCGCGCTTCGTTTCAAGGAGGCCTTTCCTTTCCGGTGACATCCGAGGTGTCAATTAAGCCGAGTGTGCTGGGACTCCTTCAAATGAATAACAATCTTGTAATGGATTACAACCTAAAAGCTATCGTCCAGAACAAAGTGATTGGAGGACTTTCCTATAGAAGTATTGAATCAATCGTTGTGCTGATGGGGTTTAACATCAATGAAACTTTTACAGCTACGTATTCATACGAGGCATCAGTAGGCCAATTCCGCAAATTTAATGACGGCAGTCATGAACTAGTATTGACAGCAAGGTTCAACAACCTTAAAAAATTGAACACGTACCTATGGTAAAGAAGTGGTTGGGTGCCGCGTTTCTGGCATTTTATACATCAGTGTTATTTGCGCAGCAATTCGAGTTTAGTGAGGTAACAAAGTTGGGCGCTGGTATAAATTCCGGTGCTGAAGAAGCAATGCCGCTACTCTCCCCCGATGGAAAAAAACTGTACTTCGCCCGTGCTCTTTCTGAGCAGAATGAGGGAGGGATGTATGGTGGACAGGATATATGGGTATCAGAGTTTGTGAACGGAACGTGGAATAAAGCAACGAACAGGTTGTCTATCAATAACAAAGACAACAATACAGTTGTCGGCATTGACAAGACGGGTAAGACGTTATTTTTCATGGATGGTTCCCATGGCAAGCGAATGAACGGAATCTACCTGACACAAATTCAGGGATCTCGCTTAAGCAAACCAGAACTGATTTCGATCCCCGGCATTGCGAATCTTGATTTTATCGGTTTCTATGTTTCGCCCGATCGCGATGTTATTTTTATTTCGATGAAGGCATCGGATTCGCGCGGTCAGGAGGACCTGTACTATACAATCAAAGATGCTGCAGGTTCATGGATGACTCCGCGCAATTTGGGTGCAACAGTAAATTCTACTGGATTTGAAATTGCACCGTTTCTATCGCCTGATAAAAAGCGTTTGTACTTCTCTAGTAATGGTCACTCAGGCATGGGCGATGCTGATATCTTTTACAGTGAACGTATCTATGAATCCTGGGAGACGTGGTCTGTTCCAGTAAATCTAGGTCCCGCCATTAACTCGAACAAATTTGATTCCTATTTCTCTATGTACGGGGATAGTATTGCCTTCTTCTCGAGCAACCGGGATGGCAAATATGCTGACGTCTATCAGGTAAAAGTTAGAGAAGCTAAGTCAATACTGGCGGATGGTCAACGCTATTTATCGCAAGAGGAATGGAATAATGTTATTGGCAAAGGTGTATCGGGCGCATTTGCGTTTCCTCACAAATCAACGGTGCTGACGCCTGCGCAGAAAGAGCTTTTGTTTTACATCGTAAATAAAGTGATGCTCGAACGCGATTATCGTTTTCACCTTGTGGTTCAGGAGGAAGAGAACGCAACAAGTTCACAAGAACGATTGGCAGCTATTCAATCACACCTCAAGCAACTGGGCCTCGATGCTTCGCGGATCAAGGTCGATCAGATCTTCGATGTCGAGAAGACACAGCGTGGCGTGGTGGAGTTAAGATTGTATAAGTAGAACGCGCGCCTTAGCGTCTTCGCGGTAAAGCAATCTTAGTTAGTGACTGCGGAACGGAATGGTTTGTAGTGATATTGATGAGCGATGCCAAACATCTCTTTGTCTCCGGAGGAATCTCCATACGCGACAATTTCATCGAACTCTTTTAAGGCGAATTGTTTCTCAATGCGTTTAACCTTTTCGGGTCCGTAGCAATTAGGTCCACAAAGGTTCCCCGTGACTTTGCCGTTTTCAACCTCAAGTTGTGTAGCGATGCAAAGTAGTCCCTGCTTGAGGCACCATGGCTGGACCCAGTTTTCTGCTGATGCGGAAACAACAGCGACAGTTGAATTATCAGTCTTATATTGATTCAGCGCCTGGAGGGCACCGGGCCGTATGAGTGATGGCAGCACCTTCTCCGAAAATTCTTCACACTTCATTTTAAGCACGTCAACCGATTCCCCTCCAAGGAAGTACCGCAGTACCATTTGTTTTGCCTTCCAGTTCGGAATGAGCTTGAAGGCGAACAAGCCAAGGTAAGGAGACATCACGGCCATGCCGGCCAAAAACTTTGGCAATCCTTTGTAGAATATCAGGAATTCGATGAATGTGTCTTTGGTTGTAATAGTGCCGTCAAAGTCAAAGAGTACAAGCCGTTTTTTCATGACAGGATGCTAAATCTTTATATCGCGTAAATGATAATATAGAACGAGATAATCCAGCATACAATCGTTCCCAGGATAAATTTATCCTTTATAAAAATGTTAGTAGGAGAGCCACTGTTCTTTTCTACAAACACAATTTGAAGATATCGCATAATGCCCGCGATGACAAAAATCGTTGTAACGAAAAGATATTCACTTTGGAAACGTTCGGTTACTTCGGGTGAAACGGTATACATGATATACGCTACGATCATGACTGCGGAAAGCAACGTGATACATGAATTAATGTACGTCAGGTTATACTTCGTTGTAGATTTACGGATGACAACGCCATTCTTGTTTTTACCATTGATTAGGAGGTCGTCTCTGCGTTTCGCGAGAATCAGGAACAAGGCGAGAAGCAGGATCATGAGCGACAGCCAGTGCGTTACTTCCAATCCCGCGATCACGCCACCGCTGTACACGCGGATCAGAAACCCTACGCTGACGATGAACAGGTCAAGAATTGGAACATGCTTGAGCCCGAAGGAGTAACCAAGATTCAATACCAGGTATCCGGCCAGCATGTAAAAGAAAATCATGTTGATCGAGGCAGCTAATAGTAGTCCAGCTGTGATTAATCCAATCATCAGCGCCCATGCTGTCCCAAGCTTGACCTCACCCGAAGCCAATGGTCGGAATTTCTTTTTTGGATGAAGTTTATCTACGTCACGGTCGCGATAATCGTTGATCACATATACGCCCGAAGCAACAAAGCTGAAGGCAAGTGCACCGAGCAATACCATGAACAACTCGCGAGAGATGAAAATGTGTCCGGCAAAAAATGATGGGATAAACAAAAAGAGATTTTTTACCCATTGTTTTACGCGTATGAGCTTGATGACCGCGCTTAAGGAAGTGGTCTGTGCTTTCACTGTTGTCGTACTTCCCATAAGGACTGAATTCATCAATACGTTCTTATTTTCTGCTGCTTCCATTCCCATCTTACCAGATATTTTCAAGGTCCTTCTTTGTGTATAAGTGATTACGTGTTACAAATAGTGATGACGTTTTTCTGTTTCGCAGCGCGAGCGGGTCTTTGGTGAAAAGACGCGATAGCCACGCAATCGGGAGCAGAAAAACAAAATAGATGATGCTCAATAAAATTCTCGAATTCAACCATCCGAGTGCCATCGCCAATTTCATCCAGGCCCACTCGATGCCACGTGCAGCCGCGGGGATAAAGGATGCCGCGACCCCGATTGCCAGACACACGTAGACCATCCATGACAGTTTGAAGATCAACGCGATGGCAAGCAAGCCGGTGACCATTACGAGAATGGTTTTATATCGATCCTGTGACGGTGCCATTGTCTAGAACAGGGTATAGATGAACGGAGCCACAGCAGAACCACCACCAATGACGATGAGTAGCCCGACAAATATGAGTAGGAGAATGATTGGTGTAAGCCACCATTTTCTACGTTCGCGCATGAAGGTGTAGAGGTCTCTGATAAATTCCATAAGGGTAAGTGTTCGATTTAATCCAGTGTGAATTCTTCTTTCCAATTATCTTTTTCCTGCCATTGGGGTTGTTGTTTCTTTTCGAATACAAAATTCCCCACTACGAGGTAATCCATTTCAGTGCGCATAAAGCAGCGGTAGGCGTCTTCAGGCGTGCAAATGATGGGTTCACCTCTTACGTTAAAACTGGTGTTGACAATTACACCATAACCGGTAAGCTTTTTAAATTCCCGTACCAGCTCGTAATATTTTGGGTTCGTTTCCGGATGGACGGTCTGAATTCTTGCAGAGAAATCGATATGCGTGATGGCCGGCATATCGGACCGCAAGTGATAAAGCTTTTCTTTTAGTGAGAAGGAGTCATACCCCTGCGGCAAGGATTTTCTTCTTTTTTGCTGAACCGGCTGCACCAATAGCATGTAAGGTGAGGAGGAGTCATGTTCAAAATATTCGGCACAGTCTTCTGCGAGAACGGAAGGAGCAAACGGTCTGAACGACTCGCGGTACTTTATCTTTACATTAAGTTTTTTCTGCATCTCTTCATTGCGTGGATCCCCCAGGATACTTCTTCCTCCCAAGGCACGCGGACCGAATTCCATGCGCCCTTGCATCCAGCCGATGACATTACCTTCGGACAACCGTTGGGCTACTTCCTGGCTGAGTGATTGTGAATCTTTGAAGTACTTGTATGCAGCGTTGTATTTTTTTACCACTTTCATCACATCATCGTCAGAATATTCAGGTCCGAGGTACGAGCCTTTCATTCCGTCCAATGCTTTGGCTGTTGTGCGAGACTGATCAAAATAGATGTGATACGCTGCCTGCGCGGCACCCAAAGCGCCACCCGCATCACCTGCAGCCGGCTGGATAAAAATGTTTTTGAAAATTTTTGAATTATAGAGTTTGCCATTAGCTACACAGTTGAGCGCGACACCGCCTGCCATGCACAGATAGTCAGATCCGGTAAGTCTTTTGGCTTCTTTGCCCATCAGGAGCACCGCTTCTTCCGTCACTTCCTGGATGGCAAGTCCGAGGTTGCAGTGGTGAAGCTGCAGCTCATCTTCCGGTTTTCTTGCTTTAAAGCCGAACAGCTTTTGCCACTTCTCTTCATGAACCATCGTCAGGCCCGTGGCATAATTGAAGTAGTCCTGGTTTAGCCAAATGGAACCATCTTCCTTTATGTCGACAAGTACATTCTTTATTATCTCTTTGTATTGTTTTACCTGCTCGCTGCCGGGCACACCGTAAGGGGCCAGCCCCATCAGCTTATATTCACCGGAATTAACCTTAAAGCCCAGAAAGTACGTGAAGGCCGAGTACAACAAGCCTAAGGAGTGAGGGAACTTCATCTCCTTTAATATTTTAATGTCCTTTCCCTGGCCGTGACTGATGGATGCGGTCGCCCATTCCCCAACACCGTCAATCGTCAGGATCGCTGCATCTTCAAATGGCGAAGGGTAATATGCACTCGCGGCATGCGAGAGGTGATGTTCCGGGAAAAGAAGTTTGATTTTCTTTTTATCAAACGTTCCTATTTTTTCCAGTTCTTCAAGCAGCAAACGTTTTAAAAACATTTTTTCTTTCAACCACACTGGAATTGCTGTGATAAACGAAGACAAGCCTTTTGGAACGAAGGCATAATACGTTTCCAGCAATCGTTCAAATTTCAAGAGCGGCTTGTCATAGAAAGCAATCGCATCGAGTTGATGCAGTTGGATGCCGGCATAATCAAGACAAAACTTCACAGCATTAGCTGGAAAATTTGGATCATGTTTTTTTCGAGTAAAACGCTCTTCCTGGGCTGCGGCAATAATTTCTCCATTGTCGATAATGGCTGCCGCGGAATCGTGGTAGAAGGCAGATATCCCTAAAATTTTCACGGAATAGACTGGTTTTTAAAGGTTTGACTAACGAGGTGTTCTATACCCGGTTATTTATAAAAAAGCCGTTCCAGCGGGTGAATCTGTACTGCTTTGGATGCACTAAGCGAGGGTGGCACTGTTTTGTTATACCCGCTAATGGCTTTAACCCTTATGGCGACATCATCGGAACAACGATCTCACTACCCGCATTTCATACGCTTTGTGGCAATGTGCGCGATAGTATTCCAGCTCGGTTTTATTGTGGAGTTGATCACGGAATCATTGTCCAGTGGACGTTCTAGTGAGCTGGCTTGCGATTTTACTACATCAAATCGTTCGGTTTGTTGCGATCTACTCGCTTTCGCTGATCACAATCAAAGTCATCCCGCACTACCCATGGACAGGATGTTAGGAAAGCAGCGTAAGGATGTCGGTATGTTTCCGGTGCAATGATTTGATTATTCATAAATGGTGTGAAAAATTTTAAACTTTAAGAATCAATATATAATGGACCTCTTAGTATTAGCGAAGGTTTTGTGGCGCAAGTTATGGATACTGATTGCCATACCTGTTATTGCTGCTTTTGCAGCCTACCTGTTCACACTCAACCTCGTGGACACCTACATCTCAACGGCACAAATTGCGACCGGCTTCACGGTAAACGATCAGATTCAGATCTTTGATGAGAAGTTCAACCCGCGTGATGCCGATGTGAAATTCAATAACTTGCTGAATTCGATGAATTCGGGGTTGACCTTTAATCTTACTTCTTATCGCTTGCTGTTGCACGATCTCGATAAGAAGCTTGTACCTTTTCACAGACCGGACCCCAAGGCGTTTTCCACAACCGAGAAGGAAACCGAACTCGTTCGAAAACTGGTTCAGCGCAAACTTGACAACCAGTCGCCACTGGCAACATCGGATCCGGAGTTTCACATGATCCGTAAATTCCTTGAAGCGTATCGCTATAGCTTTAATGATCTAAAAGAAAAAATCGCGATTGAGCGGATTAACAACACCGATTTTATCCAGGTGGAAGTATCGTCCGACAAAGCTGCTCTATCTGCCTATGCTGCCAACGCCTTTGTGGAGGAGTTTCTAAAATATCACCAATCCACAAAAACGGAACGAACCGGTGAATCGGTTGAGTTTTTGAAACAGCTTGCGGATAACAAGAAGGCGGAGCTGGATGCGAAACTCGAAAATCAGCGGAGCTTCCGCGCCAGCAACCATGTTTACTCAGAGGGTGAAAGTGGAATGAAGATCGCGCAGCTCAGTGATCTTGAGTCGCAGCGCGATCTAAGCCGTAGAAACATGCACCGTCTGGAGCTTACCATGCAGCGTTTAAGAGATGATATCAAACGTATCGGTGCACCCGTGGTCACGAACAATAACCAAAAGATCCTCGACCTTCGAAATAAAATCAACCGATTGAACGAGCGGTACATCACCTCCGGATCAACCAATTCAAAATTGCTCGATTCGCTGAATATACTTCGCGAAGAATTACGCATTCAAAATGACTATTCAAGTCGCCAGGGCGCCAGCATCCCGCAAGGCATGACGGTGGCAGACCTGCAAATGAAATTAAAGGATGCAGAGATCGAATACGAAGTTGAAAAGTCGAATCTTTCACTGGTTGAGTCAAAAATTGGAAATCTGACGTATAGCTTTTCAGGGACGGCAAGTAAGGAGGCTCGTCTGCTCGCCCTTCAAAAGGAAGTTGACCTGGCAACACAGGAATACATGGCCGCGGTTGAAAAATATAACCTCGCGAAGAACAAGATGATGAGTTCTAATCCGATGCGCCAGGTATTGGTGGCGGTTCCACCGATCAATCCCGAATCATCGAAGCGGATTATCATTATTGGCCTTGCCGGTGCTACAAGTTTCTTCCTCTGCTTGTTTGCGATCGTTGGTCTTGAATTAATGGATACTTCGATTCGTACACCTGATCGGTTCAAGCGCATGGTGAATCTTCCGCTCGCAGGAATTCTGAATCAGATCGATAGCCGTAACTTTAACATCAGAACGTACTTCAACCAACAGAACACCAGTGAAGAGACTGAAATGTTTAAGTCGCTTTTGAGGAAATTACGCCACGAAGTCGAGTCGCTCAATTCAAAGGTTATTCTCTTCACGAGTCCGAAGAAGCGCGATGGCAAAACATTCGTTATGTTTTCGCTTGCGTACGTCCTTAGCTTATTGGACAAGCGAATTCTTATCATTGACACAAATTTCAAGAACAACTCGCTTTCTCAGCTGCTTGGACGCAATCAAGGTGATCTGAAAGTGCTGGATAGCAAGAAGAACAAACTGCTTGTCAGTGCACAGCAGAATGGTGAGCCTGTGAAAACACAAGGTCAGGATTTCGACCACGAAAACTCGTACGATCTTATCAACCCAACCAAATACAAGAACATTTATATCGTTGGGAATTCTGGTGGTGGCCACGAGTCGCCAGCAGAGATCCTCTCGGGCAAGGACTTTGCGAACCTTATTGTGACATTGTCTGATAGCTTTGACTATGTTCTACTCGAAGGTGCAGCGATGAATGAATATTCCGACACGAAAGAACTCGTTCGTTACTGCGATAAGGTGATGGCCGTATTCTCGGCTAAGTCTTCGATCAGTACACTTGATAAAGATGCGATCCACTACTTTAAGTCGCTCGGAAAGAAATTCGGAGGTTCAATTCTTAACAGGGTGGAAGTGAAGGACTACAAGCTGTAAGGATGGCCCGTGTTCTCATGTGCTGGTGTGCTCATGTTGTTGGACAATTATTCGTTTTACCAATGGAAGAAGTCTGCTACTGCGACTTCTTCTCTTTTTAAAGTGGGTTACGACTTGAGCGTGCAGACTGACCGGTTAAAACATCCTTGAGCACGCGAGCACATGAATACATGAGCACATTTTACTTCACCTGCTGATATTTTTCAATTAGAATTTTTTTTGCAATGGCGCGTCCTGTGACGATGTCAAGGTCTTTTGTCCGTTGGTTTGTGTTTGCGTAACTCATGGCCCTGCGAATCGCCTTCATGTTCACATTTTCAACAAAGGGCTTCCGGAATACTTCAATATCGAAGTCTGCATCAATATGTTTTTTGGCAATGTCGAAAACCTCATCAGGTGTCTTGGGTTTCGATTCATTCAAGTCCATTAGAAACTCGTAGGCTTCTTCTTCGGACGTGTTTTCAATCACTTCCACTACATCTTGAAGGGGTATTTCATTTTTCTTCATTTCGATGATCATTTCATCCGCGCCTTTGTTAACAGGCTTACGTAATTCATCCACCTTATTCATCAACCGTTTCGGAATATAGGAGGGACTTTGTTCGGCTACAATGGCATTTGCAACCAGGTCCGGAAAGTAATAGCGATAAAATATATACGAGCCGGCCCACACAAGCAGTCCCAGGATCATGACAAGAAATAGAAGGCGTTTCATTTCGATAATGCTCACTACAGGATAAACGTACGAAGGGTGCGCGGATGTTCAAAGGCCCATTTCGAATTTGCCCTGTGCAAGATTGGTTCAGTCAAAAAGGTTGAAGAAATTTTTCTACACGTGGTCTTTCTTCTCGACAGGGTGCTGCCCTGCAACCGGTAGCAACCATGCCTTTCGCCTTTTGCGAATCATTCAGATGCTGCATGGCGTACAGGGTACGATAATTTCATATGCTGGTTGAAAAACGATCCACCGTCACTAGAACCCTAAAAGTTTAAAACATTGGCTGCTGCATATTCACGCTGGTTTTCACATGGTGCTTATTCTTTATTGAACCGTATCTCAATCCTTGTTTTCGGTCTCCAGAATATATTTTTTATGGTCCGGATACTTCCAAAAGAGCAAGTTGGTATCTGGGTGCTGTTCACCAGCGTCACGGCAATACTCGAAATGGTTCGTCACGGATTTATCCGAAACCCTTTTATTACGCACCTTGTAAGTGCCGATGAAAAGGACAAGAGCTCGGTTATTACCACATCACTCGCCTTACATTGTTTTCTGGCCGGCTTCATTGCGGTGTTGCTGTTAGTCGGAGCCCGGCCACTAAGTCTCTTTTGGGATGCGCCCGGGCTGGATACACTCTTTGTGTTGTATGCATTAAACACCATTATCTTTATTCCGTTTCTGCACTTTGAGTACTTGCAAACTGCCGAGTCGAATTTCAAGGCCATTTTCTGGAGTAATTTCTGGCGGCTCGCCATTCCTTCAGTATATATTCTCGCTGCATTTATTTTTGATTGGCAAATGACTCTCATCACCCTGGCGGTAGTCCAAATTGGAGCGACAATCCTTGCTGCGGCAATTGCTTACTGGTACGTTAAGAAGCTTGCCCGCGTCTTTTCCACTATTAATTGGTCAACGTTTGGTGAGCTGTTCCACTTTGGAAAATATACGTTTGGCACGAACATCAGTTCAATGTTTATGAAAAATACCGACAGTTGGATGATTGGTCGGTTCGTCTCCACGGCAGGTGTTGCATTATACAACCCCGCTCTGAAGATTGCCGGGCTGGTGGAAGTACCAACGCTGACCATTGCCAATATGATCTTCCCACGCGTGCCGCAGAAAATGAAAGAACAGGGGGTAGTTGGGGTACGGGATATTTATTACAAATCGGTGAGCCTTATCCTTGCTGCGATGATTCCTATGGTCATTCCGATATTCCTCTTTGCCGAATTGATCATCACCATCATTTTTGGAGCAGATTACATCGAGTCTGCGAACATCCTTCGGGTCACCATTTTCTATTCGCTAATCATTCCCTTCAACCGGCAGTTTGGTACAGTGATGGATGGTTTGAAGATGGCGAAGCTTAATTTTCTTCAACTCCTCTTTGCCGCCATTCTGAACGTGGTCCTGAATTTCTTTTTCCTCGGCTGGTTTGGGCTGATTGGCTCAGCGTATGCAACATTGCTCTCTTATATTATCGTGTTCATCATGAACCAGATCATTCTGTATCGGAAGTTTCAAATCAATACCCTTAAGGTGTTTGAAGGAATTACTGACTGGTATAAACTGGGATGGGATGTTTTTCGGAAGAAGATTGTAAAGTTTGCATGACCCATGGTGCTGACTTTGACATTATTTTTCTTGCGCTTGCACGCTGGGATGCACCGTATTCATCCACCGCCCTGTCTCTCGCAAAAGCGCTCTCCAAAGAGACGCGTGTCTTTTACATCGACAACCCTGTAACCGTTGCGGAATTTATCCGCAAGCGAAACAGTCCTGCAATGAAGCTGCGTAAAAAGCGGCTTCAGACTGGCGATACATGTTTTACTCCGGACGCCTCTCATCCCAACTTTTTTGTTGTTACTCCAGCCTTTGCGCTGCCAATTAACTGGCTACCTGCGGGGTTTCTGTACGATAGTTTTTCAAGGTTGAATGACCAACGGATTTCGGCTACGATCAATTCAGTGCTAAGGACCCAACATGTCAAACGCTTCATACTCGTTAACTCATTCAACCCGCTCTTCGGTAATGCGCTTTCGCTTGACATCGAGCCTATCCTTAGGGTGTATCAATCGGTTGACGATATTCAGCAGGCGCCTTACCTGGACAAGCATGGTTCGTATCTCGAGAAACTGCAGGTAGCCGCAACAGATTTCACATTGGTAACGTCATCACACCTGCTTCAAAAACTTGCTACACATGGGCGGCACGTGTACCACTTGCCCAACGCAGCCAACACCTCATTGTTCAGTCAGGCAATCACCAAAAGCTTTTCGCGTCCGGTGCTATTGAACGCGGTACCTGCAATGGCGAAAGTAGTGACATACATCGGCAACATTTGCCAACGGTTAGACTATGAGCTGATTCAAAAGGTAGCCAAGACCCACCCCGAAAAATTTATCGTACTGGTCGGGCCTCATGCACTTCGGCACAAGTCATCGGTGACTTATTTTGAGAAGACGGGGATAGCAAAACTCAGCAATGTGATTCTGACGGGCCCACAATCACAGAAAGACTTGCCTGCACTTTTACAGCATTCCCATTGCTGTATCATTCCCTTTTTGTGTAATGACCTCACCAAAAGTATTTATCCTTTAAAGATAAACGAGTACCTCGCAGCTGGAAAGCCGGTAGTTTCTACCGCATTTTCTGCTGATATCTTGGGTTTCCGGCAAGTGGCGACAATAGCTGAAAATCACCAGCAATTTGTCAATGCTATCGACAAAGCGATTGCAGACGATAGCAAAACACGGCAGACGGAGCGATTGCTGTTCGCAGCCGGCAATACTTGGGAAGCGAGGGCACGCACTTTTATAGAACTGGCTGTAGAATTTCTGAAACACCATGACCGAAGAACCGGATTTCAACGAAGACGTGGAAAGCAAATCCTCAACCGGAATCACGCTGAATAAAACAGCTGCGATCTTGTTTGTAGCGGGGATCTATCTCGTCATCTTTTTGAAGATACTCTTTATTAATTAGTTGGGAAATGTATTTGAACAGGGAAGGAAAGTTACAATCCGTTATCGTTGTCATTTTATTATTACTGGCATCACTCGGAGTAACGTGGCTGATTGCCAACAAAGGAATCCTCGCGGGCCCGATTACAATTCTCGCGCTTGCCGGGATTTTTCTGGTAGGAGCAATCCTGGTCAATTATCGGGTGGGTTTTTATTTCCTTTTCGGAATGGGGATGTTCATGTTCTACCTGGACAGAATTTACCATGTACCGATACCGTTGGGCATTGTGTATGATGCGCTCGCAGCGCTTGTGTTTGTAGCGCTCTTTATCAATGGCAAGGATAAGAAAGATTGGACGCTTTTTAAGAATCCGGTTACCATTGCTTTTGTAATTATTACAGCCTATCAGCTCCTCCAGTTTTTTAATCCGAATGCAGTGTCACACGTAGCGTGGCTTGTCACACTTCGCAATAATGTCTCATTTCTTCTATATGTGGTATGCTTTCAGCTTTTCAGTTCAATCAAAGAGGTGAATCGCTTTACGGCCACCTGGATTGTGATGGCAACGATTGTTGCATTTTATGGTTTGTTCCAGGAATATGTTGGTCTCACGGATTTCGAATGGCGCTGGATGTATGCCACACCTGACCGCATGCAATTGTATATGATCTGGGGCAAACTCAGAAAATTCTCGATGTTGTCTGATCCTTCTGCTTTTGGATTGTTTATGGCGTTTAGTTGTCTTGCCTGTATCGTGCTGGCGATGGGTCCATTCAAGTCGTCATTTAAACTTCTGCTTGGCTTTCTCGCCTTTATCATGTTTTTGTCCATGTCTTATTCAGGTACACGTACTGCGATGGCAATGGTGGCAGTCGGGATAGCATTCTTCATCTGCATGACGCTCCAAAACAGGAAAACCATCATGGCTGCGGGTGCACTTGTCTTTCTCGGGATAGTTGTGCTGGCTGGGCCATTCTACAGTGCCCCAATCAATCGCATTCGCTCCACATTCAAACCCTCCGATGACCCATCGATGGCCGTACGCGACCACAAGCGCGTGAGACTTCAGGAATATGTGCGTTCTCACCCGATCGGGGGTGGCCTTGCAACTACGGGTGCCAATGGAAAAAAATACTCAGCCGGGCATTATCTCGCGGGCGGGTGGGATCCAGACAGTGGATATTTGCTTACAGCGCTCGAAATGGGCTGGATTGGTCTCATCATTTTTCAGGTATTCTTTTTTATAGTCGTTTACCGGGGAATCCAGAATTATTTTTCCCTGGATGATCCCGTGCTGAAGACGATGACCTTGACGTACATCGTCCCGTTTTTTGCTTTATCGGTTGCGCATTTTACGCAAGATGCGATGTTTCAAAAACCGCTAAACATAATAGTGATTGTGGCCTATGCAGTGGTGATCAAAATCCCTTCGTTCCAACGGAAACTGTTTTCGGTCGACTTAGTCTGATGTATTGAAGTTTTTAAAAATAGCGTTAGAAATAAAGTGTGAAATGAAAAAGATAATTCTTTTCCTGATTATTAGTGTTCCAGCCTGGGCACAAAGTGTTGATTACAACAAAATCATTCTTCCTGAATACACCAAGTCACCCGACTTTGCCGAAAAGCTTGTTCAAATTGCATGGCGAAATCACCCGGGTAACGAGGCCGTTAGACGCGAGGCGATCGTGGCGCATCAGGCCGTGAAGCAAAGCTCTGCCCAATGGTTGGACATTTTCAGTGTAAGAGGAAACCTTAACGAATTCACCATCAATCAGCAGGCCAATAACGACCTCTTTTACGGCAGGGCGACTATGTATCCGCGCTACAACTTCGGAGCTGCAATCTCGCTGGGACAGCTGATAAGTATTCCCGCCACTACGAAGATGAGCAAGGAGCGCGCAAAAATTGCCGAGGCAAACATCAACAATCAGAAACTCGTTGTGCGCAACACGGTAATGAAGGCTTACAATGAGTATGTACTTCGTGAAAAAATTTACAAGGTACAGTCACAATTACTGATGGACAACGAAACATCACATAAGTTGATTGAACAACGTTTCAAGAACGGTGAGACGAATTTCGAAACTTACTCGTTGAGCCTTACAAACTACAGTAATGTCACCGTTGGCCACCTTGAGTCCGAACGTAACTACAAAAACGCAAAACTCGACCTCGAGCAGCTGATCGGCATGCGCCTCGAAGACGTGAGATGAGATGTGTTCATGTGCTCGTGTGTTCATGTGCTCATGTTGGGTGTATCAAGCCTTACAGGATCGGGCAAAAGAACAATACTGTTAAGCAGCTAAAACCATTCGGCTGCTTAACCGCTTTTTAGGTGTTTCCAACATTAACACCTTAACACATTAGCACCTTAACACACACCCAACATGAGCACATGAACACATACACACCTGAGCACATACACACCTGAGCACATTCTTGGCATTTTCTTTTTTATACAGAGCGCCTTCACCATCAGCGCAGTACGAAAGAAGATTAATCAACCGTCAAAGCATCTGTTTCTTTTATGATCAAAACCTCACTCCTGGAGAACAAGTACTACGACAATGCAGTCAGAAAGTCAATTAAATCACGATGGTTTCCTGTTTTTATTGTTGGCCTTATACTTATCCATATTCTCTTTCGCCTTGCTGAGCCGCAAATTTTAAGCTTTGTATCCGGTGTTTTTCCAGTGGAGCCTTACAAGTCTACAGCGTTCTATCTCGACTTTGTGAAGCTCATTTTTAATGAAGTGCTCTGGATAGCAGGTTTTCTGGCCGTTGCCTGGTTGTACGTAGTGTATGATCCATTTTCATCCACAGTCCGAAGTTTTGAGCAAACGATTTTGGGGAATACGACAGCGGCAGCAGCGACCATAATAATCATTTCATTCGCGGCATCACTGCTGGTTGCGTTTGGAACGCTTCAATCATTTCCTAACTCTTCCGATGAATACGCCTACTTGTACCAAGCTCAAACTATTTCTCAAGGGAAATTGTGGGAGTCGGCCCACGAGTTACATGATTTCTTTTACTTCAATCACATCGCCAACAAAGATGGAATTGCGGTTAGTCGTTTCCCTCCGGGGTGGCCATTGATACTTTCTTCAGCTTATTATTTGGGCATAAACCCAATCCTCATAAATCCGATTTTGGGTGCATTGCTGTTGTTCGTTTTCTTTTCGTTCGTAAATCGCTTTTATAATCCTAGAGTCGCGATATGGTCTTTGATTGCACTCGCACTGAGCTCATTTTTTATCTTTAACTCCGCGTCATTTTTCTCTCACACTTCGTGCGCGTTATTCGTGGTGTGCTTTGTATATGGCTGTCATCTTTATTTTGAAAGGCCAAAACCACAGTATCTGGTCATGGCAGGTTTTTGCCTCGCGCTTGTAGCGATCACGCGTTACTTCACGGCATTTTTGATCTTTATTCCATTCTTCTTTTACTTTATCCGCCATTGCAAGTTAAACTGTATAAAGGCTTTTTTCTGGCTTGGCGTAGGCGCTGCCCCATGTCTTGCTTTTCTATTGTGGTATAACTATTCGATTACTGGAAACGCACTGCTCCCTGTAACGATGTGGGCATACGCAGATGAAAGCCTTGGATTTGTGCGTGGCCATACGGTGTTTAAAGGTATGGAGCATGTGGTGCGGTGGATTGGTATGTTCATCTACTGGTGTTCTCCTGCCGTTCTTATCATCTATCTGGCCGCTGTTATTATGAAGCTGCGCGATGCATCTTCGCGATGGTCGCACCTGGAAGGTTACCTGTTTCTTATCCTTATGGGTGGTTATTTCTTTTACTATCAGATCGGTGGAAACCAATATGGCCCAAGGTTCATGTTTGAAGCGCTGCCGTTCATGATCGTTCTTGTAGTCGCCAGTGTCTTTCAATTCAACAAGAAGTGGATTATGGGACTCTTTGTAGCCGGACTACTTTTTGCAATTGTCAAACTCCCGTTCATCGCTTCGCGGGAAAGTCGCATTATTGATCAACGGAAGGATCTTTATTCTCAAGTCGAGCAGAAAGATATCCGAAACGCAGTAGTTCTTGTGTCTTCCTATACCAGTACATTCCGACCGATGCCGATTGGGGATCTTACCCGTAACGATGTTTACTACCTGAACGATGTGCTTTACGCGATTGACCTTCCTGCACGCAACCAGGAACTACTCAACTACTATCCTGAACGAGCCTTCTATCGGTACGAGCGCGAAGTGAATGCTGAGCATGGGAGGTTGATCAGAATACGGTAGGGCATG
Organism: Chryseosolibacter sp.; assembly: GCA_036402115.1. Lineage (GTDB taxonomy): Bacteria > Bacteroidota > Bacteroidia > Cytophagales > Cyclobacteriaceae > Chryseosolibacter. The sequence continues at coordinate 42,850 of DASWTM010000144.1, forward strand.
GGTTGCAAGGTTAAACTTCGCATCCTGTTTGGATTGCTCTTTGACACGTCCCTTAAAGTCAACCGCATTCACCCCGTCTAAAGCGTCCTATCGCGTCATTGCCGGTAGAGTAGTTAGTCGGAAAATCATACTCCGATGGTGCAGTCGTAACATCGTTGAAATTTCAAGATATACATGCTTCGTCTTGAAATGGCCAACGGCCCGCAGCCAGGTTTTCCAATGCCACGAGCCGGTTGTGCTCTTCAAAAATACTTTCAATAATTCTTAATGATTTGGACACTCACTTGCTGGACGCGGTGCAGCGCCAGGCTTTCGTTTCGTGTACACATACACGAATGATTCTTCGGGATGGCGTGGCGCCAGGAAACTGAATTCAAATTGGTAATGCTCATCCAACGCGCGATGCACATCTTCCGGATAGAAATTAAGCACCTCCTTAGGTGAAACCGACTCGAAGATAACAAGATCATATTCTTCATTCTTGACCTTGTTGCTAAACCATTCGACTTCCTTATTGAAAATAGAAACTGTTTGATGGAACCACATCGGTTGATTGATCAAAGGCGTGTAACCCATTTCGTAAGCCAGGGAAGTGAGCTCACTCATGTTCAGCACTTTGATTTTGTCCTTCGGAGTGTTCTTCACAACATCGAGCTCCATGATTTTTTTAATTCCATCCAGGGTGTTCTCGGCAAGGAAAAGCTTTTCCATCGACTTGTATTCGCTTGCCAGTCTGTACTTGTGTTTACCGGCCTGTTCGTTGCTTTTTACCACCTCGGGTTTTTTAGCAATGATGCGCTGGATGTTTCGCCAGTAAATTCCCGTCCACCAGAAAACCACGAGCGCCATGCACACCGCCAGGTATGACCAGCGGGACAGATCGATATTGAGACGCAGGTTCGCCAGACAGTACGCAAATCCGAAGGCATAAAAGAATACCTCGTTCCTATCCGGAACGGGACTCGTAACCGGAATGATGAACGCCTGGAAAATAATTCCGATGCAGAGCAATGCAAAGATCACTTCACGCTTATCATAAAAGAATTCTTTTCCTTTTGTGGCTTTGTCAATAACAAAAAGAATAATGATCATCAGGAAGAATTTTTCAAAGTACGCCCAGCCGAGAATCTCATTGAGGAAATCCATTAAAACCAGGCGAGACTTGTGTGGAAACTGTCCGTGATTGAACCAGTATCCAAAATCATATTTCAGAAGTGGGAGGATAAAGATCGCGGCAAAGAATGCGTAGGCTCCAACAAAAGCAAGAACCTTTTTCGCATCGCGATCGATCCAGGCGTTATAAAGAAGAATTCCAAGTGCAATCAATAATCCGAGGCCACCGATATCCTGTTTTGTCCATAGTGAGAAAAAGGTGAAGAACGCACCCAGCACAACGTTTAGCCAGATCTTCCAGTCTGTGCTTACCAGGATAGCACGTAAAAGGAAGTAGAATCCGATCATCTCGAAGACGAAAACCACGTGGTTGTACCACGGCCAGAAGTTGAAAGAGACGTATGAAAAACAGAATACAACTACAGAGAAGAAAATTACGACAGGTTTTACATTCAGTGTTTTCAGGATTCCCCGAAAGGCAAGTATCGAAATTAAGTTTATAAATACCTGGGCTTTAATCAGCGAATAGAAGTACGGCCCGAACAGCTTGAAGAAGGCTGCGGGAATCACCCAGTAGCCATAACCCATAGGAAGCGAATAGTCCCGAAAGGGCATTTGTCCGATTGACATCCGGTAGGCACCTTCCCACGAGAGAAAAATATTGATTCGATACGGGTTATTGAATAAGAGAGGAACAAAACAAAAGGCAAAGGCGACAAGCAACTCGAGGATCAGCAATTGTCTTTCGGTAATACTTTTCTGAAGCATATTTCTTGGTGTATTTCAACGGGTTAGAAAAAAGGTTTATATAAAATCTCAATGTTGGTGCGGAATTTTTACATCATTTTATGGGAATAAGCTTCGAACGCCCTCCCCGGCAGATTTTCCATGTTTCTGCTTAAAAACCGTGAAAGAACAGATGAAAAAAAACATTTCGAACTGGAATAATTACCCAGTTGTGGAAGCAAAAGAGATTTCTTTTGACACTCCGAAAGAATTAGCGTTAAAATTGACCCATTCATCAATTCCCCATGGAAATGGGCGTTGTTACGGGGATGCGTCATTGTATTCTGATGTTGTTAATACCCTGCGATATGACAAGGTTTTAGCATTCGATGACACTCATGGAATAATAACGTGCCAAAGCGGTGTTTTACTCTCGGATCTGTTGCAGATAATCGTTCCGCGCGGATGGTTTTTACCGGTAACTCCTGGAACAAAGTTCATCACCGTAGGAGGCGCGGTCGCATCGGACGTGCATGGAAAAAATCACCATGTGGACGGATCGTTTTCAAACCACATTGTTTCCATGTCAGTGCTTACGGGTACTGGCGAAACGCTCGTGTGCAGTAAGACGCAGAATTCCGATTTATTCTGGGCTACCTGCGGAGGCATGGGCCTGACCGGAATTATCCTCGATGTAAAGTTCAGACTTAAACATATCCATAGTTCGCATATCCGTCAGAAGCAGATTAAGGCTGAGAATCTTGATCACGTGATGGAACTTTTCAATCAGAACACAGAATCTACTTACTCGGTTGCATGGATTGATTGCCTCAAGTCAGGAAAGAGTTTTGGGCGTAGTATTTTAATGTTGGGTGAACATGCAGGCACAGACGAAACGCCCAGCGAAAAGAAACTACTCGCGAAGGAGAAGTCACTACTTACCGTTCCGTTCCACTTCCCGTCATTTGTGTTGAATGGTTTTTCCGTAAAAGTTTTTAACGCGTTATTCTACGCGAAGAATTATAAAAAAGAAATGGACAGCGTTGTTCATTACGATGGCTTCTTTTATCCGCTCGATTCTATTCTTGAATGGAATAAGATTTACGGAAAGAAAGGATTCGTTCAATATCAGTTTGTTCTTCCGCTGGAGACGAGCAGAGAAGGCTTAAAAAATATTTTAACTCGAATCAATAAGATGGGCATGGGATCTTTCCTGGCGGTGTTGAAACTTTTCGGCCACCAGGATGACCTGATTTCCTTCCCCATGAAAGGATATACACTTGCACTTGATTTTCCAATCCGCGAGGGGTTGTTCAAGTTCCTTGATGAACTCGATCAGGTGGTGGCAGATTTTGGAGGAAGAATTTATTTGTCGAAGGATGCAAGGATGAAGAAAGAAATCTTTTGGAAGACGTATCCGCACGCAGCTGAGTTTCAACAAATCATAAAAAAGTACGATCCGGATAACCGGTTCAACTCCAATTTGTCTCAACGTTTAATGTTAAAAGTGTAAATGGAAGAAAATGTATTGATCCTTGGTGCTGCGTCAGACATGGCGGTGGGCATAGCAAGGAAGTTTGCAGCGGAAGGTTTTTCGTTGACGCTGGCTGGGCGAAGCATGGACCGCCTCAAAGCAATCGAAGCTGATCTCAAAGTGCGTCACAATAGTAACGTGTCATCGGTATTGTTCGATGCCTTAGATTTTGCAAGTCATTACAACTTTTATCATTCATTGCCGGAGAAGCCCGATGTGGTTATTTCTGTTTTTGGACTGTTAGGGGATCAGGAAGAAGCGCAGGCGGACTGGAAGGCCTGCCAGGAAATCTTGTTCAGCAACTATGTGGGAGCGGTTTCAATTTTGAACGTAGTAGCCAACGACTTTGAAAAACGCAAAAAGGGTACGATCGTGGGAATTAGTTCGGTTGCAGGAGAGCGAGGCCGCCAAAGCAACTACTTGTACGGGAGTGCTAAGGCAGGCTTTACTTCTTACCTCTCGGGTCTGCGAAACAGACTGCACAAACACGGTGTCCACGTGATGACGGTGAAGCCCGGATTTGTGAAAACAAGAATGATCGAAAACTTGAAAACCCCCGGACCGCTTACTGCCACACCTAAGCAAGTAGGAGAGAAGATCTTCAAAGCAGTTAGGTCCAAAGCTGATAGTATCTATGTGTTACCAATATGGTCACCGGTGATGATGGTGATTAGAAATATTCCGGAAGGAATTTTTAAAAAGCTGAAGTTGTAGGCTAGCAAATATTGTGTAAAACAAAAATGTCACGATGAATTCTGGCATTTTGCTTACAATAGCTTATCGATTGGAAAATCGACACCTCGCCAGTAGATTTTGGCGTCACTTGCCTTAAAGTTCGTCTGCTGTCTGCGCTGCGCTAAGTTGAACAAGGGCTAGGAAGGCGATGAAAATAAGTTTTTCATCGGAGCAAATTATTGGGTTCTGCAAAAATATGAAGGGCTTTTTTGATGGTAGTTGATCTTATGCGGATTTGATAAAGGCCCGCCATTGCTCCAGCGTCCACCCCTTCAACGTTGCTGTATCCCCACCTGCAAAATACACAACAACAAATGTTTTGTAGTCTGAATAGGCAGCTGCTTTGTCTTCTACCACTTTTGTGATGTGGCTGACCGAGATATCCAGATTATTGAGGTCGTCTTTAATTTCGAGTGTCATATGTTTTTTTTCTTGTAAAGTATGGTTGTTTTTGCTGCTAAAACAGTCCGAAAATTGAGGTATTAAATAATACTTACTACTGCTGGTGCACCGTTATGCCATAGAATAAACCAAAGACTCTATGAGACCCAACTTTTTTCTGACGCTCATTCTTGTATCAGCACTGGTTCAATCGTGCAACGAACCCGATCCTGCACCCTCCGTACCCGATCCGGTTTACGTTGACATGCACGAAGTCACGGCCATAAGCGCGACCACGGCCACGCTTTCACTGAAAGTCAAATATCCTGTTACAAAAACAACCGATGATAATTACATGGTGGATGGGAAATACCTTACGAAGTATGGCTTCTTCTATGCGTCCAATCCTGAGCTTCCCTTGCGTCAATGGGAATGGGTCGAGAGTTTGCTGAAGGATGAAAGCGGAATTTATTCTTTTGAAATCTCAGACCTTCAGCCTGATACAGAGTACCACGTACGCGCTTACGTGGTTGCCATTCCGGGTTTGAGGGCACAGATTTATGCTTATAATCAGTCTGAGAACACACTTGAGTTCGCCACACTTCCGTGAATGCGTGGCATTGGGTTGAATTTCGGATTTGCCGATCGGATTAATTTCTAATGCCTTCGATGGAAGTACTTTGGGAAGGGGATGAAATCCTAATTTCTAATGACCAGTGACTATTGACTCATTTAGATAAGCTAGTTGTATTCCACCCGTCCACCAGATAAAATACAACTAGCTTTATATAAAAACTCGCCTCCGTTGATTGGCCGCAGGCGATGACTGCAAGGGTATTCGAAAATTTTATGCCACTGCCACCTCTTGATTCTTCAGTGTGTTCGAGTTACCTCTCGTATTTAAATTGCGCTCATGCTGGCGATCTTCGCAGCAATTTTCCTTTAGCTTTACGACAACCCGACCTTTCGTCTTTCCGGATAGGATCGCATCAATGTACGTGTCTTTCAATTCTTCCAGGCCAATTTCACTGACGATAGCAGGAAGTTTGTCGCAGACGTTCCATTCGCCTTCAAGTTTCTTCCAGAGTTTTTGCCGAAGCGCCATCGGAGTCTGACCTGCGCCAATTCCGAGAAGATTCACGCCATTTAGGATAAATGGATAGATCGTTGTTGTAAAGTGGATAGAGGACAGCAGACCCGTAGCCACAACGTTACCATCGCGCTTGCATCGTTTCAACAAGGTAGTGAGCATGTTTCCACTGACGGTGTCAATCGCCCCAGCCCACATAGCGCGCTGAAGTGGTTTCCCGAGCGTGTCATTCAGGAATTCCCGCGGCTCTATGCGTGATGCACCAAGGAACCTGAGATAATCGTGCGATTCTTTTTTACCCGTGACAGCAATGACTTCATAACCCGCCTTTGCCAGCACTGCTACCGATAAACTTCCGACACCACCTGTCGAACCGGTGACTACGATTGGTCCCTGATCAGGCGTCTGGCCCATCGATTCCATTTTATACAACGCATAGGCTGCTGTAAATCCAGCGGTGCCGATGGTCATGATATCCTTGCATGAGAGCCCTGCAGGTTTGTTCAATACCCACTCAGCGGGAACTCGGATGTATTCAGCAAACGCACCGGATGTGTTCATGCCCAAGTCGTAGCCAGTAAGAAAGACCTGCTGCCCCTTTTTGAATTGAGGAACAGTACTTACTTCTACCTGGCCTGCTGCTTCAATCCCTGGTGTGTGCGGGAAGTTGCGGCTAATTCCTTTATGGCCGGTTGCTGACAGCCCATCCTTGTAATTAAGTGCCGAATAGTGGACACGAATCAGCAAGTCTCCTTTGGGAAGATCATCAATGGAACGCTGAACAATGGCACGCTCAAACTTTCCGTTGGGCGTTTCCGTAATTTGAAGTGCTTTGAATTGCATAATGTAGGTGTAATGAGGGTTGAGCCAACTGCTGTTAAAAAATTATACCCGTTTCCAATAGACGTGACGTTGTACTTAACTTCCAATCAAATAGCGACTGTACCGGCCGGTCACCTTTTTCACAAGGCGAACACTCAAAATGGACAACATCAGTATAAACATGAAAAAGATCAGGTAGGTGATGAGCGAAAAATCGATAGTGAATCCTGCTCCCTCAATCACCTTGCGTAATACACTGATCAACACATAATGCACAAAGAAAACACCGAAGCTATAGTGGCCGAGAATTTCCAGTAATGGCATCGATCGGTTGCGAAGCTTGTAAAAGATCAGCAGGAGCATGAACGTTAGGGTCAACGCTTTGAGCATATAAAAATTGAAAAACAGCAAACGCTCATGGAGCACCGTTTCGAAATGCATCTCCCGAACGGCAACCAGACTGCCATTCAAATCAAGGAAAGTCAAGATTGCAAAGAGTATGCTTAGCGGTGCAAGGAGTTTCCAATCCATCGCCAGGATACGTTCCTTATTGTAACTCGCCCACATGCCCGTAATGTAAACGGGAATGAAGTGCACATAAGCAAGCAAGGGGTTCGCGTTGTGGATGGGACGGTACGTGAACAAGGCCACCAGCAGCACGAGCGGAAAACCATAGCGATAAAACGTGCGGTTGTCGATTGCGTGAAGGATAGGGGCAGAGATGTAAAACAATACAATGGCACTAATGAACCAAAATGGCGGCATATGCGAGCCGGTAATCAGGTGATGAAAGAACTGATACCACAATGGCCTGTCATGAAATCCTTCGGGAAGCGATAAGGAATCAAAATTTGTATACATCCGCATGGCGATCAACGGGATCGAGATGATGATGTAGGGGAGGATGACGTTCAGGAATTTCTGTTCGAGAAACTTCTTGTACTCGAACTGATTATGAGTGAGGTGCTGGAACAAAAATCCCCCGATGAAGAGAAATAGTACTGTACCGTTTCCTTCTGATGGATCAAAGAATGAATGCAGCACCTGCCGCATGCCTGGGTGGCTTGCCCAGTCGGTATCGTATCCACCCGCGTGAACACCAACAACAAAAAGGATTGCAAGGCCCCGTAGGTTATGGATATACTGAAGAAAACGCGACATCGCTCATCTTATTTACATTTCCCACAACGCTCGAAATCTCTGAAGCAATGATCGCATTGCCATTTGGCGACACGTGACAAAAATCGATGTAGATGTAATCCTCACCATCGAAGCGATCACTTAAGTCCACAATCCATGAGTGATTACGTTCCGCTATTTTCTTTTTGATTAGTCCATAAATGACTTGGAAATTTTTGCCAAGTTCCTCGTCTAGTTCGAGATGGTCCGTCTTGGGTTTTCCGATGAAAGCTGCGGGCTGCAACACTGCGACAAATCGGCCGCCACGATTCGTTACAATTTCGTTAGCCATTTCCCAATTCTTCATCATCATCTCTGCGATTTGCTCTGCCTTTTCAGGATTGCTGACACAATCATAGGGAGTATTTTCAGGCGTGGGTTTATACGTTGCTCTGCGGATAACACTAAGGATGTTCTCAATGAAGATCTTTCCTGCAATCTCTTTCACAAACGCAGACTTTCCCACGTAAAGTTTTTCCCGATACATCGGCACAAGTCGGTGCGCAGGTAGCTTTTTAATATCTTTCGGGCATAAGAACGCTGCATCGTTTACGCCATCGTAGAAAACAACAATATCTGGTTTTACTCCCGTGGCGTAAAGCGAAATCAATGCATCAAGCTCCTGCCTTGAGTTGTATGCTAGCTGGCCGTGATTATAGATTTCAAAGTTTTTATTTTTTTCTGCGAACAGCGCAGGAATGGTATGATGATCGTCTGATCCTTCTCCCCACATGGTTGATCCGCCAAAGAAGTGCACACTCTTCTCTTTCGCACCCTGTGATACTGGAACGTTTCTAGTTCCCTCACCGGTGATTAAAAGCGTTTCACCTTTGTACGGCAGAGTCTTCCACCCCACAAACGGCTCGTACTGATGTTGCACACTGTTATAATCATGAAACACTTTCTTCGCGTGAGCGAAATCATTTGAATAGTTAGGCAGTTCCTCGCGCTTTGTCTTCGCGGAGCGTTTAAGGTACCATCCACAAGCCCAGTTCACAATGGCGAGCAGCACAAGAAAGGTGAATACATTAATGGCAACAAGTTTTAGGATTCGTATTGCTTTCACGGTAGTAATGGTAAAAATGAAACCCAACCTGCTGAAGCGATTGGGTTTCGGTTTCTGAAAATCTCCCCCTCTGTCAGTCTTTAATGATCACGCGCTCTCTCGTCACTTTGTCTCCTTGCTTTACGGTGATCACATAAATACCTTTCAGCATCCGTTCAGTTGGTACTAATTGCATACCGTTGCTAACTGCCGATGATTCCAATGTTGCTTCGTAGAATGGTTTTCCCATCATGTCAACAATCGAAACGTGGAGTGGCGCTTCCTCTTTAGCGATCACCTGCATCGATAAATTGTCGGACGAGGTAGATGGATTTGGATACACGCTTACACTTAAATCATCAGCTGCAGGGTCGGAAACAACAACGGCTTCATCCATTGACATCGCACTCGTTCCACTGCCACTTGTCAGGGCAGCGTCTGGAATTACGACCCATGCATTTCCCGTATCCGGACCTTTGTAACGCACGGTGAGATTCTGTCCACCAGTATCCTCGAAGTACTTACAGTTGATAACTTTCGCTCCGGCCGTGAGTGTCACAACTTGGCCAGTAACTGTTTTTGTGCCATGCAAGCCATCGTTGTCAGCTACGATCACATTGTCAAGGGTTACGCGGCTACCGTCATCCGAAGTGGTTTGGAACTGATAGCTTCCACCTATGCGGATGTATAAAAATCCTTCAAACTGAAAATCGAAATAGTCTTCCTGCGTGCGTGGTACCAGAGTAAAATTGTTCACCTTCCCAGTATATTCGACAAAATTCCAATTGATAAGATCGATGTCGGTGTAAGCTCCGGTGGCGTGCTTGTAATACAAACCAGTCACCGTTGTATTCGCGGTAGCACTATTACTTGGTGAACTCAAATTTCCACCAGTATCTACTGCGCGCACAGTGAAGGTATAGTTTGTATTCAGGTTAAGATTCTTTATCTGATACGTAAGCACTGGTGATCCGGTGGATAGTGTAGTTGTGCCGTAGCTGATACGGTATTCGCGGATTCCGTTTGCGTCAGTAGACGCATTCCAATTCAACGTGACCTCACCTACTGCCGTTGCCTCGGCCCTGAGGTTTGCCGGTATGGTAGGAGCGGTAGAATCTGTGCCCGTTGTGATCGTCAGGTACGCACTGCTCGCTGACGGTGTGTAATTCGATCTTCCCGTTGCACTCACAGCCCTGATCTTATACTGATAGGTGCTGTTCGGGTCAAGACCTTTGTCATTCAGCGTTCTTACATTCGGGCCTGTCAGTCCGGCCATTGCCCATTTGGAATACGTGGTAGTGCCTGTTTTCTTTCTACGCCATACCTCGAATCCACCTTCGTTTGATGAAGCATCTGTCCAGTTAACGGTAGCGGTTGTTTGCCCTGTTCCATTACCCGTGAAGGTTGAAGGCGCAGTAATATTCACTGGGGCGGTATCGCTAAAGAATATATTTACAGGTTCAGATGGTTCGCTCTTACATTTGTTGAATCCGGAAACGACAAGTGTATAGGCTCCGTTGCCGTTGGTAGATGAAAGCTTAGGCATACTTACCGTGTCATCTACGGTACCAGAGAGGTTCACCAACACTCCGTTCTTATACCAGAAATACTGATCGTGTTTCGTTTTGGATTTCAGGTGTGCGTAGTTGTAATAATTCAAATCCTTCAAGACCACTGAACCGATCTGCTCGATTTCAGCAACGGGTGGGGTAGCGGTTGTAACCGTCACCGCCTGCGACCAGTCGTTCCACTGGTTGGATGCTGGCGTTCGCGATACACGGCTAAAGCGCGCGCGGTAGGTTCCAGGCGTTGTAGCGGTGTAAGATGCGGACGTTGCTCCGGAGATAATGACTCCGTTTCGTTCCCATTGATATGCGAGAAATCCTTCAGCATAGTCAAGCTTTACTCCTCCGCCCGTGGTTGAACACAACGTTGGATTGTCTGCATAGACATGGATTTTAGATTTGTTCTGATCGCGCAGCCATTTAAAGAAGTCAGGTTCGCTGTAAGCTTTGTTCCAGGTACCATGACCGAGGTTACTATACAGTGTGTACCGAACAGTCATTCCGCCTTCTTTAAACTTCTTGACATAACCGCTGGTCTTCGAAGGTGTTGGGTTCGTGTCTTGACCACCCTGGAATGTCCATATAGGGATTGTGATCACTTTAGGGATGAGGTTTTGGCTGATGATACTACCATCGCCAACGGCTGACATTGTCGCAGCAGCCGAAAAAAGCCATGGAGCACGTTTGATAACATCATAGACAGCAGCCCCACCGTTGGAAAGGCCATGAATATAAACGCGGTTAGGGTCGATGTTGTATTTATTAATCATTAATCTGACAATACGAATGACGTCCTGGGCTTGAATTGCATCCCAGCCGTTCAGGTTTTGCGGAAACAGAACGAAGCCAGGGAATGAACGATCAGGCAAGGTAGGATCGTTTGGTAACTTAGAACCCGCTGCATTGCGCATTTGCAAGTGTGTATTACCCCCGTGCAGCAGGTTGTGGTCGTTGTTTAATAACTCAGAATTTGCTGCGGTCGGTGCTGCTGGTGAATTTGTGTTAGGCCTCCAGTTTCTGTCGCCCCAATAACACTTCGCATCCCAGCAGTTTCCTCTTTCACCTAGACCGTGCATCATCACAATTAAAGGATAACCCTCGGAGTAGGATGCGTTATAAGCCTGTGGGAACAGCAAGCGATAATTCATGACAAAATAATCCGCGCTGCCGTTTTTTTCGCGGAGGTTTCCTTGTGCGAATGGACTGGAATCCCAGCCCGTCATGTCTCGGTAAGTATTTGTTTTGACGCCAGGTAAGCTCTCGCGAAAACTGAATGTTTTTCCTTCCTGGAGATAGTAATAGCGTGAGGCAGATTTCGCAATCCGGATATCGAGCGTTCCATAAGGCAGGCCTGTTCGGTAAATGAACGTAGTGTCTACCTGAGCTAGTGAGAGGTTGAAAATGAGCAAACCCAAAACCCACAATCCAACAGTTTTTTTCAACATATGATTTTTTAAGATTAAAGCTTTTTAGAATTATACCATCCGTTAATTTTTTTTCGACTGATTTTAAAAACTCATGCCTGTTGCTTCAATCAAACGGTACGGTAAACGCTGTAACGTTAGCGGATACTATTCCACTTATTAAGCAAGGCAGCGACTGCAGGTATAGGTGAGATAAGAATAATCAGGACTCTTCTGTCTTCGGTTTGTTGAAGAAGAAGAACGAAGGTTCAAAGACCCTTTTTTTTCGTACGCGCGCCAGCGTTCGTGACGGTGCGAGGATACGTTCATAAATACCAAGAACCTTTTCAGCGGTAATGTCCCAGCTAAATCGTTTCGCATTAAGAATTCCGTCCTGAATTTTATCCTGACGAAGTTCTTCATTGCTCAAAAGTTCGATCAAGGCATCTGCAATAGACGGGGGGCTTAACGGGTCAATCAGCAACGCGGCATCGCCTGCGATTTCAGGCATACTTGAAATTTTCGAGGTGATCACAGGCGTACCACAAGCCATCGCCTCAACGACCGGCATTCCAAACCCTTCTGACAAAGACGGAAATAAAAATACTTCACTCAAGCCATAAACAATGGGCAGGTCCTCGTCTTTAATATAGCCTGGCGTTATGAAGAGCGCGGGGTTATAGTGCGCATTGAGCGCCTTGAGTGCCTGCATAACATATTTGTCCGTTAACCCAGGCGTTACAAGGGGTAGAGGATTCTCGACCTTCGAGGAATACATCGCATAGGCTTCGATGACACCTGTCGGATTCTTACGGAAGGATGGGTTGCCAAGAAACAAAATGAATTTTTCGGGCAAGCCGTAATCCAAACGGATTTTTGCTTGTTCTTTCGTGCACGTGCAGATCTTAAAATGTTGATTGTTTATACCATTGTAAATCACTTCGATTTTCCGTTCATCAATGGACAGTCGGCTAATAATTCTTTCCTTTTCATAATGGGAGACAGTGATCACCGCTTCACTGCGTGGCGTTACGAGCGGCACTAGTCTTCTTCTGTAATGATTGCCGAAACGCTGATACAAATTATCATTTCTCGGAATCGGGTCCATGAAGATAATATCATGCAACGTCTGCACGATCGGCACCGGACTAAAGTACGGTGTGGTATTTCCAGTGCAATGCAGAAGATCTAACTTCTCGGCCTTTGCAGCAATCGGAAGGGAAAGCTGCTCAAAGTCTGCAAAGAAATCACCCGGCAATGTTTTGATCTTGAACTTCTCGGATGGAGTGAAGCACGATTTGTCCTTGTCATCGCTAGCGAAAATTACAAACTCGAAATTCGGATCGAGTGCCTGCATCTTTTTGATAAGTTCCAGGGAAGATGTTTCAATACCATACTTCTTTTTTCGGAAGAGTCGCTGAATTTCTATACCTATCTTCATGCGTCTGAGGGTTGAGAGGGTTACACAAATAATTTTAGTTTTTCACCGTTGGAAAGGTGAGTTAGGTTCCAACGCAACGCATTCCAGAACGCTTTCAGGTGTTCTGTGTCGCGTTTCAACAGATAGGTAATAAAATGTTTGGGTAATGTGACAGACACGAAGAACAATAGCCACGATGCTTTTGTAACTCCAGACGTATTCCTCCTCATGAACAGAACGCGGTTGCGTGTCATGTAATACGTCTTCAGCGTTGACTTCTTGCCAACTGACATCGATTCCTTATGATAGACTTTTGACGCGGGCACCACATAGATCTTATAGCCAGCCTTTTTTATTCTTTCGCACCAATCAATCTCTTCGTAATACAAAAAGAAAAAGTCAGGCATCAATCCCGCTTTTTCAACAACGCTACGCGGTACCATCATCGCTGCTCCATGCGCCAGATCGGTTTCACGCAACGTATCATGTTGGCCCATGTCTTTCTCCATGAAACCAATTCGCTTATTGCGGCCGGTGAACGGATTCAGCGATGTGCTGCCGGCATATTGAATGATATTGTCGGAGTTGTAGTAAATCAACTTCGAACTGGCTGCTCCAGCCTTTGGGTTCGTTTCAAAAAGTTGAACCATCGGTTCCAGGAATCCAGGATCGACTTCCGTATCATTGTTCAAAAACAAAAGGTATTTTCCGGTTGCCGCCTTAATGCCCAGATTGTTGCCTCCTGCAAAACCAAGGTTCTCATTGCTGCGGATAAATTTTATATCCGGATAATTCTTCGTGATTATTGGAGTGGCATCCTCAGGTGAGCCATTGTCTACAACAACGACTTCAACATCAGCGTAGGTCACCTTTTTGAGTGAATCCAGAAGCGCACACGTTAGCGCAACTTGATTGTAGTTTACCGTTATGATCGATACACGCGGTGTTGAATTCATACCTTTTCTGCATTTGAGGGATGGGCTTCAATAGCATGACCGTGCGGAGTATGAATAAATGTTTTGTTTGCACCTTTAAGTTTAAAAAGCAAAACAAACATTTTGACGAAAATCGTTGGGACCAGCAGGATTGACTTTGCCATCCGCAGCGAGTAAAACTTTTTAGGGATCGCAAAAAGAATGGCGAGCGCGTTAATCGTGAACAAGCCGAGCCAGATGAACGGGCTGAAATACGTATACCTGGAGAGCGCAAACGCTGCTATGGTGAACACTGTAAGTAATCCAAGGTTCAGCAGACGTGGCAATTGGATGTTCCGCAATACCGCGCTGTTAAAAAATTCGAAATCGCCCTTAAAAGCTCTTTGCAAGCCGGGCTTGAAATACTTTTTTAAATAAAAGAACTGGCTCGAGATCCAGCGTTTGCGTTGTCTTTCAAACACTTCCGTGTTGGCCACTTTTTCATCGTATACCACGGCATGCTTGGCAAAATGTACATGAATATTTTGCTCGAGGAGCTTCAATTCAAGTTCGCGATCGAAGCCGCCTATTGAATCCATTGCAGCCATGATTGGCTTGTATACGTTGTATTCAAAGACCATCCCGGATCCGTTCAACGATGCGGAGCCACCAAGCGCAACCGTACCTTGACGATAAATAAAATTATTGATCGTTTCGCTTAGGCCATCGAGCAACGCCATCGAGTTATTGTCGTTTTTAGGATCACGTTTGCCCTGCACGGCACGATATCCCGCTTCAAACAGATCGTTCATCTTTGTGAGAAAATCACGCTCCATCAGGTTATCGGCATCGAGAATAACCGCGCAGTCATAATCATCGCCTATTACGGCCATTGCTTCATTCAAGGCTTTTACCTTTGTGCTCTTCTCAAAAAAAACTTCCACTACCTTAATAGGCATAGCATGAAGCTTTTCAAGTGTTTCGCGTTTCAGCGAATCTGCGATCACTACAACATCAAACCGATCAGCAGGATAATTTTGTTTTAACGCATTGGCAGCAACGCCTGTGATTACCTGGTCTTCTTTATAAGCCGGGATCAAGACAGCCATTTTTCTTTTTCGCATGGCGACCGGTGGGATCGCAGTGCGATAGGTGAGACCACCTACACTCAGAATGAAGGAATAAAACGCAACGTAAGCAAAATACAGCAGGAGGATGAGTTCGGGTACTAACATGGTTTTGGGTGTTATAAAAAAGCCAGAGCAACTGCTTGCTCCGGCCTGTTATGCTTATACTTTCTCTTTCTGAAGCAGAGCCGGGATTGTCGAGAACAAAATCTTCATGTCGAGCCAGAAGGAGTTTTTCATAGCGTACTCCATGTCGAGCGCGATTCGCTCATCTTCAGACATGTTGTCTTTGCCGCGCTTGGTGATCTGCCACAATCCTGTGATACCAGCAGGGGCTAAGAACCTCCACGCAATCTGGTCTTTCGTCAATTTTTCAGCTTCATACAACGGTAAAGGTCTGTTTCCAACAAGCGACATGTCACCGATCAAGACATTAAAAAGCTGAGGAATTTCGTCCAGCGATGTTTTACGGATGAAAGCACCGAAGCGTGTAATCCGTGGATCATCTTTCAACTTAAAGAATACGCTTCCGTTATTCTTGCTGTATTGGTTTAGATGAGCCAGCTTTTGAAGCTCTGCGTCCGAACCTGTGCGCATCGATCTGAACTTGTAGAAGTTGAAAATCTTATAGCCGGTTCCCGCGCGCTTCGAGATGTAGAAGATCGGGCCTTTTGATTCCAGTTTTATAATGATGGCCATCAAAATGCAGATCGGCAGCGCAAACAAGAGAGCCGTTGCGGAAACAATGATGTCGAACGCTCGCTTCATTGACCAAAGCTTTATTTGCGGAACCTGGTCGAGTGTCATTGACACGTACGGCTTATTCCCTCTGGTGTTTTTGTATGACTTTACTTTTTTAATGAACTCGACACGCTTCAGAAACGAGGCATTGATCGGTCCGTAGTGATAGTCGTCAGCAGTGATGCTCAGCGCAGTGCTCTTGGCAGTGGCTTCAAAGCCGGGCGTATAGAGAATCAGCGGGACGGCCTTCTTGCGGGCGAGGTCCTTCAGTGTAATCAAATCACCCGTTATGCTTTCTGGGCTCACGAGGATCGCATCGATGCTTTCATTTTTGTTCAGCATGGCGATGGCTTCTTTAACGTTAGCACTCGTGAATGCTACGTTGTCTTGGATAACCTCGCTATTTATACTTCTGAAAACATTTTCGATGCGGACAATATTCCGGGTATAAGTAGCAGCGACCTTTCGCTTGGGTTGCTCAATGCTTATAGTGCCGGGAGCTTGTAATACTAATTCCATAAACGAGATAAATGATTTTTACTGTGATACAAGTGCATTTTCATTTTGGTGCGCAATGGCACGCTCAACTTCACTCAGGAACATCCTAGGCTCAAATGGTTTTACCAGGTACGTAAATGCTCCAAGTTCAAGACATTGTTTTCTTGAATCTTCTAAACCAGAGAGCATAATGACCGGGATGTTTTTGAACAAACCACTGTTGCTAAGATTTTCCAGTAGCTCTACGCCATCCAGGGATGGCATCTTCACATCTGAAACGATGAGATCACAACTATTTCCTTCTGACAGCCAGGACCAGGCTTCTAAACCGTTGTTCATCATGATGACCTCGTACTTACCGCGCAAAATCCTTTCTAACAGCCAGCACAATGGAGCGTCATCTTCAATGACTAATACCTTCTTCATGTTCAATTTTCACTATTAATTCCAACTACACACCCGTCAGCTATAAATTGTGATGCCAACGGCAACTGAAACGACTGTCTGTCTTAGAAAAAATTTTAACGCTAACGTTGGTTGTTATTTTAGGGAAACAATGGCATGGACGCCTTTTACCGTTTGCAAGCGATTGATCTTGCCGTTTTCCGTTTCGGAAAATTTTGAAACGAGCAGGGTGCTTTTCGGTATTTCAAACTGCGGAAGTGTGGAGGTTAAAAATGTGCGGAGTGACTTGAGGAAATCTTCATCAATAGTGTTGGCTTCAATCACCAAAACTACGCGGGAACCGAGCTGATCGTCTTGTATGCCATGCACAAAGTAACGCAGCGAACGGCCGCTTTCTTCAAAGAAAGGCTGAAGTGTTCCCTCTACTTTCTCCGGACTTACCTTGATACCGCCTGTATTAATAATATTGTCGAATCGTCCGAGCCACCGGAATCGCGTTCGGTCGAGCAACTCGGCAACATCATTTGTAATAATCTGGTCATTTAAAAACGGTACGTTTAGGATAAGACAATTTCGATCGTCAAGTTCAACCGCTGTACCCGGCAGGCATTCGAAGTAGTTTTGTTTATCCTTTCCATTGAGCGCCTGAAGGGCCACGTGCGAAATTGTTTCAGTCATACCATAGGTTGCCCAGCATTTACACTCGTAATGATCAAGTGCTTCCACCGTTGACTGACGAAGGGGAGCACCGCCCACGATTGCTTTATTCAAGCGATTTAGTACAAGTGGATTACTTGAATGAAGGATATGTTCTACCTGATAAGGAACGAATGCGGCAAAATTTACCCATTGATCTGGTGGCAATTTCTCGAGTGGATTTGCGCAGGGATCTACCGCAAAAATTTGCAGCCCTATAGTAAACGCTCGCACAAGCATCATGCGTCCTCCAATAAATCTTGTATCGATACAAACCAGACATGAGTCGGAGGGCCTTAGTCCGAGCACTTGTGCTGTTAGTTTTGCACTGGCAATCATTTGATCGCGCGTGATGAAAATTCGTTTTGGCGTGCCGGTGGATCCGCTCGTTGTTATTTCGAATTGAGTTGTTCCCGCAAACCACGATGAGATAAAGGAGAATGTAGTTGATTCAAATGGTGTTTGTGGAATTTCCTCGCCTGACATTATCTGCGAAAACGACACCAAGCGGCCGTTGATTGAAAGCGAAGTATAGGGATACGAACCATTCATTTTTTAGGTTTCACCACAAGCTCTGAAAATCCATAAGTGGAGTCTATTTCTCTTTCGAATATCATGTTCGGCAGCACACCGATGGCTACCTCCGCTGTTGTGTAAACGTGGTTACCATCGAGCAGATGTCCTCCGATGGTCTTGCCAGTCGAATCAGAAACAGAAAGGTGCAGGTGAGAAGAGGTCGCGGAGAAAGTCCCGGTAAGCGAAACGATTTCAAAATATCCCCATTGCTTTTTTCCCGCACTTTCATTTGCAAAACGGATATGAAATTCCTCAAGACTTCCGACACAGGTTAGTATGATCCCGGCTGAAATGGAATTTGCTCTCGCAAATTCCATAATCGCCTTCTTTAAATCTTCATGCGGTTTGAGCCGGAACACATAAACCTGTAGCTGACCTTCCATAATGGCTAAGGAAACTGTGGATACTTTGACCAGTCTGGATCACGCTTCTCGAGAAACGCATTCTTTCCTTCTTTTGCTTCATCACTTAAATAATATAAGAGTGTTGCGTTTCCTGCAAGCTCCTGGATTCCAGCTTGGCCATCGAGCTCGGCATTGAAGGAAGCTTTCAGCATCCGGATTGCCAGCGGACTTTTCGCAATTATCTTCTTTGCCCAGGCAACATACGTCTCTTCGAGCATTTCGAGTGGTACTACTTTATTGACAAGCCCCATGTCGAGCGCATCTTTTGCATCGTACTGGTCACACAGGAACCAGATCTCCCGTGCTTTCTTCTGCCCCACGATCCTGGCCAGGTAAGAAGCTCCGAAACCACCGTCAAAGCTTCCCACTTTTGGTCCGGTTTGCCCAAAGCGCGCATTTTCTGCAGCAATTGTCAAATCACAAACCACATGAAGCACATGCCCACCGCCAATCGCCCAGCCCGCAACGGCTGCGATAACAGGTTTTGGAATTGAGCGGATTAACTTTTGAAGGTCAAGAACGTTCAAACGAGGTACCGTATCTTCACCTACATATCCACCGTGGCCACGCACACTCTGGTCTCCACCACTGCAAAATGCCTTTCCACCTTCACCGGTCAAAATCACGGCACGGATACTCGCATCTTCGCGGCAGTGGTACATCGCATCGATCATTTCCTTCACGGTGAGCGGAGTAAACGCATTGTGAACGTGCGGTCTGTTGATGCTGATGCGGGCAATCCCTTCGTATTGATGAAAGAGTATTTCCTTGTACTCCTTGACAGGCTGCCATGGATATTTATAGCTCATAACTGTGTTTGATTTTAGCTTTTAGTGATTCGAAATAAGTCTTATTGGTCTCGGCTTCGCTCTCCACCTCAAGGATTTTTACAGTGCCATCGAAATCGAAAAAGTCTTTCAATAGATTCTTTGTCTTCTTCGGACTGTCAAGGTGGAGGTGCTGGAACCCGAATTCTTCACATAATTTCTTTGCGTTAAGCTTTTGTTGCGTTACAAAGTATTCTTTGGATTCCGGAAGTGCAGCAGGGCCATCGATCATGGTAAAGATGAGTCCGCCATGGTTGTTCAAAAGTAAAATGCGCAGATCCTTGAGCGGATAATTATGCCAGAACGCGTTACGATCGTAGAAGAACGCTACATCTCCTGTAATCAAAAAGGTTGGCTTTCCCGAACTGAGCAGTTGCCCAACCGTTGTGCTGGTACATCCGTCAATCCCGCTCGTGCCCCGGTTGGAAAATATGCGAACTCCTTTTTTCGCTGCCGCAAGACCGATAAAATTCGCATAACGCACACTCATACTGTTTGCCAGGTGCAAATTACAATTGTACGGAAGTTGGGCGAGTACCTCGTTTACGATCTTGAATTCCGTCAACGCGTTTTCCTTTACATAGTCTGTCAGAATGCGGGATACCCTGCGTTCTTCAATTTCCCATAGCTTGGTGAAATTGTTCTGCCGTTGGTTGTCGAAACTTTCGTGCGAGGGGAGCTGACCAAGCGTATCGAAAAATTGTTCAGGCGTTGTTCGAATTACGCGCGTCACATTTTTGAACGGATCGGTGACAACCCCGCCAGGCTGAATATGCCAGTGGGCTTTCGGAGAGTATTTTCGTAAAAATAGTTTTGTGTTTTTTGAAATCATTGACTGGCCGAAGGTGATCAACAGATCCGGTGTCAGCGATTTTTTGACGGCTTCGCTGGCCTGGCCTAAGAACAGATCGCTGTGCTTCAAACTTTTTTCGATTCCTTGAAAGTTTGAAATGATGTCCGTCACAAAGGGAATATCGTGTCGTTTAAAAAACTGTTGAAGGATTTCGAGTAACGCTGGATTTAAATCCTGTTGGCCCGCAGCAATCAATACATGGTGGTACGTTTGCCAGTCAGACAAAAGCTGTTCGCGTAGTGGTTCGGAAAATGTAAAGTCATTTCGTGTTTCATCGTAAACACGAAGTGTAGCACTGTACGTAATACCTTCACCTTTCTCAGGATAAAGCGGTTCGCGAAATGGTGCGTTGATATGAACAGGGCCTTTCGGCTCTTCCATCGACAAATTGATTGCTTCGTTTACGATCCGGTTGATTGCCCATTGGCTATCGGGATGATCGTAGTCCTGCGGTAACTGGTAAAACTTCTTAACGTGCTTGCCAAATATTTCCGACTGGTGAATGGTCTGACCATCATGCTGGGCGATCCATTCGGCAGGACGATCTGCTGTTATCAGAATCAAAGGCGTCTCACTGAAGAAAGCTTCCGCGACAGCAGGGGAGAGGTTATACACGGCAGTTCCAGACGTGCAGATAACGGTGACAGGTTTTTTCGATTCCTGCGCAATACCCAGTGCTATGAATCCTGCACTTCGCTCATCGCTGATCGTCCTCGACTGAATTTTCGGATGACGTGTAAAAGCCAGCGTCAGTGGCGCGCATCGTGAACCCGGAGAAAGAACAGCCTGTGTCACCCCCTTCTTCGCGCACAAAGCGGCAATATCATAGATCGGTTGAAACCGCATCACAGTATATTCAAAAGTGTCTTGAACTTCATTTCAGTTTCAGCCAGTTCTTGCTCCGGACTGGAGTCGACTGTCACACCCGCACCCGCATACAGTAGTGCATGGCCATCCATCAGCTTCATGCAGCGGAGGTTTACGAATAAGTTGATGTTGTTATTAATATTGACTGGTCCAAGATAGCCAGCATAGAATTCTCGATCATAGCCCTCGTGCTCTTTCAAAAACTGCAGGGCCGGCTCCAATGGCATTCCGCATACGGCAGAGGTCGGGTGCAGCAACTGAAGCATAACGGTTCCCAACTGTGGAAAATTCGTAGCGACCATATCCACGACAAACTCCGACTTGAGATGAATCAGGTTTCCTGCTACCATCGACTTTGGACCGTGCTCTTCATACTCGCGAAGCCTGATCTTCTTAAAACAGCTAATGACGTAGCGCTCCACTAGCGCTTGTTCTTCAATTTCCTTCTCCGTCCACGCAACGGTTTTTAGGTTCATTCCTTCTTTATAAGGAAGCGTTCCTGCGAGGGCAACGGTTTTGAAAATTGTTTTTCCTTCTACGGTCACCAGCGTCTCAGGCGTGGCGCCTAACCAATGACCAACTCCGGGAACGCTTACAAAAGAGATAAGGGCGGTTGAATACGCTTTCGACAACTTTTGAAATGAGTCAACAATGTCAAATTCCTCTGCTAGTTCGATTCGTTTGGTTCGCGATGGAACTACCTTCTCGAACTGCTGTGCGTCAATGGCCGCTACCGCTTTTCTAACCAAGTCCTCGTAATCTGTGGGCGTGGACCCACTCATCGCATGGGAGAGTTTCAACTTCGGTTTTCGTCCGGGCGAATAGCTGCTTGCCAGCCACAACGATGATGTTGTTTCGAGTGGAGTTTTTGCTTCGCGAAGCTCGTGGCCTTCGAACGCAAACATGAAGTTAGCAGGTAGGAAAATGGAGTCCTTATCCCGATCAAAAGGCGCAAACATAAAGCCAGCCGGCAATTCTTCAATGGCTGAATTTTTTGCCAGCGTCTGGTATTTGTCTGAAATAACGACATACGTAACAGATGAAAAGGGCAATCGCCAGACAGCTAAAGGCAACTCATTTTCGAGCGCATGGGAGAGAAGAAAGTTTAAGATTTCAGTTTCCGTACGTGTCGGTATTGAAACTGAAGTAGTGGCGTTCATCAAGGTCGACCTCGGGTTTAATTCTTTTTATCTAAAACAGCCATCGTAATGCGACTGATACATACAAGTTCTTTTGCTTCGTTGACAATCTTTATTTCCCATACCTGCGTCTTCTTTCCAATATGTATCGGACGCGTTGTTCCATATACAAAGCCATCTCTCACACCGCGGATGTGATTCGCATTGATGTCAAGCCCTACACAAAATTGGGTGTGCACATCAACACAAAAATGAGCTGCAACACTGCCCATAGTTTCTGCTAAAGCAACGGAAGCTCCCCCATGTAACAACCCGAAAGGCTGATGGGTTCTGGCATCAACGGGCATTTTTGCTTCCAGGTAATCGTCACCGATGGTGGTAAACTCGATGCCTAATTGCTCAGCCATCGTATTCTTTGACAGCTTGTTAAGCGATTCGAGTGAAATATATTTATTGAAAACACCCATAGCATGATTTACTGTTGTTCCCGGACTGTTATTTTTGCGCCTTTCCTGACCGGCAGAAAAAGCCCAACTGCGTCAGGCTCAGCGCAAAGCATCGCCTGATTAAGGTTGGAGGGGCCAAAATAACGCAAAATTGATAACCAAAAAAGTTTACCTCGTCCGCCACGGCCAGACGGATTACAACCTCCAAAACATCGTCCAGGGCAGCGGTGTCGATACCGATCTTAACGATACAGGACGCAAGCAGGCCAAGGCTTTCTTTGATGCTTACCAGCACATTCCCTTTGACAAAGTTTACACGTCTGCATTAAAGCGAAGTCAGCAATCCGTCCAGCGATTCATAGACTTGGGAATTCCAACGGAAGCGTTAGCTGGGTTGAATGAAATTTCGTGGGGAACCAAAGAAGGTCATCGCGTAACACCGTCCGAGGATGAATATTACCACCACATGCTTCGCGAGTGGCAGAAAGGAAATGTTGACCTTCGCATTGAAGGAGGGGAGAGCCCTAAAGAAGTTGTTGAGCGCATGAAGCCGGCTGTCGATCATATCCTGAAGCAACAGGACGAAAAAACGATTCTGATCTGTATGCATGGTCGTGCGATTCGCATTATTCTATGCTACCTCCTTAATTATCCGTTGCAGTCCATGGATATGTTCGAGCATCAGAATCTGTGCCTCTATGTTCTTAACTACAACGGATCCACTTTTTCGGTCGAGCGATACAACGACACAAAGCACCTTCAATCCTTGACCGAATCCTGAGCCTCCTGAGCCGGCCACGCGCGTCAGCCAGCAGCGAGCGAAGGATAATATTGAGCTACTTCTTCATCCGATTCAAAGCTGTCTTCGCTTTGCTATCAATGCTGTTTTTGTATTCGTGGTTTTTATACGACAGCGCCTTCTTAAAAAATTCCCTTGCGCGCGCTTGATCACCGTCTTGCATGAATAGATAACCCATCTGCAGACACGCGTTAGGAGCAAAGTACCACGGTTCCGTCCCGGCCATATCGATTACCTGTTGATAGAAAAGTCTCGCAGCGTCATCATGCCGGGTGCCATGCTCCAGTCTTGCCCTGCGGTAAAAGTATTCTACCTTATCTTTCTTCCTGACAAGTTCGCTTTGTGCCACCTTGTCTAGTATCAATCGAGCTTTTTCATAGTAACCGCCATCCGTAGCATATCTCACCTTAATGAGTGCGATGTTGCTGGGCAATTCTGTTGAGAGAGTCCGCGCAGCAGAGCGATCAGCTTCAACAATATCATCACCGGCTTCCTTAGCCATCGCGAAAGTACTATCGGCACGAGTCGGATCGTTCAGCAGCAAGTGGCAAAGACCCGTTTTAAACCACGCATCTTTCAAATTGTTACTTCCCCTATACGTTTTGATAAAGTTCTTGTAGGAATTGATTGCATCCGCATAGTCACCCCGTTGCAGGAGCACCTCGCCAAGAAAATAATTTACAATGGGGGTGACTTTTCGTAATGGGATCAGAAGTGGAATAGCCTTTTCGCTTTGCGCGGATTTGATGTAGAGTGATGCCGCAGCGAGGGCTAGCGCTTTGCTGCTATCGCTCTCACCCTGACGATCGAGTTCCGCTGCGCTCACCGCTGCCTGTTGCAATACGTAGCCGGAGATCATGGCCTTGAGAAGCCGCGCTTCACCGGCCAGTTCATGTTGTGATGAACCAATCATTGCCAGATCGCTCAATCCATTGTCGATCGAACCATGGATGCCAAAAAGATCCATCACCCAATTGTATTTTTCAGGGACTGCACCAACCATCACTTCAAGCATTCCGGTTGTCTTGCGGATCGGCAAATACAGGGGAAATTTTCGCCTGCACTCCATAGCGATTTTGTACGCATCACGAAAGTGCGAGGCAGCATCCAACTCATGACCGAATTTCAGATACACAAACGCCCATTGAAGATTCATTTCTGCGAGGAGGAATTTTTCGTCAGGGGTTTTCGGATTCTTAAAAAGACGTTCTTCAAAAGACTGCTCGTAGGTGTTGTACAAGGAGGGATCTTCTGTCAGTAATAATTCCAACACATCATTCAGACTACCAACATACTTTGCCTCTATAGTTTGCTGGGTACCCAGCATTGTTCTTGCTTCGGAAAACCGGAGATCAAGGGTCAATGCATGCGCCTTCTTCACCGCAGGATCAGACAAAAAAACCAGTGTCTGGGCTGAGCTGGTAGCCGCAAAACAAAAAAGGCAAGCCGTTAAGCTTGCCAGTTTCCATATTCGTAAAGTGTAATACTTATTCAACTTTTCTTCTGCGTGTAGTTGCTGGTGCAGGCGCCTTAGCCGTTTTTGGCTTGTCGCCTTCATCCAAAGAATCCATGTCTACATCGGCTAAGATACGACCCGAATGTTCATCTATAACAATCTTTTTCTTTTCTCTGATTTCCGCAATTTTCTGAGGAGGGATTACGATGTTACAGCCTTCAGCAGCGCCTCTGACAACGCGTACTACAGCAAGACCGTTTGAAAGGCTTCCACGTAAACGCTCGTAATATTTCAGGAGTTTATCTTCGATTTTTTTGGTGGCTTTTTCGCGTTCTCCAAGAAGCTTCTTTTCTTCTTCCTGGCTTTCTTTCATGATGTCATCCAGCTCTTTCTTCTTGTTGTCCAGATGGTCGCCACGTTCTTTGATGAGGGTGTTGGTCTTTTCGATCTCGTCTTTTTTCGCCTGAATCAGGTCTTTGGCTTCTTTGATTCGCTTTTCGCAGATCTGAATTTCAAGTTCCTGCAGTTCAATCTCTTTGGTGATGGCATCGAACTCGCGGTTGTTACGAACGTTTTTCTGCTGCTCTGTGTACTTTTTGATCAGCTTTTCAGCCTCTTTAATCCCTTCCTTGTTCTTCTTAATGTTTTCATCAAGGTCCTTTAGCTCAGATTCGTGACGTTGGAGGCGGGTTTTGTAGCCCTCGATCTCGTCCTCCAGGTCCTGAACCTCGTCCGGAAGGTCACCCCTCAGCTTCTTAAGTTCGTCTATTTTTGAGTCAATGGACTGGAGTTTAACTAGTGCTTCGAGTTTCTGAGCAATTGATTGATTTTCCATTATTTACAAGTAACTTATTGGATTCGTAACGGTTCTTGAAAAATTGATCGCAAAAGTAGGGAATTTTTTCCTTAAAACCTCTTGCAAAAGTTCTTTCGTATAGACTTCACTCTCATAATGGCCTATATCCGCGATCGTAATGCGGTTTTCAGCATCAAAGAATTCATGGTACTTAAAATCGGCTGAAATGTAGACCTGGGCACCAGCCCGGATGGCGTGGGGAAGAAGAAAACTGCCTGATCCGCCACAAACTGCAACTTTTTTAACGGGATTGTCCAACAATCGGGTATGCCTCACCACATGCAAATCCATACTTTTTTTTAAACGCTCCAAGAACTCCATTGGTTCCAGGGGCTCCGGAAGCTCGCCTATCATCCCCGAGCCAACCTCTTGATTTTCATTATTTAAGGAGCTTAAATAGTAAGCCACTTCTTCGTATGGATGGGCTTCTTTCAACGCTCGCAGCATCATCGAATCCAGATAGGCTGGGAAAATCACCTCAATTCGGTCTTCATTCACATACTCCTGTTTTCCAACAGTTCCGATCGTAGGGTCGGCATCTTCGACCGGGAGAAAGGTGCCTGTACCCTCCACGCGGAAGCTGCAGTTTTTATAATTGCCGATTTGCCCAGCGCCTGCGGTATGCAGCGCCTGCAAAACGCTGTCCGTCTTGTCCTTGGGTACGAAGGTGACCAGCTTGCTTAAGGTGTCGGTCTTGGGCAGGAGCACACGGATGTTTTCAAGGCCGATTTTTTCACAAATCTTACGGTTCACGCCCGAGACTACATTGTCCAGATTGGTGTGGATGGCATATATCGCAATGTTACTCCGGATCGCTTTTATGATTGTTCTTTCTATATAGTTAGCTCCGGTCAGCTTCTTCAAGCCTTTAAAGATGATGGGGTGATGGGCTACAATCAGATTACAGTTTGACTCAATAGCCTCATCAACGACACTTTCTATACAGTCGAGCGTCACCAGGATGCCGGAGACTTTATCCGAAGGGTTACCGGTAAGCAGACCGGAATTGTCGTAGGATTCTTGGAGGGCGCGAGGTGCCCATTGCTCGAGGGCATCAGTAACATTTCGGATCAGCAAATCAGCCATAGGTGTGAACACTCGAAATTTAACCGAAGAAGGTAATTAAACCAGTTTGACGAGTTCAAAAATCGAAAGTTTCTTTACAAAACCAGCTATCCCGTTGGCGGTTGTTTAAATACTGATCATTTTTGCGCCTTGAATGAAAGCTACGTCTCTTCTGCTGTTTCCGTTTGCCGTTCTCTTCGATGCTGTGACCAGCGTTCGGAACAGATTGTACGACCTGGCATTGAAGCCTTCCGCATCGTTTGATGTGCCGGTGATTTCTGTGGGGAATCTTTCCGTTGGCGGAACTGGTAAAACGCCAATGGTCGAGCATTTGATCAGGCTGTTGGGCGATACACATCGCGTAGCAACGTTGAGCCGGGGTTACAAACGCAAGACAAAAGGTTTTCGAATTGCAGAAGATAATGACACAGCGGAGACGGTTGGTGACGAACCGTTTCAGTTTTATTCCAAGTTTAAAGGACGCGTAACTGTCACCGTGGGTGAAGAACGCGCACTCGCCATCACAAACATCCTCCAGGAGTTTCCGGAAACCAACGTCATTCTTTTGGATGATGCCTTCCAGCACCGGAGAGTTAAGCCAAGCTTTCAGATATTACTTACGGTATATGACAACCTGTTTTTCAACGACTGGCTGCTCCCTGCAGGACGTCTGCGTGAATCTAAAACAGGAGCAAAACGGGCCGATGCAATCGTGGTTACGAAATGCCCTGAAAATCTGCAGGACGATGAGATGATTGCAATCCAGAAATCGATTCTCCAATACAGTTCAAGACCTGTTTTTTTTACAACCATCCGCTATGGTGCACCTGTTCCGTTCGGATCAGTATCTGGGATTCTCGACAGAAACGTTGTGTTGGTTACCGGCCTGGCCAACGCTGATCATTTACGCAATTACGTATCAAACAACTATACGCTGCGCCACCATTTTCAGTTTGAAGATCATCATCGCTACACGCCAGCCGAGGTGAAAGACATCGTGCGGGTAGCCAGCGAAAATAAAGCGCAGATTGTAACGTCAGAGAAGGACGCTGCCAAGCTACGTTCAATTGAATTCCAACCGGAGCTAAATGAGGTTTTGTGGTTTTATCTTCCAATTGAGATTGGTTTTGTGAAAAGTGGAAGGGATTTTGATGAGATGGTCTTAAATGCAGTAACCAATGCCTGAACCACGATCTGTTGTCATGAGTTTCACGTTGCTTTCGAGAATCTTATTGTTCGTGGCGGTTTTGACCTCGGGTTCATTGTTTGCCCAGGACGATCAATCGCCAGGTCCGCGAAGGGGTTCAGCCATTGTGGATGACACCACAAAGCAGATCTATGGACCCAATACTTCCAAGTATTTTTTCGAAGAGGATGTGTTTTTCAATCGCGAGGTAACGAAGTCGATTGACACGCTGATCCGAAACTTTCATCGGTATAATTATGTCCAACGGTTCGGCTACCGGTACCAGGATCTGGGGAATGTCGGAACAGCAATTAGGCCATTGTACTATGAAACCCCGGATGTAATTGGAAAACGTTCGGGTATGCACGTGTACGACTTGTACACGGAGACGGAGCCCGTGAAGTATTACGACACGAAGTCTCCTTATACGAACATGAAAGTTGTGTTGGGAGGTCTGGGCCGCTCCATCACAAAAGCAACGTATAGCAGAAACATTACACCGCAATGGAACTTTGGAATTAATTACCGTGCATTATTGATTGATAAAAACCTTCAACGGAGCGGGAGAGCAGACAGGCTTGTTCGTGGAACCTATTACGATCTGTATACAACCTATCAGTCGAAGGACAGCACGTACCGGATCTTCGGCAATGTGCGCAGAAATTTTCATCGGGTGGAGGAGTTTGGTGGCGTGCGCGATTTGCGTCCGGTAGTCCCGGGCGAAACTCCGACACCGTTGCCGATTTCAGACTATTATCTGGAAACAGCTCAACCGTGGCTTACGAGGGCGGAGAGCAACGATTTGCGAAGTAATTATCATGTGTTCCATCAGTACTCGATTGCAAAACCACTTCAGGTGTATCACGTGTTCGACCGTTATCGGCAGCGAAATAAATTTATCGATATTCCGGACGAAAGCACCAAACCATTCTTTGGCGATTTCATCGAGATTGAGCGAGACACCACTACAAACGACACCAAGTTCAAGGCTGTTCGTAATGAGGTTGGGTTAAAAGGAAATGTTGGAAAACTTTTCCTCAATGGCTATTATGCTATTCGGCATTATTCCATGTCGTACATCAGCATGCGTGCCGATACGGGCACACACATGACCTTTGATTCGCTTCGGTTTGCACATATCGGAAACGAGCATTATGTCGGAGGGAAAATAGCATTCAATCTTGATTCAATTGGTGAAGTGCGCGGAGGTGCAGAGATCATGCAGGATCCGGATATATCCTACGAAGGGAAAAAGTATTATCGGATCTACGGCCAGATTAATAGCAAGTGGTTTGACGCAAGCGTTACCCAGATGCAATATGCGCCCGGGTTTATGGAACAGGCTTACCGAGGCACATACAACAAATGGAATAACTTCTTTTCAAATACGACAAGTACGCAGTTCAATGGACATTTGCATTATCGGTCAAAAGTGTTAACGGTCTCTCCCGGAGTGACCTTTACGCGCTTGTCGAATTATGTTTTCTATAAAAAGGTTTCCGATAGTGGCCAGCGCGTCATGCCGGTTCAATCTACGGGTCAACAAGTGATCCTTTCTCCCGAACTTAGTTTCGCGGTCACATTCTTCAAACACATTACCCTCAGTGGTCAGGGCATCTACACGGAGCTGGCAGAGAATGCTGATAATGCGTTGTCTATTCCGAAAATCCACGTGAACACGCAGCTCGCGTATTCGAACATTTTCTTCAATGGCAATTTTGATATCCACACGGGCGTAGACGTACACTGGCGTTCAGCGTACAATGCAATGGGCTACGATGTTCCACTGCGACAGTTCTATATTCAAAATGATTTTCAGGTTCACGCTCATCCCATCGTTGATCTTTTCCTCAATGCTAAGATTAAACGAGGACGGGTCTTTTTAAAATATCATAATCTCATGCAGGCCTTCACCAAACAAGGATATATGCCCACTCCGGGTTATCCGGGACAACCCAATTCATTCGAGTTTGGATTTGACTGGTCGTTCTACGATTAATTGCAGTTAGTATGGAAGCCAAAGACAAATTTACATTAGGTCTTGAACTCCCGACTGATCCACGTTGGGTCGATATTGCAGAAAAAAATATCGCTGACATTCTTGTTGATCATGCCTATTGTGAACAAAAAGCGGCCTCGTCCTGTATCTCCCTAATTACGCTTTACCCGGAGAAGCAAGAACTGGTTGATATGCTCACACCGGTTGTGGCGGAAGAGTGGAGTCACTTTGAACGCGTGATCGAAGAATTGCGGAAGCGTAATATCCCGTTAGGTCGTCAACGCAAGGATGAATACGTAGACAAACTTCAAAAAGTAATCCGCAAAGGAGGCTCTCGTGATCAGCAATTACTGGAGAAACTGTTGATGAACGCATTGATTGAAGCACGAAGCTGTGAGCGATTCAAGATGCTCTGGAAAAATATTCCTGACCAGGAGTTGTCGAAGTTCTACTACGAATTGATGGTGTCTGAGGCAGGCCACTACAAAAACTTCTTGCAGCTCGCGAAGCTTTACATCCCTGAGAAAGAAGTTAATGATCGCTGGCGCGAGTTACTTGCGCAGGAAGCTGAAATCATGAAGTCCCTTGAAGTCCGCCCGGACCGTTTTCATTAATGTCTACGTCTTCTGCTTTTTCTTTTTTGCTGCAGGGAAGAGGATGTTGTTCAGGATGAGGCGATACCCGGGTGAGTTCGGATGTTGATTCAGATCAGTAGGCTCTTCGTTAACCTGGTGTTGATAATCTTCCGGATCATGACCACCGTAGAATGTCCAGAAGCCTTTGCCCATCACACCATGAATGTACTTCGCTTCTTTGATTTCCTTGTTCTCACCCATCAGCACAACATCGGGTTTAATCAATTGCTTCTTAAAACCGGTTGTCTGTCCGAAGAAGCCTGAGATAACACGCGTGTGATTTTGCGTCAGCATGGTAGGGATCGGATCCCACTTGGCTGAGAATTCAAAAATGCTGAAGTAGTCATTATCCTGACGCATGCCGCGTTCTTGCGGATTGTTATCGATGTCTGAAAATTCGTACTGGTAAGGATCACGTACCAGCCGGAAGTCAGTGAAGGCAAGTGTATTTTCGAAGTTGAGTTTCTCCTGTGCCTGCGGATCGGCTGGATCACCATCGTACATTTTTTCGCAGATATCGACTCCATCCGCGGCAAGCGCAATGTCATAACTGTCGGTTGCCGAGCACATCGCAAACAAAAAGCCGCCACCCGTCACGAACTCTTTTATTTTTTTGGAAACTGCAAGCTTGAGTTGAGATACTTTGTGAAATCCGTGCTTTCGCGCCATGTCTTCGGATTCTTTTACTTGCTCAACATACCAAGGCATGTTGCTGAACTGGCTGTAGAATTTTCCGTACTGCCCTGTAAAATCTTCATGGTGCAAATGGAGCCAGTCATACTTAGGAAGCGATCCGCTCATTACCTCATCATCGAAAATGATGTCATACGGAATTTCTGCATAGGTAAGAACCAACGTTACTGCATCGTCCCACGGTTGTTTTGATTTCGGTGAATAAACTGCAATGCGTGGATATTTCTCCAGCTTCATCACATCGTAGTTCACTGCCGGACTTGCAATCTCAGTGAGGATCTGGTTTGCCTGTGCATCCGAGATGACTTCGAAGCTCACCCCCCTCACCACAAGTTCATTTTGGATCGCGGGATGGTGCTTAACCATAAAACTTCCTCCGCGGTAATTCAGCAACCAGTCAACTTCCAGCTCGTTTTTCAGCACCCAGTAGGCAATTCCATATGCCTTCAGATGGTTGGCTTGCTTTCCGTCCATCGGTATAAGAATTGAATTCGCAGTCGCAACTTTCGCCACCAGGAGCAGAACCAACAAAACTGAAAACCTCATCGTTAAAGCTACTTTATGTACTAAATTTACTTATTCAAGGCCGGAATTCCTGTCAAATCGGGTAAATATAGGTTTTTGATAAAAAATCACGCCCCCGATGTAACATTCAGGCATGGTTTATCAACGTATTACCATATAACGATCGTTTCAATCCTATGGATTTAATTGAGAATATTCGCGAGGGGCTGCGTTCCATCAAAGCCAACCTGTTAAGATCGGTCCTGACTGCGCTCATTGTAGCCATTGGCATTACCGCCCTCGTAGGAATGCTTACTACCATCTCAGGTATTGAACAATCGGTAACTGAAAGCCTTTCTTCCCTTGGCGTAAATACATTTGACGTGCGAAGCAGAACGAATCGCGGTTCGAGTACGCAAGGCGTGCAGGAAAAAACGTATCCGCAGATCACGATGAATCAGGCCTTCCGGTTTATTGATCAATATGAAGTTCAGTCAACCATCAGCTTGTCTACATACCTTTCCTGGCTTGCTGAGGTTAAACATAAATCAGAGAAGACTAACCCAAACATCGGTATTGTTGGCTCCAACGAAGAGTACTTTGCTCTTCATGGTCTTGAGATGTATCAAGGTCGTGGATTCTCGCCACTGGAAGTTCAATACGGAACGCAGGTGGCGGTGATTGGATATAAGGTATATGAAAAGCTTTTCCCAAAGAAAGGAAATGCGCTAGGGGAAGAAGTAAGCTCGATGGGAACCCAGTTCAAAGTGATTGGCGTAATGAAAGAAAAAGGCGACATCGCGGAAGAAAACTTTGACAACATGGTTGTGATCCCCATTATCAAAGCGAATCAGATGGCCAAAGGTAGGGGCTTGTGGTATGATATGACCGTGGGCATCGCAGATCCTACACGCATGGATTATGCAATGGGTGAGGCCACAGGTTTGATGAGACGCATTCGTGGCGATCAGGTTGGCCGCGAAAATTCCTTTGAGATTGAAAAAAGCGAAACGCTTGCCCAGGAATTGGAAAGCATTACCGGTGGGTTGCGTATCGCAGGCTTCGGCATTGGATTTATTACCTTATTGGGCGCTTCCATCGCGTTGATGAACATCATGCTGGTGTCGGTGACCGAAAGAACGCGGGAGGTGGGAGTGAGAAAAGCACTGGGCGCTACGCCTCTTCGAATTCGCCAGCAGTTTGTCGTAGAAGCAATCGTAGTATGTCTTCTAGGAGGAGTCACAGGTGTGATCCTCGGCATCCTCATTGGGAATCTCCTGGCAAGTCTCATGAGCATCGATGGCTTCGTCATTCCATGGTTCGAAATGATGCTGGGTATGGTCGTGTGCGTTGTCGTAGGCCTCATCTCAGGCTACTATCCGGCCAGCAAAGCAGCGCGACT
Source organism: Chryseosolibacter sp. (assembly GCA_036402115.1). Classification (GTDB taxonomy): domain Bacteria; phylum Bacteroidota; class Bacteroidia; order Cytophagales; family Cyclobacteriaceae; genus Chryseosolibacter. Next base: position 75,951 of record DASWTM010000144.1, read on the forward strand.
TGACCCAATCGAATCCCTGCGCTTCGAATAAAGAATTTCCGTAGCGATCACTCAAAGGTTCTGATGCATCCTTCGTGTTCCTTCGACTCTTCCCGAAGGTCTCGCGCTTGGTGGGAGTGGCTAATGTTTTCAAGCACTGGTTGCAACCGTTAACTTCCTCGCCACATACAGCGATACGAGACTAAAGAAAACGGCAATCACGCCAACATAATTGTAATTGACCAATGCCTTTGCATTTGGATCGAAAATCGATGGCTGCTCCGTGATAATTAGTCCGGCAATAAACGCGGCAATACCAGAACTCAGCTGCTGAACCGATGAACGGATACTCATATAGCTTCCGCGGAATTCAGGTTTAATAATCGCAGTCTCCATCGTGGTCGATGGTACCATACGTCCGTTGCTGAAGATGAAAAATATCGCAGCAATCACCAGCGCAGCCCATATCGGAACCGGAACAAGATTGGTGATGACAATGATCGGGATGATGACAAGTGAACCGAAAATGGTGAATATCTTAAGACGTCCATGTTTATCAGCCATCTTACCAACCCAGGGTGAAAACAATAACGTACACACTCCTCCAACCAGATAGATATACGCAAGCTGCGATTCGCTAAACCCAACGTTTCCCACCATGTAGGGGGCGACAAAGGGAATGATCGTGAAGTGGCCAAGCATAAGAATGGCGCTGAACGCAAGCCCGATCCTGGAATTACGTTTTCCAAAAATTTCACGTAACACCTGAATAGGGCTCAAGTGTCCATTGGCGTTAAGGTGCTTCGTCATGCTCGGAACAAAGAGTACAATCAATACGGCAATCACTACCGCGAGCCCGCCAAGCAGAAGGAACGGAGCATGCCACGAAGACTTGCTCGCGATGAATAAACCAAATGGAACGCCTAATACGGAAGCAACGCCAAACGAAGCCATTACCATTCCAATACCCTGGGCCCTGCGCTCGAGTGGAACCGCATCACTGACGATCGCCAGAATAATGGCTCCCAGAACACCACCAAACGCTCCTGCCAGTGATCGTGTTACGAGCAGTATCGCATACGTTGGAGCAAAGGCGCAGGCAAGTGTGCCCACCGCGAAGCCGATGTATACAAACAGCAATGCATTCTTACGGTCGTAGCGGTCGATCAGAAACGCTGCAGCGAATCCGGAAACCCCTGCGGTAATCGTATACGAGGCAACAAGCAAGGAAAACTGCTGTGGAGAAATATCGAAGATTCGCATGAGCTGCGGCCCTAACGGCATCATGATCATAAAGTCCATGATGTGTGTGAACATACCGGCAGCAAGAATGAGAAGGAGTAGTTTTTCGTTTTTCATGGGTTGTTGGTGAGTACACAGTCAAACGGTCCACTGATTAGCCGTGGACTGTGGACTATCGACTGTGGACACTCGTTAGACGATTAACCCACAATTTAATTTTAATGTTAAGGAAGAAAATTCACTAAATCAGCGGGGAGATCGCTTTCAATACATTTTCTGCAACGATTTTGTGGCCTTCCGGGTTCGGATGAATCCCATCTGACAAATTAAGTTTTTCATTTCCCGCTACATCCTGCAGTAGAAACGGGATCAGCGTAGCATTGTTCTTCTTTGCCAATTCAGGAAAAATCTTTTGGAACTTGCTTGTGTAGTCGGCACCAAGGTTAGGCGGAACCATCATTCCCGCTATGACCACTTTGACTCTTGGATTTTTCGCTTTGACTTTGTCGATGATGATCTGGAGATTCTTTGCCGTTTGATCTACGGGTAGCCCGCGCAGGCCATCATTTGCACCAAGTTCCAGGATGAAGATATCGACAGGTTGCTTCAATATCCAGTCAATGCGCGATACACCACCGGCAGATGTTTCACCGCTTAGTCCCGCATTCACGACTTTCGCCTGCTTCCCGTTTTTGTTCAATTTTTTTTCAACCAGCGCAGGAAATGCTTCTTCAGGAGAGAGGCCATAGCCGGCAGTAAGGCTATCGCCAAAGAACAATATTGTTTTAGGCGCTTCCGATCCCGAAAAGGCCAAGACGAGGACAATAAACAAGAGCTTCTTAACGACCATGAAGTAAATTCAGTTTACATTTACTATTTACTGAAACAATTTTCGTGCAATAACGATTTAAATTCAAGTAGCCGAACCCAAGAAAAATGTCACAAATCGTCCTCCAGGCTGAAAATCTAACGAAAATTTACCGTTCTGCCGACCGGGACCTGGTGGTCCTGAACGAAATATCGTTTGCAGTAGAACAAGGAAATTCCATATCGATCATTGGGCCTTCCGGAAGCGGTAAAACAACGCTGTTGGGTTTATGTGCCGGTCTTGACACACCTTCTTCAGGAACAATTTCACTCATGGGTTTTAAGCTGAACAACATGAGCGAAGATGACCGCGCGTATATCCGCAATCAGTATGTGGGTTTTGTCTTTCAGAATTTCCAGTTGCTGTCGACATTAACGGCATTGGAGAACGTCATGGTTCCACTTGAACTCCGCGGTGAACGAAACGTGATGCCAAAAGCGAAGGAACTGCTCCACCGAGTTGGTCTTGCAGACCGGGTGCATCATTATCCTTCGCAATTGTCTGGTGGAGAGCAGCAGCGTGTAGCCATGGCGCGAGCTTTCATGACCGATCCAAAGATTCTCTTCGCAGATGAGCCTACCGGGAACTTGGACGAAGAGAATGCGACCCACATTACGGACTTGCTTTTCGGCCTGAACAAAGAGCAGGGCACAACACTTGTTCTCGTGACACACAACCTCGAACTGGCGCAACGCACACAGCGTATTCTCCGGATGAAAGGCGGCCACCTTGTCCAGGATATCTACAGTCCTTCTATCGCACGCTAATCCGCTGACGTATGATCGAGTACATCATTAAAATAAAGCGGAAGACAAAAAATATTTTTACGGATCGCTGGGTGTGGCGCATGGCGTGGAGAGATGCCCGTCACAACTACTCGAGGCTAATGCTTTTCACAGCATCGCTGATCACCGGTATCGCAGCCGTGGTTGCACTAGACTCACTGAATCAGTCCCTGCAGAAAGACATTGATGACAACGCGAAAGAATTGTTGGGCGCAGATCTGGTTGTCAATGGCGATAAGAAATTTGTTCCCGAGGTAAGGACACTCTTTGACTCACTTAAATATCCCCAGGCTTCGGAGGCGGATATGGCTTCTATGGTTTTGTTCCTCAACAATGGTCAGTCACGCCTTATCCGTCTTGTGGCGCTGAAAGGGAATTTTCCTTTCTATGGGGAAATCGAAACGCAACCCTCAAACGCTTACCGGAAAGTAAAAGACGGGAAATATGCGATGCTGGATGAAACGCTTGCAAGTCAGTTCGAAGTGAGTTCGGACGATTCAATCCGCATTGGTAATTCTGTGTTTAAGGTTTCCGGTGTGGTGAAAAAAATTCCAGGAGGTGGAGGTATCATGACAACCTTCACGCCTTCCGTGTACATCTCACTGGATCACCTTGATTCCACAGGGTTGGTGCAGTTTGGAAGCCGTGTCAACTATAAGCAGTACTTCAAAATATATTCCGAGAAACAAAAGGCAGCCACGGTTGAAAAAATCCGGCCAATACTTAGGAAGCACGGTTACGGCTTTGACACGGTTGAGGAACGAAAAGAAGATTTAGGAGAAGGCTTCCAATCCATCTATCGTTTCTTTTCCTTGCTCGCCTTTGTCGCGTTGATACTAGGTTGCATTGGTGTGGCAAGTTCGGTTCACATATACGCTCGGGAAAAGCGTGAAGAAGTTGCCGTGCTGCGATGCGTAGGCTCGTCAGGGTGGCAGGCGTTCAATATCTTTTTTATCCAGATTTTCTTGTTGGGAATTGTCGGCAGTATTGTGGGTTCATTAATTGGTGTAGGTATTCAACAGTTGATTCCTTACTTCCTCGATGGAGTCATCCCGTTTGATCTGACGTTTTCCGTTTCGTGGCAATCGCTTTTGCTCGGGTTGTTGATTGGTACAGTTGTCTCGGTTCTGTTCTCCATTTTGCCGTTGGTGGGTGTGCGCTTTGTTCCACCCCTCTCGGTGTTGCGAACCGATTCAAAACCTGTTCGAATTTTTTCGAAGACGAAAGTTGTTGCTATTATTCTCATTGCCCTTTTTCCGATGGCGTTCGCAGCCATCCAGACGAAGAGCATACTTACCGGCCTTATGTTTTTTCTCGGGCTGGTGGCAGCGCTTGCATGCCTCACCGTTGTGGCAATCTTGCTCCTGATGGTGGTGCGAAGATTTTTTCCACACCAAGCCGGGTTCATCTGGAGGCATTCCCTTTCAAGCCTGTTCCGTCCTAACAATCAAACACGTGTGCTGATGGTAACGATAGGGCTGGGGGCATTCATCATTTCAACGCTGAACATCGTGGAGCAGAGTATGCTGAGCCAGGTTGAGTTTACCGGTCAGGAAAATCAAAGCAATACAATTTTATTCGATATACAACCGTCTCAAAAAGATGGTGTGATCAGGTTGATGGAGGAGAATAAACTGAACGTAAATCAGGTTGTACCTATCATTACCTGCCGTTTAAGCGAACTCAGGGGCAGGACCGTTGACTCTCTCCAGCGCGACACCTCTGATCGCGTTCCTAATTGGGCATTGACAAGGGAATACCGAATCACGTATCGGGACACACTGCATCATTCGGAAGAACTGATAAAAGGAAAAGTGCAGTATAGGGCCACGGCTGGCGATTCGGTGTTTGTGACCATCTCAGAAGGGATGGAGGAAAATCTCGAAGTGAAGATTGGTGATTCTCTCGTATTTGATGTGCAGGGCGTTCCTGTGAAAGCCTACATCAGCGGAGTTCGAAAAGTGGAGTGGCCAAAGGATCCACCAAACTTTATTTTTGTTTTCCCTACGGGTGTTTTGGAGAGCGCACCCCAGATCTACGTGACGGCTACACGCATCGATGATCAGGCGCAGGCGAACAAATTCCAGCAGGCACTCGTAATGCAATTTCCGAACGTCTCGTTGATTGACCTTCGATTGATCCTGAACACCGTGAACGAGCTGTTTAATAAACTCGGGTTGATTATCCGCTTCCTTGCATTATTCAGTATCATCACGGGTCTTGTAGTTCTTGCGGGTGCAGTAATAAACAGCAAGTTTGTTCGGATAAAGGAAAACGTTCTTCTTCGAACCGTTGGTGCCCGTACAAGTCAAATCACCCAAATTACGTTAATCGAATACGCGTACCTCGGATTGTTCTCAGCGCTTACGGGTATGATATTGTCTTTGGCCGGGGGGTGGCTGCTGACTAAATTCTTTTTCGAAATCACCTTCGCATTTGATTGGATTGAACTTTCAATCATCGGAGGGGGCGTTGTTCTTTTGACCATGGCAATTGGTTGGTTCAATTCACGGGAGGTTATCAGCACTCCACCGCTTCAGGTGCTGAGGAAAGAGAGCTAGTAACCGGAATTTCATTATCTTGCTTTTCTACTTTTCGGTGTATGGCTTGGTATGTCCGGTTTGTTGTGTTGCTCGTTTTGCTGAAAGTGTCAACATCCCTTGAGGCGCAAGACAATTTATCGCTGACATTCATCGAAAACAAAAATCAGTGGACACCTGACGTGCATTTTGCCGCATTAGTCAGGGGCGGTCAGATGCGCATAGGCCCCGGATACTTTGCCTATCGGCTTATTGACAAGGAAACGATCGAAGCCAATCATCTTCAAACACACCTTCATTCCAAACCAGATGCTGTGAGTGATTTCATTCAAGGGCATCTTGTCAAAGCACAATTCGTGGGCGCCAATCTCAGCGCGCTACCATACACCTTTGGAAAAACAGATGAGTATTGGAATTTTTACCTGGGAAACGATGCGGGTCGTTGGGCAAGTTTCGCTCACGGATACAAAGGAATTTTATACCCGGGCCTTTATGAAGGCATCGACCTGAAAGTTTATTCCATAGGAGAGAATCTCAAATACGATTATGTCGTTGCTCCGTATGCCGATCCTTCGCAGATAGTAGTGCAGTATGAGGGAGCCGAGCGGTTGGCGCTCGATAATGGTAACCTTGTACTGAAGACCTCTGTTGGCGAATTAGTCGAGAAGCGACCCATAGCATGGCAAATCATGGATGGCCGTAAGGTAGATGTGGAGGTTGCGTACAATTTGAATGGACAACTTGTCACCTTTTGTTTTCCGCAGGGCTACGATCCGTGCTATGAGTTGGTGGTGGACCCGTTGCTAATTTTTTCTACTTACTCGGGTTCGACTGCGGACAACTGGGGCAGCACAGCGACTCCCGGGGAGCATGGAAATTTGTATTCTGCCGGAGTTACAAGCCAACAGCTGGGTGGCGATTTCCCCGCAACGCCTGGCGCATTCCAACAGACGAATGATGGAAATTGGGATATCGGAATTTTGAAGTACGATTCTCTTGGTAAGAAATTGTTGTATGCGACACACATCGGAGGCGAAAGCGCGGAGTCACCTCACAGCCTGGTGATGAACAACGATGAGGAGCTGATCGTGCTAGGTACAACGAGCTCAGATGATTTCCCAAC